>WQSZ01000203.1 GCA_009787645.1 Candidatus Fibrimonadales bacterium | reverse complement strand
GTCTTACCGTCACGGATGTCGGTAAAAGTATTGCTGTTATCGGTAGAAGTATCGCTGGTGGCCTCGCAAGAAAATACCATCACCGTATCTATTTTTTCTAATATAATCGAATCCCTATTGTCATTATCGTACACAACCGTATGAAAAAGATGATTATCATCATAATCACCGTGCTGGCCTTGGCCTATTGGATCAATCGTCAATTCTCGTTTGCCACATCCGCAGCAAATAAGAAACAGCAACAAGAAAATGAGCGTGGTTGGCATTAGGCGTAATTTAGAAAATTGCTATATTAACCCTAATGCAAAACATCTGCAAAACCGCAATAGCCACAGCAATATTCCTTGTTCTTTGCTTTGCCGCACAAGCCGCAGGCGATGACAGCTTTACCGATCCAAGAGATGGGCAAGATTACAGAACTGTGCAAATTGGCAAGCAGATTTGGATGGCTGAGAATCTTAACTATAAATCCGCTAACAGTTGGTGCTATGCGAATAAAGATTCCAATTGCGAAATATACGGCAGATTATACACTTGGGAAACTGCACGGAAAATTTGCCCTGCCGGTTGGCATTTGCCAAAACGTAATGAATGGTTCGATTTGCAAAAGGCAATTGAAGATGAAAAGGATTGCGTAGAAGGAGGTTGGGGAACCTTTCGTGAGTTCGGAGGCTTGTCTAAGAATGAAGTTGCAGAAATCAGGCGTAAAGAACTGGCGGGCAAGAAACTTAAGTCTAAATCGCAATGGAACGGCACAGACGATTATGGTTTTTCTGCTTTGCCGGGTGGAATGCGTTATTATAATCAAGCGATTTTTAAATCTGTCGGCACTTTCGGTTACTATTGGATTGACAATAGGTTTAACAGCCAGTTGGTATATTTCTGGACATTTCATACCGGAAGAGACAAGATGGAAGAAAACATAGATTTTAGCACTTACGGTTTATCGGTTCGCTGTGTTCATGATAACCCTGTGCCGGACTCTTTGGTAAAAAAATCGGAATGGCCAAATAAGCATGACAAAAAACCGATATGCAAAACCCGTTGAATGTTGCAAAATCTCACATCCGCAACATCACGTAAATCTTAAACTCGTCGCCTTCAAATTCCGTGAGCGTATGGCCTTCGTAACGCATAGCAATGGCTCTAACGCTTTGCAAACCGAAGCCCCCGTTTTTTTTGGAGCTGATTAGCGTGCATTCTCCGGTAAAATTGTTTTTTGCCATAATAGCGAGATAAGAACCTTGTGTTTTAATATCAAGTTCTATTTCGCCGCCATGCTTTAATTTTTCGCAGGCTTCCACGGCGTTTTCAAGGAGATTGCCGAGAATTATGCTTATCTCGTAATTGGGAATGGAAATAGACTCCGGCAAATCCAAATTTGTTTTGAATTTTATATTCAGCTTTTCACAGCGTTCTGCGTAGCTTGAAAGCAAGGCATTGAATACAGCATTTGAGCAGTAATGCCGCAATTTGTTTTCAGGAACTTCTTTTTGAATATCGTCTAAATATCGCTTTGCTTCTTCCAGTTTGCCGGAATTGAACAGATTGTTGATTGTTTTAAGGTGATATTTGTAATCGTGCCGCAAAATGCTGAGTTTCCTATACATATCTTCCATGCTTTGATGGTATTTTTGCCCGGTAGATATAATGCTGTCGGCAAACTCCGCTTCATATTTGAATTTGGCTTTTGCATGGGTGTTTATGATAGCGAAACAAAGAATGATAAAACTCCAAAAAACAAAAAACACTACTGAAAGCGACAGTACAAAATTAGATGTAAATGACGGTAGCAATAATTCCAAGAGAAGCCATGAAGCTGCTGCGCTGAACGAGTATAATATCCATTCTTTTGTATGTCCGTGCGCAAATAATTCATGGAGCAAATTTCTCCCGAATTTACTTATTAAAATTATATAAATGCCATATAGCATAAATGTGGAAATAAATAATGCCAAGTAATATGCATTCTCTCCATGCGCAATAAAAAGCTCTGCGATTGCTATTCCGCTCAAGCGCAAAACACAAATTAAAATCATCACCATAAAAAATGAAAATATCTTCTTAATTAATAGTTCTTTGAAAAGCACAATTATCAATGGAAGATAAAAAAGAGAGTACAGCATCCTCGTTTGCTTCAAAAATTCCGGCAAGATCGATTCAAGAAAAAAAGCATCTATTGCTCCGATAACAAAAGCAAGAAGCAAAAGCATTGCAACTGTAAAAAGAACGCTTTTTTTGCATGGTAAACTCAGTATCAATACTACGATACAGGTACATACCGATAAAAACGGAACTATGAGCAATGCTATTTCTTTCATTTCTTCTTGAACATCCATTTTAGCATTTCGTCTTTTACCTGCGAATAGCCTCGTGAAATGGGAATTTTTGCGCCGTTTTTCATAGCAATTTCTCTGTTTGAAACAACTGCAATTTCATTTAAGTTTACAATATAGGAGCGATGGCATTTTGCAAATCTGCTGTCTCGCAAAAGCCGCTC
>WQSZ01000202.1 GCA_009787645.1 Candidatus Fibrimonadales bacterium | reverse complement strand
TACATGTTCTCCGCAGAACCCAAAAGCAAAAAGCCGCCGGGTGCGAGTATCTGGTAGAACTGAGCGAGAATTTTTCTCTTGGCATCATCTGTGAAATAGATCAGAATGTTGCGGCAGAAAATAACATCAAAAGCCCCTATCTGTGTAAAAGAGTCCTGAATGTTAAACGCCTTGAATTCCACTATTTTGCGGAGTTTATCGTTGATAACATACGAATCGCCGTCTTGCACAAAATGCCTGTTGCGCATTTCCGGGCTCAAGCCGCGAGCTACTTCCAAAGGACCATACCTGCCCTCCATAGCTTTTGCCAAAACTTTTGAGGAAATGTCCGTGCCCAGAATTCCAAAGTCTTCCATCGTGACCAAACCCATGCCCTTTTGCGTAACAATATCGGCAATGATCATAGCCATGGAGTAAGGCTCTTGCCCGGTACTTGAAGCTACGCTCCACATAGCAACCTTTGGCCCTCTGCGCTGCCACGGACGCTCTTTGCGCTGCTTAACACGCTCAAGCATGTCCACCATTATTTTTTCCCTAAACGCTATGTACGGATGATCATCCCTGAAGAACGATGTCTCATTCGTGGTCATTGCGTTTAGAACTTTTTCGCGGACCAAAAAATTGGTTGCGCCAGTACTCAGCATATTGCCTAAAGCTGCAAAATCCTTGCAGCCAAGGTCACCCAAGATCGGGCTCAAGCGTTGCTCAACCAAATACTGTTTATCGTCTCCTAAAACGATTCCGCATATATCAAAAACATATTTAGTTATGCTTTTGTAGGATTCTGTGCTCATGTGTTCTGCCATAACATTACCTTATTTTTTTCCCATGTTTATACGTTCAACTATAGCTTCCGGAACGCGCATTAGAGGTGCGACCTTATGCAGCAGGCCCGTTGCCGCAGCGGCACGAGGCATGCCGAATACGACTGAAGTTTCTTCATCTTGTGCTATTAAATACGCATTTTTATTTTTCAAGCTAGGCAAAGACGGAGTGCCGTCGCAACCCATGCCTGTTAATATAACTCCTATAAGAGAATCCGGAGGGTAAGCCAAAGCAGCTGAGCGGAATAATACATCTACAGCGGGGCGGCAACCGTTTTCCGGTGGGTCTTGGTTGTTTTCCAAAACAAACTCTGCGCCTCTTGTTCTGACAGTCATGTGATTACCGCCGGGCGCAATGTAAATTGTTTTATCTTTAACTACAGTGCCGGGCAAACCTTCCACAACATTGTGAGCGCATTTAAGGGCAAGGCTGTCTGCCAAAGATTTTGTGAAATTAGGCGGCATGTGCTGCACCAGCAAAATAGGCAAGTGAGTTAGCGTACAAAGCTTGGGAAGCATATCTGCCAAAGACTTAGGGCCTCCGGTGGAAACTCCCATAACTATTGCCATTATAGGTTTTGTGAATACATTTCCTTTTGCGAGAGAATATGTAAATCCTGTAGGGCTGGTAGATGAGGCTACCGTGGCACCACCAGCCGCAGGGCGGGCAGTAGGCGTATGACGAATGCCTCTGCTTCTGCGAGAAAGCCACCCGGTAATCGCCGTGTGTAGCATTCTGCTCAGGCTTTCCTGTGAGTTGGGAGCCTCGGGTGGAGGTTTAGCTATAAAATCGAATGCGCCGCATTCAAGGGCTTTCATAGTGGTGTCTGAACCCGAACGAGTCAAAGAGCTCACCATCAAAACTTCGGGAACGGCTTTGAGCTCGCCTTTGCACTCAAGCATCTTTTTGAGAGTTTGAAGCCCGTCCAATTCGGGCATTTCAACATCCAAGGTCATTAAATCAACAGCACGTATCCTCAAGAATTCAATGGCCGCTAAACCGCTAGGTACGGCACCAACAACCTGAACGCCGGGAAGTGTGGATATCACTTTTTCCAATATACTCCGAAATACTCTAGAGTCATCTACTATCAAAATCTTTGCAAGATCAGCATTTTTTGTTTCCATGATATGGATAATATAGTAAAAATTACAGATACTTTTCTAAATTTCACCCCATGGGAAAAACATTATTCCAAAAAATTTACGAAAAGCATACGGTGGGCAAGCTACCCTCCGGGCAAGACCAGCTTTTTATAGGCTTACACCTGCTGCATGAAGTCACAAGCCCTCAGGCTTTTTCAATGCTAAGAGACGATGGATTAAAGGCCCTTTACCCAAATCGCTCCTTTGCAACGGTGGATCACATTATTCCAACCACCGCAGATGAACGCCCAAGGCCGCTAAAAGACCCTGTGGCAGAGGAGATGTTCGCCCGGCTGGAACAGAATTGCAAAGACTTTGGCATTCGCTTTTTTGGGCCGGAAACCGGAGAACAAGGGGTAATTCACATAGTTGGCCCGGAAGAAGGGGTCACACAACCCGGAATGACCATAGCTTGTGGTGATAGCCACACGGCTACACATGGCGCATTTGGTTCCATAGCCTTTGGCATAGGCTCATCGCAGGTAGCAGACGTGCTTGCAACGCAAACCCTGGCAATGGCACCTCTCAAAGTTCGCAAAATTAAATTCACCGGAAGTTTAAAGAAGGGCGTATTCCCAAAAGA
>WQSZ01000201.1 GCA_009787645.1 Candidatus Fibrimonadales bacterium | reverse complement strand
AGAGCGCTAAAAAGAGCGGGCTTTGAGAATATCAAAGTCTGCACCCTGCTTTACGAACTCCCAGCAAGCGCAGCAGCAGACATAGCCGCAGATAAAACATTGGGATGGCGAACTGAAGAAGAATAAATGTGGAACTTCGTTTTTTAGTGGAGAGTGGAGAGTGGAGAGTTAGGCAAATTTAAAAGCCTTAATCTATGAACTTTTTCACTCTCAACTCTCAACTCTCAACTTTCCTTAGTGACCCAAACCTTGCCCGCTTCCACGAAGTCTATTTTCACAGAAGTTCCAGCTTCTATAAAATCGCTTCTGGACTGGGCATCCAACATCTTATCGCCGAATTTTGCATGGCCGCTTGGACGCAAATCGGTCAAAGCTACGCCTATATCTCCTTTTTTTACCTCATCCACAAATTCCTCAACCGGAGAATAAGCTTTGGATAAATCGGTTTTGAGAATAGGCGTAAATCTCTCCGGCAACACCGGGAGCAAATATCTTGAAACCAAAATGGGCAAAGAAGTTGCAAGCACTGCGCATAGCATTATGTACATCAAGCCATATTGCCAATTCGCAAGAGTGCGAACTTCCGGCGCAAAAGCTGGCAAGTTTGAAATATCAAAAGACATAGCCAATGCCGCTATAAAACAAATTATGCCAAGCACGCCGCAAATAAACAGCCCGGGCAAAACGAAAATCTCAAGGAGCATAAGCACAATGCCCAAAACAAGCAAAACAAGCGGCAGCTTATCGTGCAGACTGCTCGCATATTGCCCCAAAAATACCAACGCTATAAGCGTAACNCCAATAATTCCNAACACTCCGAAACCCGGAGTTTTAAATTCCATGTAAAGCAGNCCAAAGCCCACAATCATAAGCAGTCCGGATATCGCACCCATAAATCTCGTAAGCTTTTCTGCCCATGAAATTTGAATNACTATNGTTTTTGCTATGCCCAATTCTTTTTTGAAATTCTCTATGTTCTCAGGAGTTCCTTGCGAAAATTTCAAGCGCTGAGCTTCTTCGTTTGTCATGGTCAAAAGCTCGCCTACCCTTACAAGAGTTTTTCTAGTCCATTTTTTCAGTTCTTCTTCCGACATATCATTCAGTTCAATGGCATTTATATAAATCACGGTATCTTTGCCGGAAAGCTCTATAACGCCTAAATCCGGGCTAACAAAAGCTTCTGAAAGCAAGCGTGGATGCCCATTGCGCTCCGCCAAATTGCGAAACTTTGCTCTTAGCGGAGATTGTATTTTTTCGCCAACAATTTGCGGCTGGCCGTCTGAGCTTTGCACAATGGGAGCGCAGTCTCCGATGGTTGTGCTGGGAAGCATATAGAGCTTGTCGCTGGCAAGAGCGATTAGNGCTCCTGCGCTTATGGCTTTTTTTTGCACNAGCGCTACGGTTGGAATTTTGAGGGCNGTTATGGTATCNACAATTTCAAAGGCGGCATCCAGGCGNCCGCCAAAAGTGTTTATTTCAAAGACAATCAAATCCGGATTTTTGGCAACGGCCTCCGCTATGGCACGACCTATGTANTCNTTCATGCCAGGGTCAACATCGCCGTCAAGGGTTATCCAAGCGGCAGTTTTGCCATCTTCTGCTGCAAGGGCTAAGGAAAAGGAGAAGAAGATTGAGAGAATAATACGAAGCATTCAAAGACCCCTACTTTTTCTTGTCATTTAGCATTATGCTCACAATGTTTGCGATTTTTTTCGCAGCCTCATCGCTTAGCTGTTTTGTTTGAGGCTGTGGCTTTCTGGGTCGCAAAATGAATTTATTATTGTCCATAAACCCTCTCAATTGACCATTCCATGCCGTCCGGAGCCTCGGATGCAAACTGAGACAAAACCGTGCCTGCGAACAATGCCATAAGCGCAAAGGCAACAACGGCCTTCTTTGCATTAGAGGCATAAGCAAAATAAAGGATGGAAGCTGTTACCACGCCTTCCNCAGCGCCAATCGCCAAGTGAATAGGCAGCATTGANGCCGCAAAAGCCGCAAACGGAAGCCCTGCAATACCGGAGACATATGTTTGAAGCACCACGCCAAATGCGCCGAGCTGCAACCCTGCAATTACCGCCAGCACGGATGCGAGCGACATATTCTTTTTTGCAAGCGGCTCAAAAATCAGCGGATAGACTATCAGGCATGGGATAACGCCCAGATTGAAAANATTGCAACCCAGAGCGAGCAAGCCTCCATCTGCAAAGGCAAGGCATTGAATTATNANCACCGCAGACATNCAAAGGAGAGCCGGAAAGGCNCCAATCATGGCGGCAAGCAATATGCCTCCGGTTATGTGTCCGCTGGAGCCGGTTTCGGGAATTGCAAAGTTGACCATTTGGGCGGCAAATATAAATGCGCTCATAACAGCCATCATAGGAAGCTTTTCCTTGCTGAAACTGGATTTTTTTACGGAATAAGCAATGGCAACAGCGCTTGCGGCGCACATTGCTATCCCAACGGTAGGCGAAATTAAATCATCTGACATGTGCATGAGATATAATTTAGAAAAAAAGAAACTTTTAAAATATCACCAACAGCCACATCCCAAAC
>WQSZ01000200.1 GCA_009787645.1 Candidatus Fibrimonadales bacterium | reverse complement strand
TAATTTCGAGTGAGGCACTCTGTTTCTTTATAAAACTCTCTCTCAACAGACTTATATTTTTTTATTGTGTCAAGGGGTATCGTTTGCTTGTTATATTCTTCTACTATTTTCTTCAACAGCGATGAGTCATTCGGTGGGTTAGACAGCACGAAGCTTTCCAGTTTACCTGATATGAAATGCTTCTTTGTATCTGTATTATAGCTTTCAAGCAATTCTTCCTTTATTTTGAAAAACTCTGTTGGTTTATTCTTGTCGTATCTTTCGCAGCTGGCAAAGAGCAACGATAATGCAAACAGAATGGATATGTAAATCATTTGCTGCTCCATACACCTTCGCCATAATCCTTCAAACAGGAGTAGTGTGGTTTGTAACATGGACTTAGGTTTCCTACATTATTGGAATTGGGGATAAACCTACAATATACTGAAATAAAAGTTCTATTTCTTTGGGCATAGGTGAAAGTTTTGGATGTGAAAATTTATAAGCATGGCTACAGAATCTATATATATAATGAACTTGATTGTCTATTTCCAACATACAAGTCCAGCGTGCACTTCTCCCTGCGTAATAGTCATATTTTTGGTTTAACTCAGAAACTTTTTTTAAAATTTCCGAATATTGCTCATCTGTTAGTTTGCCTCTATATTCCTCATCCCCTTCTTTCCATCTAGCGACAATCATTATGCTATCGTTAATAATATTAATGGAATATGGATACAATATCGTCTTAATTGCATAGCCATCAATAGTGTCATAAGACACACTATATCCTCTCGTATCATAAAAAAACAATGACAAGTTTAAAGGCTTGTCTATGTTGCCTATCTTTTTTATTTCGGGCTCCTTGGACTTGCAAGTGAATATGCAAAAGCAGCATGAGGTGCAGAGGAATAGAAAAACAACAATTTTGTTTACGCAACGGGGCATTGAGGTTAATATAGCAATTTTCTAAGTATCAATATCTTCTAATAGTCTATCAAAGTCACTTTTAAATAACCTGTCTTGTACAATGCGATATTTCTCAAACTCGCTCTCAGCAAATGCTCTGGCTATCTCATGGGATACTTTGCCTATTCCATCTGATAACGTAGCATCATTCAAATTAAGAAATACATCTAATTTTTTTGCCCAATCCTGCATTGTCATTGGAATTCGTTTGCGTGCTTGTCTGTTTGCATAATCTAAATACATTTCTACAATTTCATTTAGTTCCTCTAACTCTAATTTTGAGAGATAGTTTTTTGCGACGGAAACATCGGTTTTTATGATTTTTCCGTCTGGTGCATTCTTCCAATTGGTTAAGCCCATATTTTTCTTTTTGGCACTGGCTCTTTTAACGATTAATTCTGCTGCGGTATTTTGATGTATGGCAAAATGCAATTTGTTCTGTACATTTGCGAAAAAATCTAGGGTTGTTTTGCTGTCTTTGTCATAATCATAAGCTGTAGCATAAATATCCGTTATTTTTTGGTAAAATTTTCTTTCACTTGCCCTAATTTCTTGGATTTCTGCTACCAATTCATCGAAATATTGAACGGAAAATACTTGGTCATTTATTAATCTTTGCTTGTCTATAACAAAGCCTTTTTTTGCGAAAGTTGTAAGAATTCCAGTAGCCCATTGACGAAATTGCACAGCTCTTTCAGAGTCGGTTCTATAGCCGACTGAAACTATTGCTTCTAGCGAGTAGTGGTTTACATTATAATTTTTGCCATCTTCGGCAGTATGTCGGAATTTCCGACATACTGAATTTTCGTTTAATTCTTTGTCTTTGAAGATATTTTGCAAATGCTCTAAAATAGTGGTTCGTTTTTTTTGGAAAAGCTCGCATATAGCCTCAATTGTAAGCCAAACATTTTCATCTTCTATGCGAACAGCTATTCCTTGCTCGCCATTTTGTCTAACAAACACAAGAAAATCCGCAGTGGAATTGCGAATTATTATCTCTTTTTTTGATTTTCCAGGCATAAAAGGAATATAGCAATTTTCTAAATTACGCCGATATGCCTCCTGCCATGCTCCTCTTGCTTCTGCTCCTGCTTGGTTGCGACAAAGACAGCCAAGCACAGCTCTTTGATGAAAAACTCAGCCAGCCATTCACCGACTCACGTGACGGCAAACAATATAAAACTACCAAAGCAGGCACCCTTGTGCTGATGGCAGATAATTTGGATTATGACACTGGCGATTCTCTCTCCTGGTGCTACGAAAATGATTGCAAAAAATATGGACGCTTATACACTTGGGAAAAAGCGCAGAGTGTTTGCCCAAGCGGTTGGCACTTGCCCAAAGCTTCCGAATGGAGTAGCATAGATGATGCAGTCCCAATTCTTCCGGATGGCTACTGCGAATCTGTTGGGAACAGATTTGACAAATGGGGTTGGTGGACTTCCACAAGCGCAGAAAAAAAAGGCACTTATATCCACAATCCGGAAATACGCATGCATATTGCTCCTGGTGATTACATGCATATTGCTACCGGTGATTATTTTGAAACAGACTTGGGCAAATTTGGTTGCACGGTGCGTTGTGTTCAAGATAATCCAAACATAGATCTTGATGATATTTGGGAATCCATG
>WQSZ01000199.1 GCA_009787645.1 Candidatus Fibrimonadales bacterium | reverse complement strand
TTAGAATGTAGTTGAAAAAAGTTCTGAACTCCGCTATGGGAATTTGCAGTGAAACATATCCGTTTCTGCGATTGTTAACCGAGCCGCCTTTCGCAACTGCTTTTTGTACAACCGTATCTATAACTTCTTCCGGCGTTGCGCTTTCAAGATTGATATTGCCGGTATAATTCACCATTCTCTCTTCCGGGTAGCTTTCCCCAACCATCGCATAATCAGCCAGACTTGCTGCTTGCGGAGCCCTTAGCGCACCGCGAGATTTCATGCTTATGCCGGCGGCATCGCCAGCATAAAGAAACGATTCATCTTCTGCGGACTCCTGGCGAACTGTTTTGCTGCTCCCGCAAGCAAAAAGCAAAAGAGCGACTGCCGATAATAAAACTATTTTAAGGTTCATTTCTCAGCTCCGTAGCCGCCTGTTCAGGAGGCGTTGTGTTGATGTAAATCCTCGTGCCAAGCTCAAACCCGGCGGGTCGTGTTAAACGAGGGGTTATGGCTATGTGCCAATGGAAAAAACGAACATCGCCGTCTGAATTTGGAACAGTTCTTACATAATAATTATAATCAGGATCGTTTAGCAGATTACGTATTTTTGCCAAAATCATTTTCAGCATACCTGCCAAATCCATCATCTGCTCTTCGTTTATTGTGCCGAACAATGCGGAATGCTTTAACGGGAAAATGCGCACTTCGTAAGGAGACCTTGATGCAAAAGGGCAAAAAGCTGCAAAGTGCTCGGTTATGGTTATTATTCTATCTCCTGCATCTCTCTCTTTTTTCAGCAAATCGCAAAAAATGCAAGTGCCAAAAGTGTTGAATGCACGGCGGGCATAAGACAATTCATCGGATATATGGGTAGCCAATACGTGCGTGGCTATTATCTGAGAATGCGGGTGCTCAAGGGAGGCTCCTGCAGAAACTCCGTAATTTTTGAATATATTTACCATTGCGATATTGGGATCTTCTGATAAAGAATTGAATCTTTCCTTATACGATTTTATCACTTCGTAAACTTCGGATTTTTCCATAAGTGCCAAGTTCGCATTGTGTTTTGGGCTCTCAATGACAACCTCTGCCGCACCATATCCTTGAGCGGACAGATGTATGCCGGCAACTCGAGTTCTAGGCAATGATGTACAAGGAATAACCGCCGGGCGGCTGACTGCGGCAAACTTATTGGGTATCACCCGCATTTTCCAATCGCTTCCCTCCTTTATCTCATAGGTATTAGGGTCGCACATATGCTCGTTGCCTTTGCAAAAAGGGCAATTAGAGCTATGCTCGGGCGGTGAGCTTCTGGTTTTGATAGTGGCATTATAGTCTTCAGGCCGCTTGGCACGCTCTGAGGATATTATAACCCATTCTCCATTTATAACATTTTGGCGATATTCAGACACTATATTAAATTAGAAAACGTCTGAACCGCGATTTCTATATTTCCCCCCATGTTTCCACTTTTGGCTTTGCCCATAGCCTATATGCTAGGCTCCATCCCGAGTGCAGTTTGGGTTGCGAAAATTTACAAAGGCATAGATATTCGCGAACATGGAAGCAAAAACGCCGGACTCACAAATGTATTCAGAGTTCTGGGATGGAAACCTGCAATTCCGGTTATTCTGGTTGATTTGTCCAAAGGTTTTTTTGCGGTTTTTATCGCCAAAATGCTGAACGATTCCCAAGTTTACGAATGGTTGCCGATTGCAGCCGGTTTGCTTGCGATTTTTGGGCATAGTTTCACCTGTTTGGCCGGGTTTAGAGGGGGGAAAGGCGTTTTGACCGCTCTCGGCGTGTTCCTTGCGCTGCAACCTGCGCTCGCTCTAACTTGCTTTGCGTTCTGGGGCATTCTGTTCGCTATAACAAAATATGTTTCCGTTGCCAGCATTGGAGCCTGCGTTATGCTGGCTACGCTGGCTACGCTGGGCTTTGTTTCGGATATTTTACCTGTTTATAATTTAGATATCTACATTCTAATTCTGTCTTGGCTGGTATCGGTTTTTGTTGTTGTTAAACATAAAGCTAATATGGTCAGGCTGTGGAACGGCACGGAAAACGGATTTGGAAAAAAGAGGAAAATATGATTGATGAATTGCACGAAGAATGCGGAGTGATGGGTATCTTCAATGGAGAGAACATCGTAAGGAATTTAGCCACGGGGCTTTATTCTCTGCAGCACAGAGGTCAAGAAAGCGCAGGCATTGCCGCTACCGATGGCGAAAAAGTGCGAGTCACCAAAAGTATGGGTTTGGTTTCAGACCTTGTGGAAGAAGGCAGGCTGGAAAGCATTGCCGATAACTGCTTTGCCGCCATAGGGCACGTTCGCTACAGCACCACAGGCTCTCGTACGCTTGCAAATGCGCAACCGATGCTCGTGTCCTGCAAGTGGGGTTTTCTTGCGGTAGCGCACAACGGCAACGTAACAAATGCGCACATTCTCCGCGCGGAGATGGAAGCCGATGGGCATATTTTCCAAAGTACTTCGGACTCGGAAGTTCTTTTGCACGAGATTTCCAGAACCAAAGCCGATTCATTGAAAGATGCTATTCGCATCGCTGTGCAAAAGTTTAAAGGCAGTTTCTGCTTAATCTTTTTAACTATT
>WQSZ01000198.1 GCA_009787645.1 Candidatus Fibrimonadales bacterium | reverse complement strand
GCACGATTTTTGCGGGGGGGGGGGTAAAACGGCTAAAATATGCACCCGAAGCTTGCTGTGCAAGCTCGTTTGCTAAGTTTTTGTGAATATTTGCCATTGTGGGGTATAATATAGAAACTTTTATGAGAAAATGCAAGGGTTGAAATGAAAAATTTGGAAAATCGCAAATTTCGCCTAAATTTCAAGCCTACTGTGGAAGGTCTTTAAATTTCATCTATCCCAATGGCTATCAATAAAGCCTCATTAAGCTCATCTTTCTTTTTCTTTGGTAATACCCCGATGGACTCTGTAAGTTGCGACTTTCTATATCATTTTTTTGTCCTTATAATTCCACGCCCATTGTTCGGGGTATTCCAAAATCCAGCCCTCAAAAATCTTCGCAATATCCACAGCCCCCACCACAGACCTTGGCTCATACACCTTTTCCACCCTTATCACGTGCCCATCACCTCGCCTGAATGTTCTGAAAAGCACAATGCTTGCTCCAAGTTTGTTTGCAGTCAATGGCAACTTTAAAAATAACGGAACGCTCTGACCCAAAATATCAAAATACTCTGCGCCGAATTTTGACTGATCTGCCATCACAGCTAAAATTTCTTTATTGCGAATAACATGTTTTAAAATTTTTGTGTCTCTTACAATGTTTAAATTTTTTACATTCCTAACCGAATTCAAAAAATTATCCAACCGCTTATTTCTAAATTCAGAAACAATTAAATTAACACAACTCTCCACTGATTTTATCAACCCCCTGTGCAACATCTCAAATGCGCCCAAATGAATGCTCACAAACACCGCAGGCTTCTCCGGCACCAAATTCCAATTCTCAAATTTTACGGGAATATTTTTATTTTGCAAATATCTCAAGCTGTCCACGCCGTTGAAAAATAAATTCCGGTAAACATCTTTTGGCCTTGTCTGCAAGCTCGCTTTCTTTAAACGTTCTGCGATATAATCTCTTTCTTTTCCGAATTTTAGCAAATAAATGGGATAAAGCAGTTCAAATAACGGTTTTCTTAGGATAAAAGATAATGCTTTGAAAAACATATATGAGAATTTAGTATTTTAAAATTATGAAAGCTCTCCTGTTATTTCTCGCCTCCTTCAGCTTCGCTCAGTCCCTAACAGATTTCATTGTGATAGACCAGTTCGGCTATCGAGAGCAGGCAAAGAAAATTGCAGTGATAAATTATAGCCCCGGTACACAGTTTCGGGTTATAAATGAAGCTTCACAAAGCGTGGCTTTTAGCGGGGCTCCGACTGCTTTCAACTCCGGGCAAACAGATGCGGCTTCCGGTGACAAAATTTGGCACTTTGATTTTTCAAGCGTAACAGCATCAGGCAGATATTACGTTATGGACCAAACAAACAATCGCCGCTCCTACTCATTCAATATCAGCAACGGAGTTTATAACAATGTGCTAAGAGCCGCCGTCAAGACCTTCTACTACCAACGTGCAGGCATAGCAAAAACGGCTCAGTATGCCGACGAATGGACCGATGCAATGTGCTTTGCGCAAGACAAAAACACAAGTGATTTTTTTGACAAGGGCAATGCGGCAAAAAATAGAGATTTAAGCGGCGGTTGGTTTGACGCAGGTGACTACAACAAGTACACAAAATGGACAGCAGACTATATAGCAGAGATGCTATTGACGTACGAAGAAAATCCAAGCGCATTCACCGATGACTTTGGAATACCGGAATCCGGCAACGGCACTCCCGATATTCTTGACGAAGCTAAGTGGGGGCTTGACTGGCTTTTGAAAATGCAGAATAGTGACGGCTCAATGCTAAGCGTGCAGGGCTTGGCGCACGGCTCGCCACCATCAAGCGTTACCGATCCGAGCTACTACGGTCCTGCCAATGCGACAGCTGCATTCGGTTCGGCCAAGGCATTTGCCATTGCCGCTCGCATTTTTGCCTCCGAAGAATATAAAACAGCAGCTATCAAAGCTTGGGAATGGGGAATAGCGCATCCGGATTCAATGTTCAGCAACAATATAGATGGTACACCATCTCAAGGTTTAGCCGCAGGCAATCAGGAGATAATAGACAATCAATTTACAACAGGCCGCATTGAAAATATGGTTACGGCAGCATGGTATTTGTATGAACTAACTGAAAGAGCAGATCTCTTGGCAGTAGTTGAAGCTAACTTGAAAAAATTTCCTCTGTTTGCATGGTCTAATGCCATGGATCATTACAGGCATTCGTCTCACATGCTTTATATTCGTTACATCAATGACCAACGAGGAAACCAAACATTGAAAAATGAAATCATAGCCAGTTTTAAAATAGCTTTCGCAAATAACGGAGACTTCAACGGAACCAATGGTTATGCCTCCGATGGCTACCGTGCATTCATCAAGGATTATGATTGGGGTTCAAATAAGGCCAAAGCGGATTATGGAATGACATTCTATAAATGGAATATGGTTGATGCTTCTATCAATGCACAGGAATTCAAAGAACGTGCGGAAGGCTATCTGCACTATATTCACGGCGTTAATCCGTTCAACATGGTTTATCTCACAAATATGGAACGCTATGGCGCATCAAGAAGCCAAAAAGTTTTTTATCACTCGTGGTTTGACGATGAGAAAAATGTTGTTCCTGCGCCGGGATT
>WQSZ01000197.1 GCA_009787645.1 Candidatus Fibrimonadales bacterium | reverse complement strand
CCACAACTGGAGTCCTGATGGCCATAGCGCGGCACCTACTGCGGTTTCCATGTTTGCGGCTGGCGTTATGATGAAAATGGGAACTTATGCTTGTTTGCGCGTGGCAATGTATTTGATGCCAGAAGGGGCTAGGTTCTGGCTGCCTTATATAGTTGTGCTGGTTTTGTTCAATGTGGTTGCAGCTGCGTTTATTGCCATTAAACAGAGAGATTTGAAATACATTATAGCTTATTCTTCCATTTCTCATTTGGGGCTTATATTCCTGGGTTTGTGCGCTGCGAATCTTGTTTCCATAAAGGGCGCAACTTTGCAAATGCTTTCGCACGGATTTTTGACCGGTTTGTTCTTTGCGTGCATAGGAATGATTTACGGCAGGACTCATACGAGAATTGTTGACGAGATGGGCGGTTTGATGAAGATTATGCCGCTTATAGGCATAGGTTTTGTAATCGCCGGTTTCACAGGTCTAGGTTTGCCGGGTCTTAGCGGGTTCGCTGCGGAGCTTCCGATTTTCATAGGGTCTTGGCAATCCAGCAACATTGTGGTTAAGGTTGTTGCAGTTTTTGCAATTCTTTCTATAACCACGACTGCGGTTTATGTTTTGCAGGCAACGAACAAGATGCTCAACGGTCCGTTGAATACGAGGTTTGAGAGTTTGCCAAAGGCAACAATTCAGGAAAGGATTGTATTGGGAATATATTTTATCTGTATTTTTGGAATGGGTCTTTGCCCGGGTTGGATTTCCAAATTTTTAGATACGAGTTTGGTACCTATTTTTGCGAATATAGCGAGGTAAAAAATGCAAAAAATCAAAATAGCAATAAGCAGTTTTGGGAACATCGGTCAGGCGATTCTGCAAACTCACTTGGACCATGTTGCCAAGTTCGGTTCAAAAAACGATATAAGCCTTGTGGGGATAATTCGCCGCAATGTTACAGGCAAGAGCAATGGCGTTCCCGTTGTATCTGATGTAAGGGCGCTCAAGGTTAAGCCGGATGTAATTCTGTGTGCAGGTCCGAGCGGTTGCGTGAAAGAAGATGTGAAGAAGTTTTTGAGCCTTGGCATAAGCACTGTGGATTGTTTTGATTCTCATCCCAAGATAGTCAAATATCGCGAGGATTTGGGCAAGCTGGCAGTTAAAAACCATGCGGTTTCAATTTTAGCCACAGGCTGGGATCCTGGTTTTGATTCAATTCAGCGTGCGCTGTTTATGCAGCTTTCCCCTTTGGGCGAAACTCTTACTACTTTTGGTCCTGGCCGCAGCATGGGGCATACAACCGAGGTCAAAGCGATTGAAGGCGTTAAAGATGCGGTTTCCCTTACATTGCCGGGCAGCAAACCCGGAACGCAGCGCCGTGAAGTTTACGTGGTAGCGGATAAGTCTCAGCATCAGCGTCTTGAAAAAGAGATAAAGAATCATCCATATTTTGTGAAAGACTTGACTGTTGTAAAATTCGTGTCTAGCATAGCTAAGCATGATACCAACAAGCATAAGGGGCATTTGATAAATTCTGGTAAGGATGTTAAGGTGGACATTACGCTTTCTGGAGTGAACCCTGTTATGACGGCTAACGTGATGTATGCAGCAGCCCGTGCAGTGTTCCGTGCTCGCGCTGAGAAGAGGTTCGGCTGCTTTACGGTTGTGGAGCTTGCGCCGCTGGATTTTATTCAGGGAGCGACAGTCAAAGAAAGATTGCAAAGAATTAAGTATTAAACAACCCCGCTTCTGGCGGAATTCGGTTGCATTTTTTGTAGCCGTTCTGCGTAACGGTTCTGCCTCTGGGAGTGCGAGCCAAGAAGCCTTTTTGAATTAAATATGGTTCATAGACTTCTTCTATGGTATCCGGTTCCTCGCCGAGCGCTGCTCCTATTGTGCTGAGCCCAACCGGCCCGCCGTTGTGATTGTCAATTATGCATTCCAGAATTCGCCTGTCCATTAAATCCAAGCCGTCTGAGTCTATGGAAAGCATTTGCAAAGTTCGCTCCGCAATTTCAATGGTGATTTTTCCGCTGCCTTTTACCTGAGCCACGTCTCTGCATCTGCGCAGAACTCTGTTTGCAATGCGAGGCGTTCCTCGGCAACGCGAGCCAAGAAGAACAGCGGCATCCTTTTCTATTTCAACTTGAAGAATTTTTGCAGAGCGGTTTATTATGATTAAAAGCTCTTCCGGAGAATAAAGCTCCAAACGGAACAGAAGTCCAAAGCGGTCCCTGAGCGGGCTGGTCAAAAGACCGCTTCTGGTGGTTGCTCCGACAAGCGTAAAAGGTCTAAGCGGCAGATTAACGCTTCTCGCTCCCGGGCCTGCATCCAGCATTATATCCAGCCGGAAATCTTCCATTGCAGGGTAAAGATATTCTTCAATAACGCGCCCCAACCTGTGAATTTCATCTATAAACAGTATATCGCCGTGCTGCAAATTTGTGAGCAACCCTGCCAAATCGCTGGGTTTTTCCAAAACCGGTCCGCTTGTTACATGAATTTTCACCCCCATTTCCTGCGCTATTATACCGGCAAGCGTGGTTTTTCCCAACCCGGGCGGTCCGGAAAACAGGCAGTGGTCCAGAGCATCTTTTCTTTTTTTCGCAGCCTGAATGGATATGGAGAGACTTTCTTTTATAGTTTCTTGACCGG
>WQSZ01000196.1 GCA_009787645.1 Candidatus Fibrimonadales bacterium | reverse complement strand
ATTTTGTCTGGTAGTTATTCATTCGTGGCAAATATAGAAAAATCACTAAACGTCCAAAGCAAAAAGATTAGACCTTGACCCAGAGATGCCCCAAAGGCACTACTAAGAGCTAAAACAATAATATCCTAAGCATAACCATCAAAATACTCCTATGCTAACTCTCATCCTTGTATCTTTTGGCGCATCTAATCCTCTTGCTACACCAAAGCGAATGTTAAAAGGCACGGAATAAAATATGCGATTTTCCAGGCTCCATTCTATGCCAAAATTCCGCAACCAATTTTCTCTGTGCTTTAACTCCGGCAACGGATGATTATCCCATGCGCTGCCCATTTGCACGAAGGGAGTGAAATAAAAATTTTTCGTGGTGAAAATCCAAAACCTTCTTCTGAATTCATTGTAAATGGAATATTTGTAACGTGCATCAGCTAAAATAGTTCCGGTTCCTTGCATAAAATAACTTTCGCTGTTTCTCAAAATTGGATAACCATCCATGACAAGAGGGTGCAAATAAAAATTATTCAAAGTATCGGAGTCAGAACTATTCCACTTTAAAATACCGCCGCCAAAAAGCGAAAGCGAAATATCAAAGAACGATATGTTTGCAGAAAACGCCCATTCATGCAAATTGAAATTGCGGTAATTTGGTTTAATCACACCGGCATCGCTAATGATAAAACTTTCAGCAAAAGTTCCCGGCCTGAATAAATCCGAATTGGAAAACGAATAAAGACCTTGCAAAGAGAACAGAGAATCCTGTTTTGTAAAGCCTGCAATTAAACCAACTTGCCATCTTTTATGGGCATCCCATTTAAAGTCGTTTTGATAAAGGTTAAATGCTTGCCAGTCATAAGAAGCAAATGCCGCAAGAGAATCACCCTTTTTAAAAATAGAATAACCTGCGGAAAATGCAGCATTATAAAGTTCGGATGCGTATTCGCTAATTTCATCTTCAAGCTGTGGATCTTCTTGATATACCGTGTCTTTTGAAACAGTGTTCATTCGCATAAAAGCGATGTTAAGCGTAATCGGAAAACTGCGGTTTTCCAAACTTGTGAACAGATCGCTTTGGCTATCTTCACCGAATTTGCCAATTTGTTGCAATGCTGCTATCTGGAAAAAATTTTTGCCAAGCGGGTCATTCAAGCCAAGCGCAAGCCCGATTTTTGGAACCATCGTTCCAGCGTTGATCGCACCGAAAGCAGGGGCACGGTCTTCAAAGGCGAATAATGGAACAAGGATTGGCATACGGGGAATTGGGATGTAACTGCGCTCTGCGTTGGCGAAGGAGATTTCGGAAGAGTTGAGAGTTGAAAGTTGATAGTTGATAGTTGTTTGTTCACTCTCCATTTTCCACTCTTCACTCTCCACTTTGTATATGGAAAATCCATCCCTGTCATACCCAATGTAATATAATTCGGTTGAATCTACCACGGGTGCGAATGCACCGCCCAAGACATTCGTTATGCGCTGGATTTTATTTGTTTGCAAATCTATTTTGTGTATGTTGAAAATTCCGGTTTCGTCGCTTGAAAAATAAATTGCTTTGCCATCGGCAGACCAGTTTGGATCACGAACGTCTGAACCATGATTTACATGAGATTCTCCTGATTTATTTTCAATTGTTGCGATTCCGATTTTTCGTTTTGTTCCGTCAAAATAACTATAGGCTATTTGTTTGCCATTTGGGGAAAATTTTGGATTGTATATGTTGAATTCATCGCCTTGCGGTACAACTATGTCTTTGTAATCGCCGCCTTCTATATCCACAACGGATAAGTAAAATCTTGTTCCGTTTGATTCTCGCCTTGCGAAAACTACCTGCTTGCCGTCCGGTGAAATGTCTGGATATACTGCGTCTGCAAATTTTGTTATTGTGCGGCTTTTGCCAAGTGTGTCTGCAATGGCTATGTCAAAATATGGTTTGCCTTTTTTGTCTCTGTTTTGATATGTTACATAAGCTAAAATCGATCCATTCGTGGACATTCCCTGTGAAAGATATGGCTTTTTCAATTTGAATTTTTTATAAGGTTCGGGCGTTGAATCCTTTAATTCAAAAACTCCGCCTTCAAAGAAATTACTGCCAAAGTTTGAGAGACCGTAAAGCTTGCCGTTTGCAATGGAAAGAAATTCGTGGTAAAAAGCGTCTTTTGTTATTTTTTTTCCTGTGACAATTTCACCGAGCGAAGTGCGAACTTTTTCGTAATGTGCTTTTCTGTTTTCCTTCCAGTTTTTATACAATTCTTTTTCCGTGATTTTAAATCTGCTGCTAAGTGCGCCGCTTAATGTTAAATTTGATATTTTCCCTAAATCATTCCACAACGCCGGAATCGCATCTTCTCCGTAAACTTCCGCAATGTAACGCACCAGATCAAAGCCCTGCGTGTATGGGCCAAGCTCCGCCTCCAATGAATGCTCGCTGAAATCTTCCATAAATTCCAAGGGCAAAACTTTGTTTTCCAAAAACGCTGTTCTCAGCAACATATCTCTGTGCGTATCCCAATAGTCAAATCCCATTCTATAGCTTTCAAATTGTGCTGTGCCTTCTGCAAACCAGTAAGGCTGAATCATAAATGGCAGATACATTGCAACTGGAACCTGTTGCCGTTCATTGTAAAAATCTGTTTTGGAAATTTGCAAGCCTTG
>WQSZ01000195.1 GCA_009787645.1 Candidatus Fibrimonadales bacterium | reverse complement strand
CATCAAAACGCCATATTTCCCACTTCCAAAAACGCAACCTCAATTTACGCTCTGTTTTGGAAATGGCAAAGGCAAATCTGAGTTTCATTTTGCGTATTCGTCCGCTTTATCCTTTATGGTTTTGATCAATTCTTTGAAAGACTTAGTTTCCAGAATGCTTTTGAATTGATCCTGGTAGTTACGGGTGGTGGATAGGTCATCTATTACCAAATCCCAAACACGCCATGAATTGCCGGTTTTATCCATTTTATAAACCATCAGCATATCTTTGCCTTTATCCCAAGAATGTATGGAAACCCAAACTTCTTCGTTATTCTTTCTGTACTTGGGCTCTTCGTAAATGGTGGAATCCGGCGGGGTAAATTTTGTTGTTTTAAATTTATGCGTACTGGAATTTTCAATCATACGCTGAAATTCTTTGACGAATTCCGCTTTAGCCGCCGCAGATTCGGTATCCCAAGTTTTCTTGGGCAAGCTGCGTTCTGCCATTTTTGCAAAGTCAAAAAGACCGCTGCTCAAGAATTTGATTCTCTCAATGTCTTTGGGAGTGTGGGTCTTTTTTTTGAGTTCCTTCTGCAACTCTGCATCATTCTGTTTCAGCAAAGCTACGGGGTCTTGTTGCGCAAAAGCAAGCGAAGCACTAAGGAGAAGGGCGAGGGTTAATATTTTTTTCATAAGGAGTAATGTAGAAATTTCCACCGCCACGAGTTATGGAAAGAAGCTCCGTTGTATAGCGAGTAAGCTTGCTAAGTGGCGCATTTGCGTAAAAACGATGTTTTTTGCCATCACCATCGCTATTCAAAATCTTTGCCCCTCTTGCAAGCAAATCGTTAGCAACCGTGCCTGCAAACTCAGCCGGGCATTGAACAGTCAAGTCCACCCACGGCTCACGAACCTCCACAGCACCAGGCTCAACCAACATTTGCGCAGCATCCAAACAAGCCTTTTTAACAACCGACGGATTCGCCGCACCCACAATCTCCAGCTTGCACAAAATAAACTTAATCCCGTGCAAAGCTCCCTTGCCCAAAACACCAGCCTCGCAAAACTCCGCCAAAGCCTCCTGCATCTCAGGTGTAAATTCACCTTCCAATTCGTAATGCTCACACTTCTGCGCAGAAAGCGAAACCCTAACGCTGGTCTCCCCTATTTGGCAAAAATTCTCAACAGGCTCCAAATCCTTTGAAAGCACTTCCATAAGCTCAACACTCGGCTCTCCAGCCTTCACTTCACAGCGAAACTCCCTTTTAAGCCTTGACAAAATAAAATCAAACTGCACAGCGCCCATCGCATGCAAAGTCCAAGAACCATCACTTTGATTCTCCGTTATTTTCACCGAATGATCCATGCGAGCTATGCTTTTCAGAGCCTCATTCGTAGCCTCCCAGTCATCGCTTTTCAAGCACTCAATTCGCATTTGCAAAAGCGGCGTATATTCAGCAACCTTTTTATAAGGCAGTCCCTTAACAGCATAAATATCACCGCAAAAAATTTCAGAAACCTCGCTCAAATGCTGGGCATGTATGCGATAAAATTTTAAATCCTTAGGATTTTTCACATTTTTATAACTCTTAAAAATAGCAACTTCGCCAACCACGGCAAATGAACGATAGCGTATGATTTGTCCAGGTAAGGGCAGACACGTAGGTCTGCCCTTACCTTTTATGGGTTCTGGTTTAAGGAAAAAGGATAGACCGTTCAACAGCGACCTAACGCCGATATTTTGTTTTGCGGAACCTGCGTAGCATAAGATGTGTGAACCACTGTAAAACAATTTTTGCAATCCGGCAAGTAAGTCTGCATTTACAATTTTTTCGTTGGCTAGAAGTTTTGAGAGAAGTTTGTCATCTGCCAAAGAGGCCGCATCGCAAGCTTCTTTGCGGCAATTTTCCATTTCGTTTTTTCCCTTCGCAAAATCAATTACATCTTCCTTACCTTCTGCGTTGTGGCTTAAAAATGCTCCGCTTAAAACATCCCACACGCCCTCGTTTTGCACAGGCCAGTTCATAAGCACAGGGCTAACTCCGAATTGGTCTTCTATTTCCCAAAAACTCTCTTCCAGTCTCGCTTCTGGCAAATCGGTTTTGTTGAAAAATATAATGCAGGGTTTGTTCAAGGATTTCAGTTTTTCCCAAGCGGCAAAAGTCTGCGGCTGTATTCCGTCCACAGCGGAGATAACCAAAACCACGCCGTCTGCGGCTTCCAGAGCGGTGTCTGCCTCCATGCTAAAATCAATGTGGCCAGGAGCGTCTATCAAATTCCACCAAATATCCCGCCATACAAAATTTGAAATACCCGCTTCTATGGTTATGCCCTTAGCTTTTTCCTCAAACAGATAATCCATCGTGGCAAGACCGTCTTCCACATTTCCGGCCCGCAAAATTTTGCCGGAAGCCCACAAAATACGCTCAGAAAGCGTTGTTTTGCCGGCGTCTATATGCGCAAGAATAGCGATGTTGCGAATTTCCACTAATGCACCCCGTCTTCTATTTTTTCAAACTTCCTGTCATTATACCAATCCTGAATTTTCTGCAAAACTTCCGGCGAAAAATTCGGCTCGTTGTCTAAAATTCTGTTTGCTGTATTTATTGTTTTCTCTATCAAATGCTTATCTTCAACCCAATCAAACAAACGCAGAATCCAAGC
>WQSZ01000194.1 GCA_009787645.1 Candidatus Fibrimonadales bacterium | reverse complement strand
CCAAAGTTTAAACTTGTGAAAGGAACCTGCGCTCCGGCACGAGAATGCATGGTGTTAAGATTATGCACAAGCCCTTCCATAGCTTGATAAGTTTGAGTTTTGGTATCTGCAATCGCTTCTGCCTCTGCAATCTTGATCTCTTCTTTAGTCAAATCTTTGTTGTTTTTAAATCGGGAGAATTTGGCGAGGTTTTGCTCCAGATTTTTTTTGTAGGATTTGCGAACGCCTTCTGCCATTGCATAATCAAAGTTCGGGATTGATTGGCCGCCGTGCATTTCGTTTTGGTTTGCCTGCAAAATTATTGCGGTGAGTGCGCAGTAGCTTCCTATGCTGTTTGGCGTTCTCAAAAATCCGTGCCCTGTGGAAAAGCCTCCGTTTGCAAAGAGTTCAAGCGGGTCTGTTTGGCAGCAGGTTAGGGTTCCGGTTGGCAAAAAATCCAAGTCGTGAATGTGAATGTCTCCGCTTTCGTGCGCATTTGAATGTTCGGGTTTCAGCAAAAACGCTTTAGCAAATTCTTTTGCGCCCTCAGCTCCGAACTGCAGCATTTTGCCCATTGCGGTATCGCCATCTATATTTGCGTTGCTGCGCTTAAGGTCGTGTTCGTTGGCCATTGTGCCGGTGATTATCTGGTATCGTGTCATTAGGCGAGCTTTGCTGTTTCTTATGCGTTCTCGCTCGTTTCTGTATAGTATATAGGCTTTTGCGCTTTTTTTGTGGCTTGAATTCATCAAAATATTTTCTACGATATCCTGAATTTGCTCAACGGTAGGGATGCTTTTTCCAAGTTCTTTTTCTGCGTGCTTCACAACTCTGTCTGCAAGGGTTTCTGCCGCTTTCAAATCATATTCCCCAGTGCTTTGACCTGCTTTGGCCATTGCACTTGTTATGTTGGATTCATTGAAATCCACAATTCTGCCATCTCGTTTTTTAACGGACTTAAACATATTTCTCCTGGCTCCATGGAGCTTCACCCCCAAGCAAGTTTTTGTTCTTGAATTTCACAAGATTGCCATGCTGGGATTGTATAAATATACATTATTTTTCCCAAAAAAGCATAGAAAAAAACAACTTTTTTTGATAAGTTAGAAGTCTAAGAATTGGAATATGTTACGAATTTTTTAAAAATCTTTATACATTAAACTCGGTTGTATTCCCTCATTATTTTGGTATTTTCCGCTGCTGTATTTTTCATATTCTCCTTCAATTGAATGAAAGTAAATTTGACAAAGTTCAACGTTTGGATAAATTTTAATCGGGTGAATGCAGAATATTTCCAAAGTCCAAAAACCAGAAAAACCAACATCTCCAAAACCCGCCGTTACATGTATAAAAAGCCCTAGCCTCCCCACAGACGAGCGGCCTTCCAGCATAGGCACATAATTTTCAGTCCTTGTATGCTCCACCGTTCTGCCCAAATACAAAGTATTCGGTTTTAAAACAAGCCCTTCGCTTGGAATTGTTATCTTTTTGCAAGCATTTGGCAGCTTCATGTCGAGCATTTCGCTTTCGTAAACCAAAAGTTCATCGGATAGCCTTAGATTATAGCTATTGGGATTCAATTGTTTCTCATTAAACGGCTCAATAAAAATATTTTTATTCAACTGTTTTTTTATTTCCAATCCTGATAATATCATAGATACTCCTTTGGTTAAGATATGGTGAATATAGAAAAATATCAAAAACGAAGGCGAGCTTATAGGTTTGGCTATTTGGCTCTGGAAAACTGCATTTATAATGAGTCCCGTATCGGGGATTATTTCATAAGTCTATATACTTCCGTATATATTTCTGCAGATTTATCTTCTTTTAATGTTCCGGATAATTCAAGCAAATTGTTTACTCTTTTATTATCAAGATCAATGCTGTTTATAATTTCCTTGAACATAGTTTTGAATTTATCAGTAATTTCTTTTATCGGAGCATTGTAGCCGTAATAAAGTCCCTTGTATTTCATAATTGAGCTGGATTCTTCATATGTTCCTACTATATTGCCGTTTGAATCAAATAGGTAAACAGTTGCCTTTAAATTGTGATGCACTTTTGCTTTCGGTACGCCAATAAGGTTCAATGAAAAAACTATCACTCCATCTATAAGGCCGGTTAGCCCCAAATCAAATAAAAAGATACCTTCTTCTCTTTTGTTTATATCATATTGAATATGATAATAACCCCAAAAATCATCGCCGGGAGCTAAAACATTCTTTATAATTTTTTCTGCATGTTCATATTCAACATTGCTATGGTTGTGATATTTTAACCTCAATATGTTTTGCGGTGTTTTTTCTGTCGATACTTCAACTTTATTAATGTCAAACTTTGCCGTTGCGCAACCAATAAAAAAAATGCTTGTTAAGGCGAGCTTTGTCAGCAAACCTAGATTGTTATCTGTCATAGGCGGAAATATAGTAAATAATTTTGGGAAACCCCCCCCCCGTTGCATAACTGTGGCGGGGGATTTATCAACAAAACACCAGCACAAGAACCTGAACCGAAAGTATGCGCAAAAACATTGTTAGCGGATACACGGTTGAATAGCCAACCGCAGGTGCATCGCATGTTGTAATTGAATTGGAATAAGCGAGCACGGGTGGGTTTGTTCCAATGCTGTCAACTTAAGAAATGACATTTTTTTTAGAGAAACCGGCAATATAAGCGAAAAAGAGTATATACTATTAGATATACACCC
>WQSZ01000193.1 GCA_009787645.1 Candidatus Fibrimonadales bacterium | reverse complement strand
CTATAATTATCCACTATTTTTTTGGAATCCAAAATAACCGCAATGTCAAGGTCGCTATCTTCTGTTGGATTGCCTCTGGCATAAGAGCCGAATAAAACAACCTTGTAAGGCTTCAATTCTCTAAGCCTCTTAGTTGCTTCTTCCACTAGGTGCCAATTTTTTTCCAAAACCTGCATATATACAAATATACAAATTCAGAGACTAAGCCTAGCCAGCTAATACCTTGCTTTGCAAATCTTTTTCTATATTCTCCCTATGGAAAAATCGCAACAAAAGGACTTTAATATCTTGATCGCAGGAGTTGGCGGCCAAGGAACGTTGCTTGCCAGCAAAATTTTGGGCAATTATGCGCAACTCATAGGCAAAGATTGCAAAGTATCCGAAGTGCATGGGATGTCGCAACGTGGCGGAAGCGTGATTACACATGTGCGAATTGCAGACAAGGTTTACAGCCCACTGTTTGACAAAAAACAGGCCGATGCAGTGCTGGCGTTTGAAGAGCTTGAAGCCTTGCGCTGGGCTGGGCATGTAAAAGACGGCGGAGTTGTTATTGTAAACCAACAGAATATTTACCCAATGCCCTGCACCGTAGGCCTCGCCGAATACCCAAGCAACATCTACGAACAGCTCGCTAAATATAACGCAAAAATTCACAAAATTGATGCAATAGGCATCGCAAACAAACTCCATGAAATTCGCACAGTCAATATTGCTGTACTCGGTTTTTGCGCCGCCATATTGAACCTCAACAAAGATACTTTTACAGACGCTATAAAGAAAAGCGTAGCACCGGCAACAGTAGAAATTAATCTTAAAGCCTTTGAACAAGGCTATGCCACAAAAGGAAACCAGCCATGACCCATTATTATGAAAAGGGATTGGAAACAATGCCTCGCCCAAACCTTGAAAAACTGCAGCTCAAGCACTTGCAAACACTTGTAGAATATGTCTATGAAAAATGCCATTTTTACCACAAAAAAATGGATGAAGCAGGCATTAAACCCTCAGACATAAAGTGCCTTGGAGACCTGAAAAGACTTCCGTTCACCACAAAACAAGACCTGCGCGATAACTATCCTTACGGCATGTTCAGCGCTCCGGTAAATGAAATAGTTCGTGTTCACGCATCAAGCGGCACAACGGGCAAACTAACAGTAGCCGGCTATACGCAAAACGACATAGATGTTTGGTCAACCGTTATGGCTCGCTCGCTCGCCGCTTGCGGTTGCTCAAGTAGCAGCATTGTTAACGTAGCTTACGGATACGGGCTCTTCACCGGTGGCCTCGGAGCGCATTACGGCAGCGAACGCCTCGGCGCACTGACCATACCAGCATCAAGCGGAAATTCAAAACGGCAGTTGCAAATGTTCAAAGACTTCAAAGTCACAACGCTTTGCTGCACACCATCGTATGCTCTTTACTTAGCAGACGAAATGAAAAACGAAGGCTACAACCTCTCCGACTTGAATTTAAAGCAAGGTATCTTTGGCGCAGAACCCTGGTCAGAAGAAATGCGAGTGCAAATTGAAAATAAACTTGGGCTCAAAGCCTACAACATTTACGGACTTAGCGAAATAATAGGCCCCGGCGTTTCTGTAGAATGTGAATACCAAAACGGGTCGCATATTTGGGAAGACCACTTTTTGCCGGAAATAATTGACACGGAAACCCTTGAGCCTCTGGGCTACGGGCAGCAGGGCGAGCTTGTATTCACAACCATAAGCAAAACCGGAATGCCGCTGCTACGCTATCGCACACGTGATCTCTGCTCTCTGACAGACGAGCCGTGCAAATGCGGGCGCACACACGTTCGCATGGCAAAAGTGATCGGGCGAAGCGACGATATGCTTATCATAGGCGGCGTAAATGTGTTCCCGTCACAAATTGAAAGCGCATTGTTCACGGTAAAGGGCATAGAGCCGCATTACCAGATTATTGTTGATCGCATAAATAACCTTGACAAGATTGAGATACAGGTTGAACTGGAAGATGAATTGTTCAGCGATGAAGTGAAGACTCTTCAAAACCTTAAAAACCAGCTTGAGAAAAATGTGGCAAGCGCAATCAGCATAAGCGTGAAAATCCATTTTGTAAGCCGTGGCACAATAGAGCGCAGCATTGGCAAAGCAGTTAGAGTAATTGACAAGAGGAGGATTTAACATGGTAAAGCAAATTTCTGTGTTGATAGAAGCAAAAAAGGGTCAGGCTTACAAGCCCATAAAAACGCTAGGCGAAGCCGGAGTTGATATTTGCGCAGTGTCGGTTGGAGATACAAACGATTTTGGCATTTTGAGAATAATCACTCGTGATAACGACAAGGCTATAAATGTGCTGAAAGCCGCAGGTTTTACGGTGAATTTGACTGACCTCATAGGTACTGTTGTGCAGAATGAGCCGGGTGGCCTTGCAAACCTTCTCGCCGTATTTGAAGAGGAGAGCATTGACATTGAATATTTTTATTCCTTTATTCCTCGCAAAAATGAAGAAGCGATAATGTTTTTCAAAGTTGAAGAGGCGAGTGCCGCTCTGGACAAGCTGAAAAAGCGCAACGTTGTTCTCGTGGAAACTTTTTAATTTTCTATATTTATATAAGCACGGGGGTGCTTTGGTTTCGACAGGATTCCAGACGCGCTAGTTGCATGCCGAGGTGGGCTGGCCTCGTAAAAAGCCTAAAAAACACAAGTGCCAACGA
>WQSZ01000192.1 GCA_009787645.1 Candidatus Fibrimonadales bacterium | reverse complement strand
TCGCCGGCTAAAACAAGCTTGTCATAAGAGGCATCTTTGTTTAGCCATTTGAGTTTCATTTTATCTTTACAGTTCATATTGTATAATCTAGTAAAATTTTATCTATCATTGCCAAGGATTCTTCATAATTGCCCAGCAGGACGTTTTGCAAAATGTCTTCTGTCAACGCATAATCGCGCAAATCGTCCACGGCGCTGTTAATGGCGCTCGAATTAAGAGACTTGAGCGCTTCTTTTAATCTGATTAAAGCGTCTGTGTTCAGGCCGTCTATTCTTTTCCGGCTTTTAAGACGCTCGTTTATATTGTNCAAAAGNTGTTTAAGATCGGTTAAGAATTTATCGGTATGTTCCTTTATGAACTTCGGATCTCCTTTTTCCAGGGCTTTTGCGGCATCGGAAATATCCATGGCTCCTATGTTTGCCAGAGCGCTCTTTAATGCGTGAACATGAATTGTATATAGAGAATAGTTCTTGTTTTTCAGGCATTCTTTTATTTCCGCTATTTTTTCAATTCCGTCGTTGTAGAATACGGCAAGCGTTTGCAAACTTATCTCGTTTTTGAATACTTCTTCCGCTTCCACCTGTTTTTCTTCTGGAATCCAGCGATTCAAAATGGCATTCAATTTAGCCATGTCAATAGGCTTTGATAAAAAATCGTTAAATCCGTTTGCCAAAAACATTTCTTTTACGCCCGAAACGGCATTGGCGGTCAATGCGATAATAGGCAATTCGTATCCCTGCTCCCTAATGCATTTCGCAGCTTCAACTCCGTCCATATCCGGCATCATGTGATCCATAAACACCAAATCGTAAGGGCGATTTTCCACGGCTGCCGCTGCAACCAGGTCAATTGCTTCCTGACCGCTCAAGACCGTGTCAATCTGCATTTTATAAGGTGCGAGCAGACCTTCTGCAACGCTCAAGTTTACGCTTATGTCGTCAACAATAAGTATTCTGGCTTTTGGCGCATGGAATTTTATCGTAAAATTTTCGGATTCTTCGGGNTTTCCGATTATAGTAGGTTCCATGGAAAGTATTTTTTGCGGCAGNGTGATTTTAAAAATGCTGCCCTTGCCGTATTCGGATTCTACGGATATTTTGCCACCCATTGCCTCTACAAGATTCTTGGTTATGGCCAGTCCCAGTCCGGTGCCCTCAATTCCTCTGTTGGAAGCAATGTCCACCTGAACAAAGTCCCCGAACAGTTTTGGCAAATCTTCTTCTCTTATTCCCTTGCCGCTATCTGCAATATTTGCGGTTATAACAACGGTGTCGTCTTTTATTTCTCCGTTGATGGAGAGCTGGATGGCGCCGTTGCTGGTGAATTTCACGGCGTTGCTCAAAATATTCAGGAATATTTGCCTTATTCTAGTTTCGTCTCCAAAAAGCACATTGGGCATATTGCTGTCTATTTTCAGGTCAAACTGCACTTTGGAATCTGCAAGTTTCGCTTTGGTAATGCTTGTCACATCGTTGAGCAATGACGACAGGCGGTAATCTTTAGGGAGAATTTCCAATTTTCCGCTTTCAATTTTTGAGAGATCTAAAATATCGTTGATTATGGATAGCAGATTTGCGCCTGCTCGCTTAATGGAGACAATCTCTTCTCGTATAACGTTGGACGTGCTGCGCAGAGCCATCTCGGACATACCTATGATTGCGTTCATGGGAGTACGTATTTCGTGGCTCATCTTTGCGAGGAACGCAGTTTTTGCCTGATTGCTTTGCTCTGCCTGTTTTTTGGCAGCGATTAAATTTTCAGTCATCTCGTTGCGTTCGAGTTGTTGTTTCTTGTTTTTTCTGAATAGCATTATCAGCGTTATAAGCAGCAATGTGAGGACTGAGGAAAAAGCTGCGAGATAAGCAACGCCTACCTGCCACGGACGCTGCAACTCAGCCAGCTTCATCCGATAATCGTAAGTTTGATTTTCCCATTTTTGGGATATTTTTGCAACATCTATAAACCGTGATGCCTTATCGATTATGGAGCACAATACGGCTTCATCTTTGTTAAATCCCAAGGTGGAGTTATATGAAGCCTCAAATGTAAAATTGGCTTTATAACCTGTCAGCTCAAGGAAGTTTGTAAGCATCAGCAGCAGGTTTTGGCTTCCCATGACCATCTTAACTTCATCGCGGGNCAAAGCATCAAAGGTTGCAAAAACATTGTCATATTCGATGGCTTCTTTATGGTTGGGAAACCAGTTCCTGAACATTGCCGTATGAGCATATTTTTTTATCAATCCAACCTTGGTGTGCAAAATTTCATTCGCTTTGATATTTGGATAGCTGTTTTTTGAAATCAAAGCGTAATAATCCGGTATCGTTGTGAATTGCGGCCATAAAAAGANNCCTTCCCGTTCCGGTATGTGAATAATTTCTGTGAGAAACGCAGCATCTCCATCTTCTACCATTCTAAGCAATTCGGAAAAATTTTTCGTAGAATCATTGATTCGTTTAAAGGAAAGTCCCGTGAGCAGGTTTACTTCATTCAGCACATCGTGGGNAACGCCCTGCCATTCCTTATCATAAGTGTTGTAAAAACTGGCGGGATAATTATCAAATTCGGCTGCATACAATATGGAATCGTGTTCTTTTATGTATAAACGTTCTTCTTCCGTGAGCAGCGTAAACAGCTTGTGTTTTTGATATTCCATGTATCCCTGGTTGTATAGCGAGGTCAGATATTGCAGAGCCCCGGCATCCAGCGCTTTTTGGACAACGGA
>WQSZ01000191.1 GCA_009787645.1 Candidatus Fibrimonadales bacterium | reverse complement strand
GCCATGCAAGATCCGAGAGGTTTTAATCTCAAAGTTGCGCTAACCGAAATTCTAAAAACGGGCGTGAATAATATTCCAGACGTTAGCGCAAATATGGTTTTAGGAAGCGGAGGAATTGTGTTTGGATGAGCTTACTCCCCTAATGCTGCCCGTGAGTGGCAGCCCCATGCAAGTACCGTAAACAAAAGCCAGATACGCCCATTAAACCAATAGCAAGCGTTTTGCTTATTTCGTATTTTGCATTTTCTAGGATTTCAGATCTCGTTCTGTTTTTAGACAGGTATTTAAACAATTTATCGCCAGAATTTTAAGTTGCTTCGGCATCACCACACATTTAAATGATTCTTCATAATTAAATCCTGACCCCAAGAATATTCCAGCAATCTCTAAGCATAATTTATTACTAAAATCTCGCTTATCTTTCCACGATTTGCACCATTGCAATTCACAGCACGGCTGGCGTTTACTCTAAATATCTTATAGCCTTTATAAATTTTCTCAAAGAATTTATCCCTTGGATTTACGCTTGATGGATCGGAATTTGAAAGCATCAATTTTGCTCCCTTCTCCCTGTCTATCTTTTGAAAGAATTTTGCCAATTCAATTTGATTATTGTCGTTAAAAATTGTACCCATGTATGTCGTGAAATTCGCCGTTTTTGTCAAAGGTCTGTATGGAGGATCAAAATACACAAAAGATTTTTCGGTTATTTTTGAGAAGCAACTTGAATATTCGTTGTGAGCGATTTCTGCGTTTTGCAAAAGTTTAGAAACGGAGCTTATATTTTCAACATCTAATATGGTGGACGTTTTATACTTGCCGTAGGGCACATTAAATTCACCTTTTGAGTTGAGTCTGAAAAGTCCATTGAAACAGGTTTTGTTTAAGAATATGAATTGTGCAGCTCTCGGAATCCAATTTTCCGATATTTTTTTATAATTAATTTCATATTTTTGCTCATTGAAATGTTTGCGGATTGATAAAAATAAATCATTTCTTTTTTCTTGTTCTGTTGAATTATATATGTTTTGATATTGTTCCAAAAAATCAAGCAGAATTTCAGCTTTTTGCTGAATTACTAAATACGTTAATATTAGGTCTTTGTTCAAATCCGAGAGATAAGCGTTTTTAATGCCGTACTTTTCTGCCAAATAAAAATATGATGCACCGCCGCCTAAAAATGGTTCCACATAATTCTGAATTCCCTTCGTTTTTATTTCTTTTGGGTAATAATTCTCAAATTGCCCTAAAAGCTGACTTTTCCCACCAACCCACTTTATGAATGGTTTTGTTGTTCTGAGGTTCATTTGATGGAATGTAGAAAATCCACCACCCTATTCGTGCAACTTTCTGCAAAAACTTTGTCGTGGCTAATCAAAAGCAAGGCTCCGGGAAAATTTTTCAATGCAACTTCCAAACGCTCTATGGACTGCAAATCCAAATGGTTCGTAGGCTCGTCAAGAAGCAAAGCCCATGCAAATTTTCCCATTCCAAACGCTAAATAAAGTTTGCGTGCTTCGCCTGGAGACATTGAAATTCCGCTCTCCACAATTCCCGGAGAACAGCCAAGCGAAGCGAGAATTGTCATAATGCGACCAAGCTCTTTTGAATTCAACTCTTTTATTTTGGAAAGAAGCTCGGCAATGCTATCTTCGCTGAGCGTTTGCGGCAAGTAAAGCAGTTTTTGCGAATCTATAATTGTGGTTTTAAGCAGGTGCTTCAACAGAGTTGTTTTTCCCGTACCATTCGCTCCTCTCAGCCAAACATGCTCGCCTCGCTTTAGCTCAAAATTAAAATCCGGCAAAACAACGCAATCGCCAGCTATAATATTTTGCGAGCGTATATTGAAGAGCACGGACTTTGAAGGTTGCTCATATTCCATAAAAATCGCATTGCCAAGTGGAGAACGAATTTCAGTTGCCAGAATGCTCTGCTCCGCTTTTTCTTTTTTGCTCCGCAAAATACCTATGTTTTTGCTGCCTCTCGCTTCTGCCCAAGAAGCTACATTCCCTGCCATTATGGATCTGGAATCCGGCGAGCCTTTTGCAGAATCTTTTCTGTGATTAGCCGCTCCCCTCTCCCGCTTTTCACGCTCTTCCTGAAGTTTGCGTTTTATGCTTTTCAACTCTTTGCGCTCTGCTTCCTTTGCATTTTTTTGCTCTTGCAATTCGCTGTCCCAAATAGCTTTTGCTTGGCTGTAAGGAAGTTTGCAAAGTTGCAGGTTGCCGCAAGAAATTCGCATTGTGGCAGTAGTTAAGCTATCCAGCAGCGTGCGATTGTGCGAGATTATTATGCCAATGCCATTAAAACTTTTCAATGAGTTCAGCAAGAGTTCTGTGGACTCAGCATCTAAATGGTTGCTGGGTTCGTCCAAAAGCAGTATGTTGCATTCCGCATTTAGGGCAGCGCCTATTTGCCAGCGTTTTTGTTCGCCGGGTGAAAGCGTTTGCCAGCGTTCGAGCATTTCCGCATCTATTTTCAGCATGGAGCGAAGCCTGCAAGCAAGGTTTTCGTAATCCCAAGCGAAGTCCAGTATTGTTTGATTCGGCTCGCTAAGCTCCTGTTCGCAGTAGTGCATTTTTGCGTTTGGCGGTTCTATTGCGATTGTTCCGCTACCCTGCTTTTCCAGTCCGAGCAAAAGTTTGAGGAGCGTTGATTTTCCGCATCCGTTTTCTCCGGTTAAGGAGACCCAGCCTTCTGTTAAATGAACAGTGGCATTTGCGAGTATTTGCTTTTGCGCATTGTAGC
>WQSZ01000190.1 GCA_009787645.1 Candidatus Fibrimonadales bacterium | reverse complement strand
CCCCCCCGAATTAAAAATTCTTCTTCGAATAAATACAAGGGAAAAGCCTTCCCTTTGCTCCGGCTATCTTTACATTCACCCCTCAAACAAAGGAGAAAATCATGAGGACATGCATCACAATCACGGCAATTTTTGCCATGGCATTTTCAACACTTATTGTCGGGTGTGCAAATGTGACCAAAAAAGACAACACCCTGCGCGCCGTTGAGCTAACGCCCAAAGCCGAAGCACACCAAATGATAGCAGATTTGGATGTTTCCGACAAAAAGGTAATGGGACAGGCAAGTGGCAAGGCTATTTTCAAACACGACTTAGAGAAAGAGGCTATTGCCATAGCTCTCAGGCAGGCCGACGGAGATGTTTTGGTTGGAGTCTCTTATTTTTATGAATTCTTCAAAAATGCTGATTTATTGGTAACTGCCATAGGCTATCCGGCTCGCTACAAAAACTTCAGGCCAAAGGAAGTTGAGAATAAAACGAATGTTTTGCTAAAAGGCCAGTTTATTTACGAAGATGGCAGCAGCAATAACTTGTCTGTAACCGTAAAAAATGCCACGCCCGAAGCTGCTCAAAAAACAGAAAATGCTGTGACTCCTGTAACTCATCCAGCTCCTGCGGCTTATATAAGGCCAGCGACTCATGAAGCAGTGAATGCACAGGAGGAATAATTATATGGAAAAGCTATTTTTGCTGCTGATAAGCAGCTTCTTGCTCATAGGTTGTGCTACTGCATATAAAAACAATACTCTACAATCGGCTAAGGTGGAAGCTCCTGATATTGAAGCCTTGCCAGTTACCGCTGATTTGTCCGTTTCGCAACAAAAGGCAAAAGGAGAAGCGGAGGGAAAGGTTTTTCAAAGGGACATCTTGGAAAAAGAGGCTTTGGCAAAAGCTCTTGGCCAAAATCCTCCATCTCTGGATAAGCCCGATGTGCTTGTTGGAATTAATGTGTTTGAAGAGATCACAGTCGATAAATTAAAGCTGACTGTGACAGGCTATCCGGCATATTACACAAACTTCCGCACGGCAACGGAAAAAGATGAACCATTGAGCATGGCAAAAGCAAGCCCAGCATCGCATATTGGGCATATGCAAAGCGATTCGGAATCAAAAACTGAGAGAAATATGTATTTCACAGTGAAATACATATTTGGAGATCATTTTGATTTTGGTCTAGGATTCGGAGCTGAATGGTCAAACGGTTTTTTTATAGGTGGCGAAATTGAACAGGGAAACCGTTTTAATAGCGACCTTTTTAGCTTTGACGATGGTCTTTGCCTTGGCTTAGGATTGAATATAGGCGGCATAAGCAGTAGCTTGTTGCCTAACGATATTAAATTAATTGGCGGTGTTTCTGCTGGTTTGTGGGCGATGGAAGATGAGATAGATTTTTACAATTCTTGGTGTAATTATGGATATTGTAATTATGAATATTCTAAGAGGCTTATGTTTGGAGGTCCTTTCGCTAAAGTACGCTGGAATGGCTTAGAAACCGGAGCCAGAGTACTTATTGGAAAAGAAATTCTTTTCCAATTGTCGGTTGGCTACACTCTTTAAGGCGTGTTAAAAACAGGAGATATTTATGAAAACGCTCAATTTGCGCAAATCTTTAGTAGCGGCAAATTTATTATTTGCCATGACATTCACCCTTTCGTGCTCTTCCGATGACGATAATGAAACTATCGGTACTTGCAATGGTATTAAATATAATACCGCTCATTTTCATTGCGATATCTATGGCACAATACAAGAAGGTGCCGAGGATTCTAACGGAGGAAGCAGCTCATCGCCTTCATGTGACAATGCATCTACGGGCTTAGCTACAGTTACCTGTGGTGGTCAAACTTACAAGACTGTGCAAATAGGCAATCAGACTTGGATGGCAGAGAATTTGAATTACTATGTAAGCGGCAGTGCGTGTTATGATAATGAGTCTTCTAACTGCGCTGTCTATGGCCGGTTGTACAATTGGGCTACGGCAATGGATCTTCAAAGTTGCAATTACCGTATTTGCGCAAGCCAGATTCAATCCAAGCATCAAGGTATTTGCCCCGAAGGCTGGCATATTCCGAGCGAAGATGATTGGTCTAAGTTGTTCGATTATGTTGGCGGTAGCTCTGTGGCGGGCAAGCATTTGAAGGAAGACACTTATGGTTTTTCGGCCCTGCTGGGCGGTGGCTGCGCAGATTGCCACGGCTATGATGGCTATAGCTATAGGGGTTTCAGCTATGGCGGCAACTTAGGCAACTGGTGGAGTAGCGGTGAGCTATTTGAGGATGCCGCCTACAGCCGGGGCATCCGCAACGACGATGATTTCGCCATACGGTATGAAAACATGAAGGCAGACTTGTGGTCAGTGCGTTGCTTGCTTGATTAGTCCGCCCTATTTTTAGTGACAAAGGATAGGTTCGCACTATCTATTCCTCTCGGAGACCCGGTTAAGGGTTGGGCTTCTATTCCCCGCCAGCCTAGGCTGGCCTCATTGCCATATTCATAATATCGGAGCTTTCAGCAGAAAGCTTTATAGTAAACGCTGATTTTACTATGTTTAAATTATATGCTTATACTATCTCTTTTTGGCCTGGCAATAGCCGTTCTCCAACAGGCAGTATTTGCACAAGCACTGCCGAGAATCGACATCAATACGGAGGGTAGCGCACAAATTACAAGCAAAGAAGTGTGGGCCACTATGACTTTTTCTTTGAATGACCCCAGTAACCCGCAAAATAATATTTCAGCTATAGGCAATCAACAGATTAGAGG
>WQSZ01000189.1 GCA_009787645.1 Candidatus Fibrimonadales bacterium | reverse complement strand
GCAACAATCTGGTCGCCTAGTGTTTTGACATCTGTAGCCATAGGATCTCTTCTCCGTTTTGAGTGTTATTTCGCTGTTTCCAGTTTCTCTTCTAAAGCCTTGATTTGCCCCGCAATCTTTGAACCGGGCCCTTTGATAAGTGCTATCAAATTTGCGCCCGGTGAAAGCATTAAGGATACAACTTGGCCAAGAATTTCGTTTTTTCCGGGCATTTTCGCCAGATTTTCCAATTCGCTTCCTTTTAAAGCGGAGTTGTCCAGTGAAATGCCTTTTGCTTTTAAAATATCGGGGTTAGCCTTGTGAAATTCAACAACTTCACGCGCAGGAAGCATAGGATCTTCTGCGCTGCCGAGCATAATAGACGTTGCCTGTTTTAAATAGGAGTCTAAACCCGTGATATTAGCTTTTTTCAAAGCTTCCCTTATAAGTCTGTTTTTTGCAGCTCTGTAAACAATGCCTTTTTTGCGCAAGTTCATGCGCAGGGCGTTGTCTTGAGCGACCGTTATTCTTTGAAAGTCCAGCAGATAAATTGACGATGCTGCCGAAAAATCTTTAGCGAGAGAATCTATTAGCTCTTGCTTTTTTTGCTTTTGAAGCGACATTTTTTTAGTTGTGTTTTCCATAAATCCGCTCCTTACCTTGTTAATGCCATGTCAAGGCGAACCGATGGGGTCATGGTTGCCGTTAAGGTTAAATTCCTTATGTAAATGCCCTTTGAGGTCTGCGGCTTATTCTTTTTCACGGAATCTATAACCGAAAGAATATTTTCGCATAACTGCGGGCCCGTAAAGGAAAGCTTGCCCACCGGTGCATGCACATTTGCGCCCTTATCAACACGGTATTGAATTTTACCGGCCTTGAGCTCTTTTATCACCTGAGCCAAATTCGGAGAAACCGTTCCGGCTTTTGGGCTGGGCATCAAGCCACGAGGGCCTAAAACCTTTGCAACTTTGCCAAGAACCGCCATCATATCCGGAGTGGCTACAACAGCATCAAAATCCAGCCAGCCATCGGAAATCTTCTGAACTAAATCAGCTCCACCGGCAAAATCCGCACCTGCGTCAATCGCAGCCTGAACCGCATTCTCTTTGCAGAATGCCAAAATACGAACTTTGCGGCCTGTGCCGTGCGGGAGTGCTACGGTGCCACGAACCATCTGATCCGAATGCTTTGGGTCAACGCCCAAATTAAAATGCAACTCAACAGTCTGGTCAAATTTGCACTGCGACTTTTTCAGAATATTCACAGCTTCGTCCAGGCCATAAGTAGCCTTGACATCGTAAGATGCAACCAGTGCGCGATATTTTTTTCCTCTTCTAATCATTATTCTACCTCAATACCCATTGAGCGAGCCGTGCCTATTACCATGCTTTGCGCAGATTCCAAACTTATGGTGTTTAAATCCGGCATTTTCTTTTTGGCAATTTCAGTTACCTGTGCCATAGTTATTTTACCAACTTTTTTGCGATTTGGTTCTCCGGAAGCAGTTTCTACCTTAGCCGCCTGTTTTACCAGAGACGGAACCGGAGGAGTTTTTATCACAAAGGTAAAGCTGTTATCTGCATACACTGTTATTATAACAGGAACTATTGAACCTGCCATGGACTGCGTACGAGCGTTGTATTGCTTGCAGAATTCGGCAATATTTACCTTTTTTGAACCCAAAGCCGGACCAATCGGAGGGGCTGGGTTTGCGGCGCCTGCCTTAATTTGCAATTTAATGTAGCCTGTTATTTTTTTTGCCACTGTAATTTCTCCATTTCAAAGTTCCTTGCCTAAAGAACCTCAACCTCTGTAAAGTTAAGTTCAACGGGAATGGAACGACCAAATATTTCAACCATGGCCTTTAGCTTGCCACGCTCTTTCATAATTTCTCCAACAACGCCCGTATAATCGTTGAACGGGCCTTCTTTAATGCGAATTGAATCTCCTTCTTTAATCGGTATTGTATCCAACATGGGCAAACTTCCTGCCGAGTCGTTATCACGAGGCAAAATAGCCACCATTTCATCGTCGGAAATAGGGATTATTTTAGTACCGATAGTCACAAATTTTGTCACGCCTTGAATATTCTGAACCAAATGTCTTGTGCGATCATTAAATTCCATCTGTATAAACACATAAGCCGGCATCAAGTTGCGCCTTTCTATTTTTACAACTCTTTTGCCTTTTTTTGTTGTAATATGCTCTTCGTTTACGTGCGGAATCTCTATGCGCCCGAATAAATCGTGCACCTGTTCACGTTCAATCATAGCCTCAAGGAGTTGTTTAACCTTGAGCTCCTGACCGGAAAAAGTTGATACCGAATACCACGCTAACATAATCTATCCTAAAAAAGTTTTAAGCAATCTTGAAAGTCCTACATCCAAAAGAGCTATATACAATCCCATAACAACGCTAAAAAATATAACAACCATAGTTGAGCCCTTGAGCTCTTCCCAAGTTGGCCAAGTAACCTTTTTCAGTTCGGCTACTACATCACGAATATATCTTTGAAAACTCTGCATAATAATTTCCTCTAACAGGCTACAGGCTAAGAGGGACTCGAACCCCCAACCGGCGGTTTTGGAGACCGCTACTCTACCAATTGAGCCATTAGCCTCCTAAAATATTTCACCTACTTAGTCTCCTTGTGAACGGTGTGTTTTCTGCAAAAAGGGCAATATTTTTTATACTCTACACGCGAAGAATGCTTCTTCTTGTTTTTATCGCAATCGTAATTGCGCTGCTTGCAGTCAGGGCATTCTAGCGTAATGAGTTCTCTAATTTTGGAAGCCATAAGTTATCCTTTGTTTCCTTATTTAATAAC
>WQSZ01000188.1 GCA_009787645.1 Candidatus Fibrimonadales bacterium | reverse complement strand
TTTGGGGAACTTTGGCGGTTGGCATTTTTGCCGCAGACAAGAGTTTCTTATCTCAGTTGATAGGAGTTCTGGCTTACGGCGCAGTTTGTTTCCCGGCGGCATTTGCGATATTCTTTATAATAAAGAAAACAATCGGCCTTCGTGTGAGCGAGCGTGAAGAAATACGTGGCCTTGACCTTGGCGAACACAGGCAAGAAGCATACAGCGGATTCCAGATTTTCACAAGTACTTAAAATTCTTAACTCTCTCCTCAGGCTTATCTTGATGTTGATGTATCGCAACGAAAGGTCTGAGGAGAGTTGCAGCTACTTACAGCATATCTGCTAAAATCTTTCTGTATTAGGTTCTTTTTTACCGAAATATAGGTAAAAATAGAATTATTTTGTGCTTTCAATGATTAATTTTGTGTTATTTAGCGATTGATATGCTTTTTTTTTGAAAAATAATGTAGATTACAGAAATAGGGATAAACTTTACTTGGAGGGTTTTTATGAAAACAATTACAAAAGTCGCATGCCTGCTTATAGCTGCTGGTAGTTCATTGGTTTGGGGGGCAGATCAACGAGAGACGGCTACGCGTGGCAATTATGATTACGAGCTTTGGAATCAAGACCAATGTGGTACTGCTACTTGGACTATACCATCAAGCATCGGTTCAAATGGAGGAACGTTTACGGCAAATTGGAACGGTACGAAAAACATACTTTTTCGCTCCGGTAAAAAATGGGGATCTAACAGCACCCAAAATCATACGCAAATTGGAAATATTACTATTAACTATGCTGCTACATGGAGTACTAGCGATAATGTGAGATATCTTGGTGTATATGGTTGGGCATATTACACACAGAGCAATGTGCCGACAAAACGAGAAAACGGTAGCAATGCTACTTTTTCCAATCAAATAGAATACTACATTATTCAAGACTACGGCTGGAACCCGAGTAGTAATACGGATCTTTGCGGAACTAATAGTAAAGGTTCATCAACTATTGATGGTACTATATATGATTTTTGGGTATGCGACAGAATAGGTCAACCTATGCTCACTGGTAGTGGCAACTTTAAGCAATTCTTCAGTATTCCGAGAACTAAGAAAACAAGCGGCACTATCAGTGTTACTGCGCACTTTAACGCATGGCACGCTGTTGGCATGTACATGGACGGCAATTTATATGAAGTTGCAATGAAGATTGAATCATATACTGGCAATTGTGGCTCTGGTAGCAGTGGCAATGCAAGTGTAACAACGAATATTTTGACTATCGGCGGCAGCCTTCCAAGCTCCAGTAGCAATCCGAGCAGCAGTTCTGCCGTTCCAAGCTCCAGTAGCAATCCGAGCAGCAGTTCTGTAGCATCAAGTTCAAGCCAAGCAAAAACTCAAGCAACGACTTGCAAAACACCTTTAATCACATACCCAACAAACACTGTTCCTTCAGATCCATACACAGCCTGTTTTAAACACACCAACAATAAATGCTATGTTTGCAAAATTGAAAATGAAGGCAATGGTAACACTTGCGCTTCAGCATGGGTATGGAATGGCTCTCAAATAGAAAGCAATTTAACAAGTGGTTATTGGTATCAAGAAGTAACTTGCCCAACAAGCTCCAGTTCATCTGCAATAACGGTTTCTTCTTCCAGCGGTGGCTCAACTCCAATAAAGAGTTATTCGCCATTGGTTGCTAACAAGACTTTTCATTACTATTCACTAAAAGGCATTCCCCTTGGTGCAACAAAACCAACCAAATCTGGCGTGTATATAGAAAAACACGGCAGTGTTGTACAAAAAATTGTTGTGAGGTAAATTTATTTTTCTAAATACCTCTCCAAACTCCCCAGCAAATAAAGCGGAATAGAGAGCAAGTTCCCTGTTTTGCCAACCTGCCTTGCGCCAAGCAGCAGCAATGCTCTACGAAAGTTTCAAAATATCCTTAATTTGCCCATAATCGTAGCCTTGCGCCATGAGATCAAGAACTTTGGCCTCGCCACGAGCCTCGCCAACGGCAATGCCTTCCTCTCTACCCTCATTCATGGCGGTCATCCTAATCGCATACTGGTCACGCTCATTTCTCATATCTGCCTCATACGCTAATCTCTCTTCTAATGTAAAATTAGAAATTCTTGCAATGTCAAATATCTTGTCAAACACTTCCTCTCCAAATTGCTCTGGCTTACCTTTCAGCTTATGGGCATGGCAAAGCGAGAAAAGCAGCTTGTCTTGCAAAGTGACGCATTCATCCAAAGCCTTTGTGAACCGGGAAAGCCGCACAAAAACCATGCCCATGTAATCGTACCTTATTTCCGGGTGCGCATCATTGGAAAGAGAAATGTATTGAACCAGATCATCGTTCTTGAAGTCAAGGTCAAAATTCATAAAACTAAGCGAATAGACAGGCGGGAAATTGAAATCCCAGTCTCCTTTCTTGCCACTGTTGGCTATGGCCATGCATGCGTAGTAAAGCACTCTTTTGATGAAATACACCTGCTTGCCAACCTGCACTTCCACCAGAAACAGCTTGCCTTCGCTATCCTTGCAGTAAATATCAAAGATGCTATCCCTGTTTTCCGAGGTTTGCCCAGCTACATAAGGGTTTTTGATACGCACGTCCACAATTGGGTGGGTTAGCTTTTTGTCTAGGAACACGTTGAGCATAGTGATAAGCGGCTCTTTTTCTTCCTCGTTAGCGAAAGTTTTCTTGAAAGGCATGTCCGCTGTAAGATCGGCAATGACTTCTTCGTTTTCAGTAACCATAATATGAACCTCCTATTTTTGTTCATATTACTTAGACGCATTTTAAAAGATTTTTTTTGAAAAAAA
>WQSZ01000187.1 GCA_009787645.1 Candidatus Fibrimonadales bacterium | reverse complement strand
TGTTGAAGGATTTTTTGGAGAGACACTCGCAGGAGGTTTACAATATGCTTTATGGAGATTGGAACATAGACGAGGCCCGTGAGGTTTGGGAAGAGGAAGCTATGGCTATGGGCGAGGCCAAGGGCATTGCTATTGGCATGGAAAAGGTCTTTGCACTTTTGGAGCAGGGGGTTCCTTTGGCAGAGGCGAAGAGCAAGCTTGGGTTGTAGCTTATGGGCGTGGCAAGTTTGTTGTAGAGACGCAATGCATTGCGTCTCTACGGTAATATTTTGTATATAATCACGTAAATCCTTTAATCAGGCTAATCGGGGTTCTGACGTTTTAACAAAGAAGTCAACTCGCCTAGTTCCAATATAGCGCAGAGCTACTAAATCAGCGTTTACTGTATAAAATATCACACAAAAATGCATTTTTTTCGAAAAAGTGACAATTTTCTGTTACTTTAACTTAAAATAATCTATATTTATATATATATAAATCATATTGGGAGACTTTTATGAAAAACAACTTTTTAGCGATTACATTCGCTCTTTTATTCTCCTCTGTTGCCTTTGCGGGCCCTGTTAGCCATTTTGGCGCATTAAAGGTTTGCGGCAATAATATTTGCGGAGGAACATCCACGACATCTTCTACAGTTGTCCAGTTGAAAGGTCCGAGCTTGTTTTGGAGCGATGGCGATGGATCTTCTTATTACAGGAAGGAAGTTGTGGACTGGTTTGTTGACGAAATGCAGATAGGCGTGATTCGCGCTGCAATGGGTATAAGGTATTACAAGCAAAATAGTCAGGGACAAAATTCTGGGGAAATAAACGATGCCGGTGGAACGCACGGTTACTATTTTAATGCAGAAAATCAAAAAAATCTGATGAGGAGAGTGATAGATGCGGCTATATTGAACGATATATACGTAATTGTTGACTGGCATTCGCACGATGCTCACAATGAAACTAGTTTAGCAACGAATTTTTTCAGAGATATGGCAAATGAATACAAAAATGTTCCTAATATAATATGGGAAATATACAACGAGCCTGTTGCCGCAAGCGCATCGCAGATAACAAGCTACTCAAATACTATTAGAAATGCAATTCGCAATACTGGCAACAACAATCTCATTTTGATAGGTAGCAACTTTTATAGCCAAAAGCCTTCTGAGCAGGCCAGCAATTATAGCAATAACAATGCGACTAAAGCTGAAAGCGACAATGTGGCTTTTACCTTTCATTTTTATGCAAATTCTCATGCGCAAAGCGGAGAGATTGGAACTTCTGCAGCAGCTGCAAGAACTGCTGGCTATGCGGTGTTTGGAACAGAGTGGGGTGCGGTTAGTTCTGATGGCGATGGAAGCATGAATTCCGTAGCTTCTGATACTTGGACAAATTGGATGGACAATAATAACATTAGCAATTGCATGTGGAGTGCGAGTGCTGCTTTAAAGGAGAACGACAAAAATAATGTTCAATTATCTTCTATGTTTAACAAGGGTGCAAATACTTCTGCCCTTTCAATTAGCGACTTGACGGGCACTTCGGCGACCAATGGCTCTGGGCGATATTTTTTAAACTATATGACTGGATCAGGCAAAAAGAAATGGGCAGATTACATACCGGCAACTCATCCCAAAAGCAAAGATGTTATTGTAAACGTTAAATGCGGTGAGTCTATTGTTTTAAATGCTAGCACGCTTGGTTTATCCGGTGATATTACGAAAATTGACGCAATAGAACTCGGTGAACTTTCAATTGCAAATGATAAACAAAGCATAATATATAAAACTGAGGAAAGAGGTTCTACAAGTTCTCAAATCAGGTTTAATTATGAGGTGACCAGAAACAACGTTACAGTTCGGAGCAAGGCGATAATAAACATAACCGACAGGCGTCCTGTTGTGCCCGCAGTAAATCCATTCAACGTTAGCCGCAGATCTCCCAGAACCTTGAATGTGACAGATAATTTATTGGTTCGCAATCCCACGGGTGATGCTATAGGAATTGAATTTGTACCGGGATCGCTCTCTCTTTCACCGGATGGAATAGGAAGCATTGCTCTTTCTAACAACAATAAAGATGTGATTTTCACTCCGGATGAATCTCAGCGCGATGTTGCGTTTAAAGACGTAACTCTCAACTACACTGTTAGAAGCAATGGATCTGTTGGAAACAATTCATCAAGCGTTGTTTTAAGGCTTCAAAACATGGCTCCATCAATTTCTAACAGAAACTTAACTAGGCCAAATACGGAACCTATAACTATAACTGTGGGTAATAATTTTAGCGGCAGTGACATAGATGGAGACGATGTAAAATTTGAGATTGTTTATAAGCACGATCAATATCCCGGAACATTAGTAAAAGGGAACGATACCACCTATATCTATACGCCTGCTTTGGGCCAAACCGGAGTGGTTCACCTTTTAGCCATTGTTACAGACGGAGAAAAACTTTCCGGGATAGGCAGGCTGAATTTAACCTTAACAGGCACTGGAACTCCCTTTGGCCCTTTCACTCCGCCTACAGAAATACCGGAGTATGAAACTCCCATTATTGCCAAACCTTCGGGTAGTGGCTCTTTTGGGGTTAAGCCCTTAGGGCAGGGCAGGGTAGAGATTAATTTTGCGCAAAGCGGGCATGCAAAACTGGATGTCTATGCGCTTTCCGGAAAAAATATGGGCACTTTGCTCAACGGCTGGCAAAATGCCGGTTCAAGCGAGGTTTCTCTTAAGCATCTCAATCTGCAAAAAGGTGTTTATATTCTGCGGTTAAGGCAAGGCTCGCAAATAAAAACAATAAGGATTGTTAATTGAAGTCTTTTTTTGAAAAAAAGCCGTATAAAAG
>WQSZ01000186.1 GCA_009787645.1 Candidatus Fibrimonadales bacterium | reverse complement strand
ATGCCAACCGAGAGGAAGTAATATGTTTGCATGGCGTCTTCGGAATCTTTGAATTTTGCCAAAAGCAGGGCTGTAAAACTCAATATAAGCAAAATGCTTATTGGAAATCGCTTAACCGATATTTTTGCCTTTTCGGTTATTTGGCTAATGGAGAAAAACCTTTTCATAGGGTAAATATAGATTTTTTCTAAATTAACCCCATGCTCCGTTACATATTCCTCCTCTTCCTGCTGCTTTTCTTAATCGCTTGCAAAAAAGACAGCCCGGTAAATACCAATGACACTCCCAGCGCAACACCGCTTTTTAATGAAACACTAAGCCAGCCGTTCACAGACCCGCGCGATGGCAAGCAATATAAAACAGTCAAAACAGGTAGCGTTGTGTGGCTAGCAGATAATTTAGATTATGATACAGGCGACTCGCTGTCTTGGTGCTATAGAGGTGATTGCAAAAAATATGGACGTGTATATACTTGGGAAAAAGCAAAGAGCGTTTGCCCAAGCGGGTGGCACTTGCCAAGCGGCTCCGAATGGGCCGGCGTGGATATAGCAATAGGAATAGCGCAAGCACAGGATAGCTACTGCGAAGACAATATCCGATTCGGTAATCTTCATAATGGCTGGTGGACTTCTACGCCGGCAGAAAGAAAAGGCATTTGCCTCTATGACATGAGAACTATCTGGGATGAAGTTTTTATGAGCTCCGTCTATGATAACTTGGGTTGCACCGTGCGCTGCTTGCAGGATAACTCATACTCGCCATTAGATTTAAAAGATTATGAAAAATATGACATGAAAAAATATTTAGACAAATACAAATCTCCAACAGATTGGTGCAGAGCTATGGAACAAGACACTTCCGAAATAAGTAGGCTCGCAAACGGCAATGCAGATATAAGGAATTTCATAGCGTTTAACTATAATGTTCTGTGCGTAAACCCTGCGGAAATAACAGCTTACTGGCTAAATTTTACGACAAAGAAATATGAAAGGCTGTTTAAAAAACCTGCTCCCCAGTGCGAGCATTGCTCGGATTTAGAAATGCTAATAATACTGGAAGATGCCATAGCCGCAAATTCTCCGGAAGTGGAAATTCCGAAAAAGAAAAAAGAAGATGCTGCGCTTAAAGCTAAGTTGCAAAAAGCCATTGCAGATTACGAAAATAAATTCAACATACGTGCCCCCTGGTGGTATATGTGCAGCGACAAAGAGCATTTGGAACGCTTGCAAAAAGCCATTGAAACAAATGAAGCGGATTATAATTATTCTTATGGTTTTGAACTTTTGGATTACAGAGTTGGCATGCGTTTAGCGGAATATGAAAGGCGATTTAAGAAACAAGCTCCAAAACGCAAAGAAACAAACGATGAGAGATGGGCTGCTTTGGTGAAAGCGCTGAAAACAAACAAACCAATTCTCACTATGGAAGAAGAGGAAGAAAGGATAAAAGACAGGCACAGCTTTCATTTTGAATACGAGAACTACGGCATTACTCAAAGCGTATCGGTAAGCAAAACTTCGGAAGGTGCTATTGTAAAATATCAACTGCCCATGCTCACAACTACTATAAAAAACGCAGATACTTTGTCGGTGAATATTTCTGCAAACGAATGGCAAAATTTTATAGACGAGTTGCGGCAAATAGGCGTTATGAATTGGACAAAGTCATATCACGAGTATAGCAACCACAAAGAATGGCAAATTGAAATACTCCTTCCCGGCGTTCCCGATAGTGCCGGATTTCAGGTTTTTGGTGTTTCACCTTATCCGCCTGAGTGGAATAAATTTATAAAGTTAATTGATGGCATTAAAAAAAGAGCTTCGCAAGATTTGGAACGCAAACTGAAAGCCGAATATGAGAAAAGATTTAAAAAGCCAATAACAGAGCAGGAACTTTCAACGGATGCGGTAATATTTTATGTTTATATTCTGGACAATTCATTTTCCAGAGTAGCGATAACAAGAACTCCAAGCGGTGCTACTTTTTATCATTACAATGCCTATCCAAATGAAGGCATAAAACTTTCTACGGCTGACTGGCTGGATTTTATAAACGGCTTATACGGCAGTTCTTTTATGAGCTGGGATAAAGAATTTGGCAAGAGAGCAAAGCCCAGAGAACGTGTATATAGCTTTCACCTTTATGTGCATGATTATATTTCAAATAATATCAATTCAATATTTTATGGAAATAATGATAACGAGCAGCCGCCTAATTGGGACAAGTTTATAAATGTTATGAACGATGTGAGAGCAAGGGCAAAGAAGGACAAGATTACAAAGGATATTGAGAGCAAAATGAAAGTTGCATATCAGAAAAAATTTAATAAGCCCATAAGTGATTTTGCGCTTTATGCCAAGTCAATGCGGTTTAATGCATATAGCAACAAACTTGGTCAAGGCATTTACATTAGTTTGAATAGAACGGCAACAGGAGCGCATTTGGAATACAAAATTGATAGTGATAATATCATATTTGAGGAAAATATATCTATGGAAGAGTGGCTGGATTTTTTGAACAATCTGCAGCAATGTTCAAGCAAAGGCGAAAGTGTTAATCAGAAAAATTTTTGTTGCAGCGCAAATATGAATGATTCCGAGTTTTTTAATATTCACTTTTCTAATTGGACTCTTGATGTAAAATTCACTAGCGACATTGATGAGACTAGGCTCTGGGGCAAAGAAGTTTGCACGCCTAAATGGAATGAGTTTGTGAAAAATTTGGGCACGAGGGGGAGGTAGCATGCCACGCTGCGTAGTTATTCTGAAAATATTGCTAATCCTGCAAATCGGGATTCTGGCAATAAGTTGCGGCAATACTCAGACAACAAACCAAGGCAGCA
>WQSZ01000185.1 GCA_009787645.1 Candidatus Fibrimonadales bacterium | reverse complement strand
TGCCCGTGCGCTGGAGATGCTATGATACTCCTCATTGACAATTACGATTCTTTTACCTACAACATTTACCAGTATCTTTTGGAGCTTGGCGCAGAAGTCAATGTTGTGCGTAACGATGCCATAACCGTTGAAGAAGCGATGGCTCTTAATCCCAAAAAACTGTTGCTTTCACCCGGCCCCGGCCGCCCGGAGAGTGCCGGCATTACGCTCAAGGCTGTAGAATATTTTGCCGGCAAGATTCCGATTTTGGGCGTGTGTTTGGGCCATCAGTCCATAGGTCTTTCTTATGGCGGAAAGGTTATAGGCGCAAAGCGTCTTATGCACGGCAAGATTTCCAAAGTTACTGCGGATGGCAGGGGAGTGTTTACCGGCATAGAAGAACCTTTTGCAGCGATGCGTTATCACAGCCTTGCGATTGAGCGTGAGACTTTGCCGAGTTGTTTGGAGATAACCGCAACATCCGAAGATGGTGAGATTATGGGAGTTCGCCACAAGGTTTTTAATGTAGAGGGCATTCAGTTTCACCCGGAGAGTATTATGACCCCGCTTGGGAAAAAGATGCTGGGGAATTTTGTTTGTGGCTAGAATTCTTTTTCCTCTATTGCTTCTCGTCTTTTCCGTTTACGCACAGCAAAAGCAAATCGCTATAATAAATACTGTGGATGACGGCGAACCATCTCTTGAATTTTTGGAGTTAAACCATTTGACAGACAAGTTGCGTGAGATTGCCCACAAAATTTTGCCGCAAAAAAGTTACGCCGTGATGACTCAGCAGAGCATAGTTTCTCTTTTTGCTACGCAGGAAGATATGATTATAGCTTGCAGTAAAGCAGAGGGTTGCCTGGTTAAAATAGGAAGAGAAATAGCTGCGGATTATATTTGCCAGGGGCGCATTGGGCGTTTTGGCAAGGATTATACTATTAAGGTTGAACTTTATGAGAGCGTAAAGGGAACTTTAGTTAGCTCGTTTACCGGGAATGCAAAAGATATATATGGCTTGCTTGCGATTTTAAATGAGAAAACTCCTGATCTGTTTAGGGATATACAGGTTGAGCCTATTAAAGAAATAAAAGAAGATGCAATTGTTTTGCGAGTAACTAAAGGTTCATTGACTGATAAGCGTGATGGAAAAGTATATAAAACGGTAAAGATAGGGGCGCAAAATTGGATGGCTGAGAATTTAAGTTATGATACAAAAGGCAGCAAGTGTTATGATAATAAATCTGAAAATTGCGTAAAGTATGGAAGATTATATGATTGGTCAACAGCTATGAAAGTTTGCCCTAACGGTTGGCATTTACCCGGCAATGATGAGTGGCAAAAACTTGTAGATTTAGCTGGTGGTAATAATTTTGCCGGAGAAAAACTTAAGGCTAAAAATGGTTGGGGAACAATCAAAAACTCAGATGACTATGGATTTTCTGCATTGCCCGGTGGCGCAGTTAGGAGCTACTTGCGTTTTAGTTTTCACAGTGCCGGTTATTATGGTCACTGGTGGAGTTCAACTAAGTACGACAAAGATGAAAAATTAAGTTACAACAGAAGCATGAGCCATCTTTATGAATCCGTTGATTGGGGATTCGACCGTAAGCAATCTTTGCTGTCTGTTCGCTGTGTGAAGAGTCTCTAATATTTTCTATCTTCCTCTGCAATGCGTTCCATAACCCCCGACATCCTTCAGCAGGAATTAAACCCCTTCCAATGCGAAGCGGCTGTCACAGTTGATGAGCCAATGCTTATTCTGGCGGGCGCAGGTTCGGGCAAAACACGCACAATCGCATACAAAATAGCGCACCTTATCTCTTACCACAATGTTGAAGCTCGGAGAATCGCAGCGGTTACCTTCACAAACAAAGCCGCAAAAGAGATGAAAGAGAGAATTGGCAAAATTTTGGAATATCCGCACATACGCCTGGACTGGATGGGAACATTCCACAGCCTTTGCGTAAAAATTTTAAGAGTGTGCCTTGCAAACCCCGCCGTTGTCAGTAAACTGGATTGGAAATACACAAAAAACTTTTCCATCTACGACGACGACGACCAAAAAAAAGTGCTGAAACTAATAGTTGTGCCGCTTGAAGGCGAAATGGCAAATGCCGCTCGCATAAAAAAAATCAGCAACACAATTGCTTCCTGGAAAAACAGCGGAGTTTCACCGGAAGAAGCTTTGGCGCACAGTGCTTTTGCAGACCTGAAAGAAATTGCCAACTACTACTACGAATACCAGCAGCACCTGATGGACGCAAATGCTATGGACTTTGACGACCTGCTCCTGCGTGCCTCGGATGTTCTAAAAAGCATACCTGAAATATCTGCGCAATTCACAGAGCATTTCAGATACATATTCGTTGATGAATACCAAGATACAAATGATGCGCAATACATTCTTTTGAAACTTCTGCTCTCAAATACCAACAGAAATATCACCGTTGTAGGCGATGATGACCAAAGCATTTACGGATGGCGAGGCGCAAATCTCAACATAATACGGAGTTTTCACAGAGACTTTGAACCGGTGAAAATTGTGAAACTGGAAGAAAACTATCGTTCAACAACAAATATTGTAAAAGCCGCCGGAGCCGTTATAGCAAACAACAAACGCCCGAAAGAGATGGAAAAAAAAGTTTTCTCAAATCAGGAAAAAGGCTCGCTGATCCACATAAAGCAAATTCCAGATGATTACTCCGAATCCAATGCCTTGGCAACCAAAATACTCACATCCGGTTCGGCGACTTATTCTCAAACAGCCGTATTTTACCGCAACAACGCCCAAAGCCGCTTGATAGAAGCCGCACTTAACAAATACAGAATTCCAAATGTTATAATAGGCGGCACAAGATTCTGGGACAGAATGGAAGTAAAAGATATTTTGGCATATATGCGGCTATTGGTGAACAAGCAAGACAACGCCGCATTGCTAAGAGTTGTGAATACTCC
>WQSZ01000184.1 GCA_009787645.1 Candidatus Fibrimonadales bacterium | reverse complement strand
ACTTCTTTTTGCCGCCATATTCCTTAGTCCATTTATCTATATAGCTTGCAAAATCTTTTTCCAGTTCCTCCTGCGTTATGCCTAACAGAGCTGCGTAGTCAGGATCCAAGGTTATATCCGTAAGGTTGTTCAAAGCGGAAAATACACTTACCTGTGAAAACTTTGTTATGCCAGTTATAAAAGTGAAACGCAAGTATTGCTCGGCAGCTTTCACAACTTTATAAAAATCACGCAAGAAAAGACGAACCTCTTCAAAAGCTTTTTTATTGTCTATAACGCTCAATAGCGGATTATCATATTCATCTATTACCACAACAGCAGGCTTTCCGTATTTTTTTGCCGAATCCAAAATCAAGCTTTTGAATATAGAAGTCGGGGTTTCACCGGAAAGTTCAACTCCTAGATTTTGAGCTGCATAAAAAAGCTGTTTCATTATGGCTTCTTTGCAACCGCTTATGCCTTCGCTATAAGCCCCTGCACTCATATCCAATNTAATCACAGGGTATTTTTCCCATTTCCACTTTGTTTTTGAAATNGCCAAGCCTTTGAATAAGTTCTTNTTCCCTTCAAAAAGCGCACACAGGGTATAGCACAAAAGCGTTTTGCCAAATCTGCGAGGGCGCGATAAAAAGAATTGATTTCTCAAGCCGGAAATCATATCGTAAACAAAAGCGGTTTTATCCACATACAAACCNTTCTCTTTGCGTATGTTNTCAAAAACTTGCCTGCCTGTTGGAAGTAGCTGCATAAGAGTAAANTAGAAAATTNCCATAGCTTATACTATATACTCCAATAATTTTCTATATTTGGAATTGAATCCAAAAAAGAGGTGAAAATGTCGCAAAGTTGGAATAAAAGCCAAACATGCATCAACAGACCGGAATACTTGAAATTCCTGAAGAACTGGAAGGACGAGAATGTTATCAAGGTGATTTCCGGAGTTCGCAGATGCGGAAAATCAACGCTTTTTGAAATATATAAGCGGCATCTTGTTAAAAACGGAGTCAATTCCAAACAAATTATAAGCATAAACTTTGAGGAATTCGGCTTCAGCGACTTGCATAATACGGAGAAACTATATGCTTACTTGAAGAAACTAACGCAAGGCAAGCAAAGATATTACATATTTTTGGATGAAATACAAAATGTTCCGAATTTTGAAAGAGTTGTGGACAGTTTATTTCTGANAAAAAATCTAGATGTTTACATTACAGGCTCAAACGCCTATTTTTTGAGCGGAGAGTTGGCGACTCTTCTTTCGGGAAGATATGTGGAACTGAAAATGCTGCCGCTTTCATTCAAAGAATTCACCTCTACTAGGGCAGAAAAAAATCCTCGCATTCTCTACAATGAGTATCTGAAAACATCTTTTCCCTACGCAATAACCCTAAATGACGAAAAACAGCGACAATATTTAGAAGGAATCTATTCAAGCGTGGTTTTGAAAGATATTGTGAAGCGGCTGGCAGTGGCAGATGTGGCAACGCTTGAGCTTATAATAAGATACCTGTATGCGGAAACAGGGAATTTTCAGAATACCAATAAAATCTCCAATACCCTCACAAGTTTTGGAAATAAAATTAGCAATAAAACTGTAACTCGTTACATAGAAGGAATTGAAAACAGCATGCTCATTTACAAAGCGGATCGCTATAATGTAAAAGGGAAAAAAATATTTGCCAGCAATGCGAANTATTANGCTGTGGATAACGGATTGCGCCGTTTAATTGCCGGCGATAGAAGNGAAGATTATGGCCATATCCTGGAAAATATTGTCTATTTGGAACTATTGAGGCGTGGCTATCAAGTTTATACCGGAGTTGTGGATAACCTTGAAGTGGATTTTTTTGCAAAAAAATCAAATGGCGAGCAATTGTATATTCAAGTATCGTTTAACACAGAAAAGGAAGAAACTCTGAAAAGAGAGCTCCGTCCGTTGGAAATGATAAAAGACCAGCATCCAAAATTGCTTCTCACGATGGATGAGATATTGCCGGAGCAAAATTTCAACGGAATTATTAAGACTAGCGTGTTAAAGTGGCTGCTTTAAGAGTTCTCATCTCGCTTAATATTTAACGCATAAATCATTCCAAGGTCTACTACAAGATTACAATCAACTCGAAAAGCAAAGCCGTTTTTCAATAGCATTTCCTTGAGGAATTTAAGCTTATCACCATGACCATGCCACTCCATAGTTATTATATCAATCTTAGATAACAAATCTTTCCCTAAAGATTCAAAAATCTCGTACTCACCGCCTTCACAATCGCATTTAAGCCATATTTTTCCCATTTTGCCATGCTCGTCAATAATCGGACCAAGTATTTCTGCAGCATCATTAATTGTAATTTGCAATAATTCACCGCTAATATCTTTCCTGCAACTAATACCACCATTAACTGATAGCAAATAATTTCCATTGCCTAAGCCAAAATTATGAGGAACTATTTTGCTGGATAAATTCGGATTAAGAGCAAAATTAGACAGTGCTTCGCAATAATTTTCTTTAAATGGCTCATAAGAATAAACTTTTGTAACATTCATTAAATTTGCAAAATATAGCGACGCACAACCTACATTCATTCCAATGTCTATAACTACTGCGCCGTCACTATTGCTATTAAATGGATATTCTATTCCGTATTCTTCCTTTGCAAAAATTTCAAGTAATATTGACAAAACACGTTCATAACTGGCCCTCACTTTAATTTCAAATGAATTATAAAGCAAAGTTATGATATCATTCTCCATAAAAAATTCAACAAGTTTCAATCTCTGCGCATCAATCATTGAAATACATACGCTAACCTGTGATAAATTTAGCTGCGTTAATAACTGATAAACAATCTCCCCATAATTTGCAGGAGTTATTAGAAGCTTGCAATCGCCCACCATATAATCCTTTATTTTCTGAGGAGCAACAATTAGCTTTCCACTTAGGG
>WQSZ01000183.1 GCA_009787645.1 Candidatus Fibrimonadales bacterium | reverse complement strand
TTTACTCCATCGCAAAAAATGTTCTCAATCAGCGTCCCCCCTTAACCTGCGAAATTTTAACAATTTCACAGGTTGTCCCCCCGTTTTTTCCGCCCGGAGGGTTAACGGGGGGAACGCCGCATTACAGAACTGGACTTTTTCAGCGGCTACTATACTTTCGGGCGTTAAAGTATAATAAGGGGGTAAAATTTTTCCTTTTTTGAGGGAAAAAAATCAAAAATCTTTCCTTTTTTGAGGGAAATTTTGTATATTTACTGTTATGAAGGAAGTTTTGAAGGAAATAATAGTCGGCAATCAAAATGCCTTGCCTGCCGATATCAATGGTCGTTCATGGGAAATACCTGTGGATACAGGCAAAATTATAACCGTTCCTGGGGTTCGCCGCTCCGGCAAATCATCGATTTTTTTTATAGCGCAAAACAAGCTGCTTAAAAGCGGGGTGCCAAAGGAAAAAATTCTATTTCTGAATTTGGATGATGAGCGACTGGATTTTTCCGGAGCTTCGGCAGACTCAGCCTCAGGAATAGGCTTGATTTTGGATGCTTATAGAGAATTGTATCCTAAAATTCCGTCAAAGGAAGTCTATTTCTTTTTAGATGAAATTCAGGTGGCAAAAGGATGGGAAAAATTTGTGCGCAGAATTTACGACACGGTTTCAAAAAATATTTATTTGACAGGCTCAAATTCCAAAATGCTTTCATCGGAAATTGCCACTGCGCTTAGGGGAAGAACTTTGCAGTTTGAAATATTTCCCCTTTCTTTTACCGAGTACTGTGATTTTAAAAATATTGATATGGATTTTTATGATTCATCCAAAAAAGCGGTTTTGATAAATGCATTTCATGAATATCTTTTCAAGGGTGGCTTTCCGGAAATCACGCTTGGCAAAGAGACCTTTCATGAGCAAATTTTGCAGGAATATTATTATGTGATGATTTTTAAGGATCTTGTTGAGAGATACAATGTAAAAAATGTCAATGTTCTGCGCTATTTGGTTAAGAGATTGCTTGCAAATTTAACAAAGCCAACTGCTGCTAATAAAATATTCAATGAAATAAAGTCTGCCGGTATAGCTATCTCCAAAAATACCGTTTATGAGCTTATAGGTCAATTGGAAAGTATTTATATGTTTTTGTCTTTGCCAAAGTTTAATGCTTCGTCCATAAAGGAATTTTCCGGCATGCCCAAGTACTATATAATAGATAACGGTTTTAATTCCGCTTTGCAAAACATGGTATCTGAAAACAAAGGCGTATTTTTGGAGAATGCGGTTTATTTGCATTTACGCAGAAAACATCCGTTTGGCAAGGGGTTGTTTTATTTTAAGGAAAAATATGAGTGCGATTTTATGTGTTTGGATAAGCAGTCTGTTAGCGAGCTTGTTCAGGTGTGTTGGAATTTGGATAATCAGGAGACCAGGAAGAGAGAGATAAATGGTCTTTTGGAAGCCGCTAAGGCCACAGGCTGCAAGAATTTAAAGATAATTACTTATGATTTTGAAGGTAGCATAAAAGAGGAAGGTTTTGAGATTTCTGTACTACCCGGGTGGAAATTTGTGTAGTTAATCCCCGCATGAGGAAAAAACTTGCTATTCATGACCGGGAAAACTGGACTGCGTTTTCTTGGGAAGAAAACTCCAAAATACTGTCTGCATACTGCTCGGCGAAGTTCAGTTCATGAGTGCTTAACATCACGGCTATACCTTCTTCGCTTGCCTTCTTTTTTAAAAATTCAAAAAGCTTCACTCTATGCGAATGATCCAAAAACGCTGTGGGCTCGTCCATAAGCAGAATTTTTGTGTCTTGCGCAAGCGCACGTGCAAGGGCTACTCTTTGCTTTTCGCCGTCGCTCAAGCTGCTCACTCTGAACTTTGCAAAGTGCGTGGTTTCGGTTTGTTCCATTGCCGAGTTTATTTTGTCTATGTCTATTTTTTCAAGCTTGCCGAAAGCGTTGGTGTGTGGGCTTCTGCCCAGAGCCACGAAGTCGAAAACTCGGATGTTTGTTTCTGCTGGGAAGTTTGCCGGAACAAAGGCGATTGTTTTTGCGTCAAAAGTCGGGAGAGTGCCTGCCAGCGGCTTTAGCAAGCCTGCAATGGTTTTTAGCAAAGTGCTTTTGCCGCTACCATTCGGGCCTATTAAACAAGTCAAGCCGCTTTGCAACTCAAATGATAAATTCTGCACAATCGGCTTTCTGTATCCGATTGAAAGACCATTAGCTACCAGCATGAATTACCTGAGCAAACTCTTTCATCAATTTTATATCTGGATTTTGCTCCCAAATTGTTCCGGTCACAATTACATTTGCTCCGGCTTTTACACGAACCTGCGCATCTTGCGGAACGGTTATGCCGCCGCCAGCTATGATATTCAGCTTTGTGGCTTTGCGTGTCAAAATTATATGCTCCAAAGGAACAGGATTTTCTGCGCCGCTGCCGGCTTCAAGATATGTCCAGCGCATGCCCATAAATTCTGAGGCTATTGCATGCGCCATTGTTAGCTTTGGTTTATTAGCCGGTATGGCTTTTGTGTTTGAGATGTATTCAACTGCGGTTGCAGGACCGCTGTTTATAAGCATATACGCTGTGGGAAAAGCCTCTATGCCAAGTGCTTTTACCATTAGTCCGCCACGAAGTTGCTCCTCAATAAGATATTGCGGATTTCTGCCGCTGACAAGAGAAGTGAAAAGCATCGCATCAAAACCTGGCACAACCTGCGAAGCACCGCCGGGAAATAAAATAACCGGAATATCAATCAACTTTTTCAACTCCGCAACCTTCTTTGGCAAATTCGCATTTCCAACCAGCGAGCCGCCCACCAAAATCAAATCTGCTCCGCTTTCAAACGCCATTTTCCCCGTTTCCAAAAAAGCATCGCTTTCAGAAGCATCAGGATCCAAAAGCACAGCAAAAAGCGCCCGCTCTTTTATTTTAGCAATCAACTTCTCTTCAATCATGCATGTAAATTAG
>WQSZ01000182.1 GCA_009787645.1 Candidatus Fibrimonadales bacterium | reverse complement strand
AGTATATCTTTTAAAAATTCAGACCTTCGTATTTTTATGGAAGACCGCCATTGATACAACGCAAAAATACCACCAATAGCCATCAATATAGTGGTTGATAGTGTTAGGCAATCTTCTACAGTCCAATTTTGAAAGATGTTCATATATTTGACCCCCAATGGCTAGCTATGCCAAAGTCCAAAGCCCTGTTTGGAGTTATGATTTTCGGCGTTTCAAAGCGAGTATTTGTTCCATGATAAAGGAGCATAGCGGTAAAGTAGAAAATTTTACACCATTATCAGCAACCTTTCACTTACCTGGTCTTAGTTGATGTTACCGCAGGCTTAACATTTCCTTCAAGTATGTCAATTACTGCTTTTTTCAAATCGTCATACTTAAAATCATCGCTAAAGCCAATAGGAAAAGTAAAATGTGAATTGCCTTTTGACATTCCCAGAAGATATTTTGGTCTGCCGGATTTTTCCAAAAATGGAGAGTATTCTGTCTGAATACTAAATTTAGCGCTATCTTTTTGGTCTAATACGTAAAACAAATGCTTGTAGTAAATTTTTAATTCATTCATATCTCCTTCTTCAAATCTCTCACATGCATGAATTAACTTGTCTTTCAACTTGAACTTGTCAAAGCAAAACTTGTCTTTTAAATCGCCCTTCAATTCTCCTTTTCTGTGAGCTTCGTATAATTTGTCTCTGTATGGTTTCGCCTTGTCATACTCTTTGCGATGATAATAAATCTGAATGAGTTTAACATATGAAGGATAATCTTTTACTTCCAACCGTATAAGTTCTAAAAACACCGGCTCTGCTTTATCATAATTCCCTTTTAATGATTCAAGCACCCCAATATTAAACAGCGTTTTTATATATAAGTCTGATTCTTTAGAGATTTTTGATTGTGCAATATAATACGCTTCTAACTCCTTGTCTTCTTCATTAAATTCAGAATAAATTTCTGCTATCATTAAATATAGTATATCGGGACTTTCCTCTTGTTTCGTAGCCTTTATAAAGGCTTCAAGCGCGAGTGATTTTTCCCCAAGCTCGCTGTAAGAATATCCGAGTTCAAAATAAGGCTCTGTATTGTCTGTTGTTAGGCTAATTACTTTTTGAAAACCCAATATAGCTTCGTTGTGTTTGTCCATATCTTGCAATATTGAAGCCTTTACATAATGTGGCGCTGGGTCTTTGTCATCTTTGTTTATTGATAAATTCATAAATTTGATGCAATTGCTGTAATCTTCTTTCATACGATATGCAAGCCCGATATAATACAAAGATTTTGCGGAATAGTCTTTAGATTTTGAGGCGTGTTGCTCAATTATTTTGTCGTATTGTCCGCTTTTCCCTAAAGCCTTTAACTCATCAGCGATTTTGTCTTGAGCAAAAGCTGCCAAACTGCAAATTGCCAAAATTAATGTTATCTCCTGTAGCCACCTGCTAGGAACTTGCTTTGTGCTGTGATAAAGGAGCATAGTGGTAAGGTAGAAAATTACCTCCTCATAAAAACAACCAAAATCCCAGCTGCCACAAGCGACAAGCACGCACCAAAAACAAAAGGCACAGCAGCCCCAAACGATGTCCAAAGCACACCTGCAATCACACTCGCAGGGAGCAACGCAACTCCGGCAATGGTGGAATGCAATCCGAGCATAGTACCCTTCAATTCCTGCGGCGAAGCCTCCGCAACAAAAGCACGCTCAACGCCGGTTATCATAGCGGTATAAACGCCGTAAAGCACAAACATCGCTATAATTCCATGTGTATTATCTGCAAAAGCAAAACCGAGATAGCACAATGCAAATGCGACATAACCTGGAACTAGCAAATTTTTGCGGCCAACTTTATCAGAAAGTTTTCCAAGCGGCATGGCTAAAATAGAAGCGACTAGAGTGTAAACGAAGTAGAGCAAAATCACATTTACATCGTCAAAGCCAACAGACTTTGCTCTTAGCAAAAGAAAAGCGTTGGATGAATTCCCGAGCGTAAAGATAAAAACCACAAGCAAATAAAGTTTAAGCTGTCCATCTACTTTGCTGACATTTTTCCAAAAAGGCTCACGCTTTTTTACAGGAGCTGGCACATTCTTTTGCGTTATAAAAAAGAACATGCAAAGCCCAAGAATAGCCGGAATTATGGAAATTGCAAATAAATTTTTGTAGTCATAATCTCCACTGAAAGAGCGTATAATAAAATATGTGATGAGAATGCCAATCGCCGAGCCGAGCATATCCAACGCTTTATGCAACCCAAACGCTTTGCCCATATTTTCTTTATCAACGCTTTCGCTAACCATCACATCGCGCGGAGATGTGCGAATACCTTTGCCTATTCTATCCACCGCACGAGCNCCCAATATGCCAACCCACGAAGTAGCGAAAATAAGAACCAGCTTGTAAAAAATCCCCGTTGAATATCCCAAAAACGCAATCGCTTTTTTCTTCTGNAATTTATCCGTAAGGTATCCGCTATAAACTTTGAGCAAACTGGCCAANCTTTCTGCAATGCCTTCTATTATGCCCATCAACGCAGGAGTTGCGCCCATTGACATAAGGTATAGCGGAATAAGCGGATACACCATCTCCGTGCTGATGTCTGTGAAAAAACTGATTAGCCCCAAGAAAAAAATATTGCGCATGGTGAATTAGATTTCGTCATTATGCTCAGATATGATTCTGTCGCTGATTTTATCGTGTTTGTGCTGGAGCCATATTTTTGCCACAACACCAATAATTGCCAATGCAAGCCCGGGCCATAACAAACTCATCTCTTTGATGGATTTTTCGTAAATCGGCCAAAGCGTTTTAGAATCATTGATACTCAAAATAATCATGCCGGTACCTACAAGTCCGATAATTCCACTAAAGAGCTGATAAATACGCGTCATTATAAGCTTTTCCCAGTCCGACAATTTTGCTATTCTTCGAATAACGGAAAATGATTCTTTTCTATAGTTTTTTGTATCTCCCTCTTTAAT
>WQSZ01000181.1 GCA_009787645.1 Candidatus Fibrimonadales bacterium | reverse complement strand
GATTGTGAATTTGAGCAAAACATTGCCGTCAAAATCCGGTCCTTTTGCCAAATGCTTGTAATAAATGCTTCTTAAACCTAGCATACCGTTATCTGCAACAGACTTAATTTCTTCTTTTGAGTGAGAGCCTGTCGCCTTTTGTATTTCAAATACAGTTTCAGGAAACCTAGCTTTTATAGATTTTTCTACTGGCCGTGATTTTCCATAAGAGCCTCCTATGGAACCGCTCATTAATTCAGCAAGCCGCTCTAGTTCTTCTTTCGATATATCTTCCTTAGGGAAGCACAGTGACCACAGAATAAGCAAAAATAACAGCATTTTCATAATTCTATCTCTCTGAGTTTACTCCTAAAGAGTTTATTGGAAAAGTATCTTGGCATTGGGGTTAATATAGCAATTTTCTAAATTACGCCGATATGCCTCCTGCCATGCTCCTCTTGCTTCTGCTCCTGCTTGGTTGCGACAAAAACAGCCAGGCACAACTCTTTGACGAAACACTCAGCCAACCATTCACCGACTCACGCGACGGCAAACAATATAAAACTACCAAAGTGGGCACCCTTGTGCTGATGGCAGATAATTTGGATTATGACACTGGCGATTCTTTCTCATGGTGCTACGAAAATGATTGCAAAAAATATGGACGCTTATACACTTGGGAAAAAGCGCAGAGTGTTTGCCCAAGCGGTTGGCACTTGCCCAGAGCTTCCGAATGGAGTAGCATAGATGATGCAATCCCAATTCTTCCGGATGGCTACTGCGATGATGTTGGGAACAGATTTGACAAATGGGGGTGGTGGACTTCCACAAGCGCAGAAAAAAAAGGCACTTATATCCACAATCCGGCAATACGCATGCATATTGCCCCCGGTGATTATTTTGAAACAGACTTGGGCAAATTTGGTTGCACGGTGCGTTGTGTTCAAGATAATCCAAACATAGATCTTGATGATATTTGGGAATCCATGACTATGGCAAAAAAAGCATTTATAGAATATGGAGAAAAAATAGACTCTTCGCTAAAAGCCAAATATAAAAGCACAACAGCTTGGTGCAGAACCGTAGAACAAGATACAGCCGAAATAAGCAAATTTGCAAAAAAAGATATTTATCTCAAAAATTTCATAACCTATTTTTATAATACAATTTGCGTAAATCCTGCGGAGATAACAGCATACTTGCTGAACAGCACGGCAAAAAAATATGAGATGCAGTTTAACAAGAAGGTTCCCCAGTGCAAGCAATGCACAGATTTGGAATTATTCATAATGCTGGAAGATGCTATAAGAACAAAAACGCCTGAACTTGGCATGCCTGTAAAACAAGAAGATGCAGCACTCAAAGCGGATTTGCAAAAAACTAAGGAGCAATACGAAAATAAATTCAAAATACGAGCGCCTTGGTGGTATATGTGCAGCGACAAAGAGCATTTGGAGCGTTTGCAAAAAGCCATTAAAACAAACACGCCTGATTACGATCTCTCTTATAGTTATCTATACAGTAATTACAGAATAGGCAAGCGTTTAGCGGAGTATGAAAGGCGATTTAAAAAACAAGCTCCCAAATGGATTAAAAAAGAATTCTCAGATGACGAGATGTGGAAGCTTTTGATAAAAGCACTGGAAGAAAACAAGCCGATACTCACTAAGGAAGAAGANNNNGAAATGGCAAAGGACAGACATATTTTTCAATTTAAATACGGTCGCTACAAAGAGCAAGCAATATCAATAAGCAAAACCNCAACTGGCGCAACTTTAAAATATCAACTACCATTGGCAGANGAAAAATGGAGTGCGAATGCTCTACACNCAAATCTTTCCGCAGAAGAATGGCAGACTTTCACAAAATCTTTGCAGGAAATAGGCGTTATGGATTGGAATAAATCATATATACCTGCTCACAAAAAAGGGCATAGAGGCTGGCGAGGCGAAAAATCCTGGGAAGTTGAAATATTCCTTCCCGGCGTTCCAGACACAGCAAGATTTCGGTCATTTGGTTATTATGTTTACCCTCCTGATTGGGATAAATTTTTGAAGTTAATGGAAAGCATGAAAAAGAGAGCTTCGCAAGATTTGGAAAATAAATTGAAAGTGGAATATGAAAAGCGATTTAAAAAGCCCATAACGGAACAGGAACTCACAACGGAGGTGGTGGACTTTGATTTGGATCTGAAAAATAAAACTTCTGTGCATAAATCCTCCTTCATAGCGATAACCAGAACGGCAAGCGGAGCTACCGTGCATTACAGGACAGGGCCAAAAGAAGGTGTAAAGATTTCCACGGAAGACTGGCTGGATTTTATAAATGCCCTATACAACAGCTCTTTTATGAACTGGGATAAATCCTTTGGAGACGCAAGACCGGCAGGCCAGAAAGATGATGTGTATCGCCTTAACATATATAATTCAAATAATGCCGAGCTATTGAAGTTTAATGGTTTTAATAAATATCCTCCGAATTGGGACAAGTTTATTAAGGTGATTAACGATGTGAGGGCAAAAGCGAAAAAAGACAATGTTGCAAAAGAAATGGAAAGCAAAATGAAAACAGAATACCAAAAGAAATTCAAGAAACCCATAAGCGAATTTGAGCTTTCAATAAAGTCAATGCTGTATCACGGTTTTAGCAGAGCGATAGACCAATCCGTGGACATCCATTTGAATAGAACTGCAACTGGCGCAGTTATAGAATACAAAGTTGGGAGGAGAGATGATAACACCAAGCTAAAGGCAGAACTTTCCATGGGAGAATGGTTGGATTTTTTGAATAGTCTGCAGCAATGCCCGGAGAACAGTTACTACGAAGGTAAATGGAAACGCAATGACATGTGTTGCCGCAAGAATGCGCAAGACTATAAGTTTTTGGATATTCCCTATATGTGGCGTCTTGAAATAAGCTCTTCCGGCGATACGGATGAAATGGAGTTTTACGCACGTGATATATGCTTACCTAAATGGAATGAGTTTGTGAAAACGCTAGATGTCAAGAGAAAATA
>WQSZ01000180.1 GCA_009787645.1 Candidatus Fibrimonadales bacterium | reverse complement strand
AAGTGCGTCTGCGATTTCCTTGCCATCAAGAAAAATAGTGTTTGTATCTACTTTTATAATAAGCGGACCTGCCGCCTTTTGCTCATTGCCCATCAAACCGCCGAGCATATCGGCAATGTTTTTATCTTTGTTGATTGCTTGTTTCTGTGGTTTTGCTAGCGAATTGCGACTCGCTTTTTCTTCCTCTTCTCTTTCTGCCAAAGGTCGCAACATATAATCATATAGCACATATCCTTCAATTTTCCCAAATTTTACTTTGCACCATATATCTTTTTCGCATGAAGCGTCAACGTCAACAATTTTATTTGATCCGGCAAATCCAATTGTCTCATACTTAGTATGAGGTCCAGAATAAATACCTACGCTTGGACTTCCAAATGGACCTTTTTGATCAATAACATAGTTGGGTTCATAAGATTTTACTTTTTTTTCACGTATTTTGGTTACTTCATTTTTTACAGCATTTGATTCAAATTTTACCGGGCCATATTTAACATCGGCATATAAATACCATCCGACAAGATAAACTAGCGGAGCTAGAATCGCTAATGTTATGTTTTGCTTGGTTGCTTGAATAGGAGAATTATTTGGCAAGAATAATTGTATTAATAATCCTAAACCAAATGCAAAAAGTGCACTTTGCCATTCCCAAGATATAAGCATTGGCAAACTAATTGCCAAACCAATAAGGTATATTGCAAGCCCTAACACTCCCCTTTTTCCATAAATGAATTTAGGAAGCAACCAAACTAACACAAAAAGAATTGCAGCACCTAACGCACCTAATGCTTTTTCGTTACATTGATTGCAATTCCCGTTTAAACGACCTCCCTCTGTCCAGAATTGTTTTCCGCACCTTTCGCAATGTCTTAGCTCTTTCATTTTGAATCTCCTTTTTCCCTGTTTGTTTTTACCCTTTGCCAAACTCTTGGGAAAACAGAGCTTGGCAAGGTCTGCACCACTATGGCGCAAATTTTTTGTTCAGTCCTNGAGACACCGAACAGGCTACCTACTCAGGCTCTCCGATACGGGCGTCACAATTTGATTCAGATCCGATTATAGTTCCAAAATTTNGCATTATTTGTTTCTTTGTTGCCTCNCTAGTCATAATCTCACGAAGTTCAGCTAGTGATNCAGTTACACATTTTTCGTCTACTTCTTCCGGGCCGCGTTTTGGGCGTAATAAGCATCTTTCTTCAGAATACTTAGCTGCAGCCCTCGGATTGATAATCGGTTCCATGAAGCTATCTATTTGCCATGTTTTTGAACTCCAAGTTCCTCTCACAGTAACATAGCCATCATGCTCTATTTCAAACGTTTGAGGTTTTCTTTCGTAGAAACATCTGATATTAAGTTTGTTTATCTCAAGAGCTTGGTATGCATTTTGACCTGTTTTTTGTTTTTGTTGCCGCCAGCTTGGATTTCCGCTGGGTGGTCTTGGTGTGGGAGCACTTCCCCAGCGCCTTTGAGCTTCTTCAACAGTTACGACTGGTGCGAGTGGTGATGGTATACGTTTTGCGCTAAGAGAATCAGATCGTCTCAATTGTTCAGCTAATTGATTAGCTCCAGGTTGAGCATGTGCACTTATGCAAAGTAAAGCAAGCGCAAGGCCTGCCGTTAAAAGAAAACGGTTAGTTTTCATAATATACTCCTATATCCCGTTTGTTTTTACCCTTTGCCAAACTCTTGGGAAAACAGAGCTTGACAAGGTCTGCACAACTATGGCGCAAATTTTTTGTTCGCCCATTGCTACACTTTCGCTTCGCTATGGGCGGCGCATTATGCTTGCTGCGCAAGCACTATGCGCTTAGTCCTTGACGCAGCGAACGGAATACAAATTTGTCTTACCGTAGCTGCGCTCGTCCGCTCCGCTATCGATGTAGGTCATGCCCCAGCTGTAGGCGCCGTCAGCACTGTATTCGGTAGCACTCCACCAGAGGCCGAGGCTGCCAACGCTGAGGAAACTGCCAACCGGTAGGCCGCCGCCGCCCGGCATGGCCGAAAATCCGTATTCATCGGAACCGCCGCCGCCGCTTTCCCAGCCGCTCTTAGCCTTGAGCTTTCCACCAGCAGCGCCCATGCCACCAGCGAAAGTTGCAAGAGCTTCCCATTCCGCATTGTTGGGCAAATGCCAGCCAGAGGGGCAAGCCTTCATAGCCTCTTCCCAAGTGTACAAGCGGCCATACTTCTTGCAGTTCTCGGGCTTGTCCTCGTAGCATTTGCCGCCCTTTGAGGCATCATTAAGGTTTTTTGCCATCCACTTTTGATTGCCTATTTTAACGGATTTCTCACCACAAGCACTAATTGTAAATGCAATTATGACTACTAACCCAACTTTGATTATCTTTTTCATTTTTCTTCTCCTCCTAAGCTTGTTCCTTTGCTTGGCTTGTCTCCATAGCACAAGCCAAGAAATCCGTCTTCGCCGTGATAGTCAAGGTTTTGTGCCATCCAGGTTTGATTGCCTATTTTTACGGTTTTATAGGTTTTCTTATCACGTGGGTCAGTGAAAGTACCCTGTGCAAAAACTGCGATGTTGAGCAATGCCATTAGCATTATAATGTTTTTCATATTGAATCTCCTATCCATTCGGGTGATTAACCATAGCATTTCGTGAATGGAGAAATGAGCAGCTATGTTTCTGCCGTTGTGGCAAAAGTTTTTTGTGGAACAATTGTTTGATATAACAAAGCGGTAAATTTGTGGAAAAGGGAATTGGTTCATTTTTGAATTCCTATGAAAGAGGCTAGGTTATTGCAAGATAAACTGCCCCAGAGGTTGGTTATATCCAAGCGGAATTGCTTGAAATTCTTTAAATAAGGGGCAAGGCTCGCCATTGCCAATAGCCAAGCTTCGGCTGTTAGGTAGCTTCGCTTTGATGTCTGCTGACAATAGGATTTTAATTGTAAAATTTTTTCTCTTATATAAGAGAGTATTGTGTGTGTGTGTGTGTAGAAGTGAACGGCTCCGTTGGCAGGTGCTGTTTTTGCTTCCACAAT
>WQSZ01000179.1 GCA_009787645.1 Candidatus Fibrimonadales bacterium | reverse complement strand
TCTATTGCTTTATCTTGCGGCAAAAATTTATCTATTGAGAATAAAAATTTGTAATCAAAAAAATACTGAATGGTAAAGTACTGTTCCGAATTTATGTTAAGATTTTTGCACAAAAAATCTTTGATAGCTTTATTCGCATTGCTGAGTTCCAATCTAACAGAGGGGAGGTTTGTGCGAGAATCAACTTTGCCTTTTAAAAGTTTTGAAAAATCGTATTCGGATTCATAGTCAACGGAATAAACTTCGGTATCAACATCGGCATTGCGGGTTAATCTTGCCATAGCTTTGTTCAACACTTTGTATTTAGAGAAAACCTTCTCTGCAAAATAATAAGCCAAATCTTCTGATGTTATAAGCCTGACTCCGGAATCTGTTTTATCTGCTATTAATCTATCGCACTTGCTTGGCACAGGCAATATGCCAAAGAAATTTTTTCCATTGTGTTCCAAATGAAGAATAACGCACATTCTCAGATTGCTGAGATGTATAAGAGGATGCTTGCTGTCTAAAACTATGGGATTCATCAAAGGCAGCATTGTTTTTTGAAAGTACTCTTCAAATCTTTTGCCGGCTTTTTTCTTTTTTAATCTCATGTTCTCAATTATAATTCCCTCTTTTTTCAATTCAGCAAAAATGTTTTTAGCGGTTTTGGCTCTTAATTCGTATAGCTTTTTTGTGTATTTGTAAATGCCTTCAATCTGTTCGCTTGGAGTGAGCCCTGTTTTGCTTTCCTTAGCTTGTGGATTGATGAGCAATTCGTTGAACAGGCTGCCAACTCTAACCATGAAAAATTCATCAAGATTGCTTGTGAATATGGAGAGAAATTTGCATTTTTCCAAAAGAGGATTATTTTGGGAATAAGCCTCTTCCAGCACACGTTCGTTGAATTGAAGCCACGAATATTCGCGATTTATAAAAGTTTTTTTGATAAACTTGTTCATTTTAACCTCCGAAAGCGGGATTATCGCTCACGTTCTTCTCCTTATTTCTTTTCCGATTTTACACCGAATAAGTTATTCCATTTATTTAATATGCCATCTCTATTTCCTGCGACCCAGGAGAAATCATTGTCTATAAGCTGTTGTATTGGGTCTGTGTTGAAACCCTGGTAACTGCCGCCTTTTCCGGTTGCAATAATCGGGTAATTATTTTTGTATAAATTCATAGCATCATCGGAAATCGCCCAATCAAGGAAAATTTTGGCAGAAGGATTAATTTTATCTTTTTTAATAAGAGCATTAGCTTCCATATCCCAACCGGAACCATCAATGGGGAATATTGTAAGTATAGGAGCACCTTTTTTTCTCTGGCTTATTCCGGCATAACCAAAACTTATTCCAACCACACATTCGCCGGCAGCAGCCATCTTTGCGGGTTCTGAACCTGAGTGCACATACTGATTAATATTTTCATGCAGTTTTGAAAGATAATTCCAACCATCTTGGCTGTCTTTGCCATTCTGCTGCAATATGCCAGCAACAGTGAAAAATCCTGTGCCGGATGAATTCGGGTTAGGCATAACAATGTGCCCTTTCAGTTCCGGGCGCAGCAAGCCCTCATAAGAGTTAACTTCATCGGCTTGAAGCCCTAATTTGGCAAGTTCCACAGAATTGACTATAAAAGCTGCTTCCCTAGCGTTAATGCCAACCCAAGTAGGAATAAGCTTATCGGATTTAAACTTTGGCAATATTCTCTCAATTCCTTTTGGAGAATAACCTTCAAGCTGTCCGCGCCCGTCTAAAACAAGCATGGAAGAGGCTGCTGTACCCCATACCACATCTGCCTGCGGATCGCTTTTTTCTGCCATAAGCAGTGCAGTTATTATGCCGGTGGACTCGCGCACAATATTCACTTTTATATCAGGATATTTAGCATTGAATGCTTGCAAATATTCGCTAACAAGCTCATCTTCCAAAGCTGTATAAACGGTTATTGCACCCCGGCTCTCCTCCTTGCAACCGCAAAGAAACAAACTCGTAACAACCACAGCGATAAAAGCATAATAAATCTTCATACACTTCTCCAAATTAATCTCCAAAAGAAATTCCTGTGCATCGTGCTGTACGAATAAGCTCGTGCTTGAGTGGAACGAATTTTGTTTTTCCGGCGATGTCTGCAAGGTTGTTTGCAGTTAATTCATCGCCCTTAAGAGCCACGGTTGAGCCAAAGCGTTTTTCTGAGGTGAGTTTTGCTGCGTAAACGCCCATCTGTGTGCAAATAACACGGTCATAAGCGCTTGGATTGCCGCCACGCTGAATGTGTCCGGGAACAACGACTCTGGTTGCAATATCTAATTTTTCGGCTATGGCTTTTGCTATTCTGTTTGAGGCTGTCACATCACCTTGCTCGGCACGTTTTTGAAAGCGTTCTTTTTTGCTGAGCGTAGATTCAAATTCATCCATTGCGCCTTCTGCAGCGGCAATTACGCAAAATCCTTTTTGTTTTTCCACAGCTTCCACAGCTTTTATCACAGCGTCTATTTTATACGGAATTTCCGGTATAAGTATAATATCTGCGCCGCTTGCAACGCCTGCATATAGTGTTAGCCATCCGACTTTATTGCCCATTATCTCTACGAGCATTGTGCGCCCGTGGCTTGCGGCGGTTGTTTGAACTCTGTCTATGCATTCCGTTGCAACGCTCACCGCAGAATGAAATCCGAATGTGAAATCGGTTCCCCAAATATCGTTGTCTATGGTTTTTGGCAAGGCAATGACATTGAGTCCTTCGCCGGATAAAAAAGCAGCAGTTTTGTGCGTTCCTTGGCCACCTAAAACAATAAGCGCATCCAAATTCATTTTGCGGTAATTTTCTTTCATCTTATCCGCTTTGTCATTTTCTTTTTGGATTATTTTTTTATAAGGTTGCCGTGAAGTTCCCAAAATTGTGCCGCCAAGCTTGAGAATGCCGGAGAATTCTTCCGGTTTTATTTGGTTGCATTCACGGTTTATAAGCCCGCCATAGCCATTTTTTATTCCGTAAATTTCAACTTTTTGCTCAATAGCCGTTATAGCACTGACAAATCCACGCATAACCGCA
>WQSZ01000178.1 GCA_009787645.1 Candidatus Fibrimonadales bacterium | reverse complement strand
ACGGGCAATCATCTTTTGGAGCGTTTGGAACGTGCTCGCATGGCAGACCCTGCGCTTATAGTTGAAAAAACAGATGGCGCAAGCGCATTCAAAGTCAGTGGGCGTGGCGTTATGCACCTCACAATCCTCATTGAAAACATGCGGCGCGAGGGTTATGAATTCACGATAGGAAGCCCACAGGTTATTTTCCAAAAAGAAGATGACGGAAAAGTTTTGGAGCCCATTGAACAGTTCAAAGTTGAAGTTCCCGCAGAGTTCAGCGGCGCAATTATTGAGGAACTTGGCCGCCGCAAAGGCGATATGGTAAATATGCTTCAAGACGATAACAATCGTGTGTTTTTGGAATACAATGTTCCGAGCCGTGGATTGATAGGCATCAGAAGCATTTTGCTTTCTCTTTCAAAGGGTTATGCCATTTCGCAGTCTTTGTTTTTGGAATACCAGCCTTACAAAGGGGAAATTCCTAGCCGCATAAACGGCGTGTTAATAGCAAAGGATCCGGGCATTGCAAGCTCTTACGCTTTGTGGAAACTTGAGGATCGTGGCTATATGATTATTCCGCCTGGTTCGGATGTTTACGCCGGCATGATTATAGGCGAGCACAATCGTGATGTGGATATTATTGTAAATGTTATTAAGTCCAAGCANTTAACAAATATGCGAGCTTCGGGCAGNGACGAGAATATTTTNCTTACGCCTTATCGCAGAATGAGCTTGGAAGAATGCGTCACTTTTATAAACGAAGACGAGTGCGTTGAGGTTACGCCGAATGTTTTGCGGGTGAGAAAGAGTGAGCTGGATGAGCACAGACGGAAAGTGGCTGCGAAGGTGGAGTGAGTGAAATTCGCAGTTACACCGTTACCCTAAAAAACGCCGCACCTAATTCCATAACTCTTGGCAAAGCCAAATCATTGGTTTCATTCTCCGGTAATTTTTTGCAAAGAGTTTCCAAGATTTCTTTTAAATTGTCATTTTTATTTTCTTTAATGAAATTGTAGAGAATTTCTGCAATGCCTCTTTGCAATTCCAGATGGCAAAATGTGGGGAATTTGCGTAAATCGGTTCTCAGCTTGCCTATGGAAATTTGCCCGGCCGCTGCTCTGATTTTTATGTTTTTTTCCACGGCGGAATTTGGTTGCAAACCAGGTTGGAAAATATCTGTGTTTGATTTGCGGGGCTGCTTTGGCAATTGTAGCGGAGGGCAACCGCTGGGGCCGTAGGGGCAACCACATAGGGTTGCCCCTACAGCCCCGGACGTGATATTTTTCGCACGTTCCGTTAAACATTCTGCTTTGTATTCCGTGAATGCAATTACTGTGTCTGCTAATGACAGATAATCGCCGCAGGCTCCTGCTACTATTATGAAATTTATTCCGCTGTCTGCAAATTCTCTTATGCGATCTGTTAATGGTATTAGAGGTTCGCGTTTTGCATTTATAAGTTCACGCATTCTTAAATCCCGGATTAAAAAATTTACCGCAGAGGCATCTTCGTCTATTAAGATTGTGCTTACGCCTAACTCCAACGCTTCCAGCAAATTTGTCGCTTGGCTGGTTGCGCCGCTTGCATTTTTTGTTGTGAAATTTTCTGTGCTGCCTTGCAGTGGGAGTTCTCTAACAAGTGGGGAAATATCTGTTCCGTTTACCACCCTGCCCTCTTCGGTTTTTATTGGAGTTGCGCTTTGGTCTATGACTATTAGTTCCCTGCCGTCTCCGGGAATGTGCGGATAAACCGCTTCTTCCAATGCGTGCAAAAGCGTGGACTTTCCGTGAAAACCGCCGCCGGCAATTACCGTCACGCCGCAGGGAATGCCCATGCCGGTTACAGGTTCTCCGCTTGGCAAACTTAAATGCACTTGCAATTCAGGTGGCGAAATAAAGGGAACTGCGCCTTGCAACGGCTCTTCAGACACCCCGCTTTCTCTTGGCAAAATAGCACCGTTGGGCACAAAGGCGGCAAGCTTTTTCCCTGCAAGCTGATTTAACAAAAAATTTCTGTTTGCCAAGCACTGCGCATGAGTTTCGCACTTTTCCTTATCCACATTGTTCCAGTACATCGCTCTGGTCACCCAGTCCGAAAGAGTTCCTATCAACAGCTCGGAGGCTTTGTCGCCCTCAATTCGCCTGCCCTCTCCGGGCAAATTTACGCTGGCTAAAATGCGAACAATTCCGTTTTCAATGCGCAGAGAATTTCTTTGCATAATTTGGCAATGCGCTTTTACAATGCTAATGCCATCGGAGCTCTCCGTAAACTGCCTCAGCAAAAAATCCGCAAGAGCAATCTCTTTTTCCAGATCGCAGTACAAGTTCTCCGGAAAACCGAGCGAAGCCATTTTTGTGCTCAGCATTATCCTTGAAGGCTGCGCATGAGGGTCGCCTTGTATATGCGTGAATTTCAGCGTAAAGTCACCGAAGTTAAAATATTGGCTTTGCATGCTTTTATACACACCGTAGGGTTTGCCATGCAATTTTAGCAATCGTTGATGAAGTTCTCTCATGTTTTCAACGCATTCTCTATTGTCGGTATAATTTCATTTGACATTTTGTCTATGCAATGGATTTGCTTGAATATGGTATTTTTTCTGTAAGAGGCAGCATTGTCTTTTATCCATCTTTCAAATGCGGTGCGGCGTTCTTCTGGGCAAGTAACTTTTTTCTTCTGAGAATTTACATATTTCTCTGCAAGCAGGCTTTGGCCTTTCATAAAATCTGCCATGTTAAAAACTTTGTTGCTGCTCAGCACAAACATTTTCAATGCAAAAACCAAATCATTTTGCTCAAATTCATTATTCATTTTTGTTATGAAATGCTTCAGTGCTTCAATGTCCTTCATAAAGAAGTCTGTAGCATAGGCTTTCATATCATCCATCTCTTTTTGTCTTTTTTCGGCCTTGGACATGCAGGTAAGATAGAAAAGCTTGGGGTGGGGGTATAAGAATTAATCGGCGTTTACTATATTTAAGGCTATGAAAGCAACAATCCCAGTCACTAAAAAGGTGATTGTTCTTAGTGGCGGGCAAGATAGCACCACATGTCTCTTTA
>WQSZ01000177.1 GCA_009787645.1 Candidatus Fibrimonadales bacterium | reverse complement strand
CAGGTTTATACACCCAAACGCCGGGTATATCGTTTTCAGGTATAAGCGTAATAGAAGAATCGGAACGCACATAGTATATGTACTTTGTTCTGACTCCGGAATTATTCATTATATACAAAGAGAAGTTATTGCCGGTTGCCCATTCGCCGGAAACATTGCTTCCATACACCGGTTTCATTACCGCAGTGCCATCTTCCCAAATTTTAAGAATGGCAGTATAGCCCGCATATATCTCGTTCACCCATACATGGTCATTGCCGGTCACCAATCTGTTATCACGCAGAGAGCAATTCCCTAGCCCTGTTAAATTATAACTGGAAGAGCTGCTGCTTTGCTCTAGGCTTGAACTGCTGGAAGTCTCTTCACTGCTTGAGCTGCTTGACGGCGGGCGATTAGATACACTCACCCTCCAGCTTTGAGTATAAATGCAGTTTTCATCAGGCTCAATCACAGGAGATGGTGTTGCGCATATACCATCAATTATCGTAGCTGTAATTATAGCTATACCCTCTTGCGTGAAATCAACGACCTTAATAAGCTCACCATCTCTGATAGTCGCTCCGGTTGCGCTCCATTCAATATCAGCATCTATGTTCGTTGAATCTTCCAGTTGAACTGTCAGCCAAGCCAAAGAAATTGTATCCCCAACGAATGCACCATTTGCAGCAAAAGATTCTAATTGTGAATGAAGGATGTTTTCTATAGCAATGAAATTAGAAGGGGTTACGCACGCACCATTTTCCCAAACTTTTTCAGCAGTTGCTTCGCAAGCTATTTGAGCGTCGGATTTGCCGCTTATAAGCATGCCACCGGCTGCAACGCATTGATTAGCACCTTCTCCAAATTCTGCAACTCCAACATATACTCCACCCTCATTTTCGCACTTAGCTCTAGCTTCAGCGCAACTTACATCGTCGCTTATCACCATGCTTCTAATCGGAGAACAATTGGCAATTCCGAATTCCGAATCAGCCCACTGGCAGTACATTTCACGGCCATCGTCTTTGCAAACTTCACCGCCTATCTTTGTACCTTGGAGATCACTGCCGCATTGCTTGTTATGGCCTTCTTGTGCATATAATGCTGCCGGAACGTCTTCGTATAATCCTGAGACCCCTTCGCACCTAGCAATTTCATGTTCACAGGGACCTTCTCCGTATATTTCGCCCACTGACCAGCAATCATTCTCGTTCCACTGGCAATGCAAAGCTTTTCCTGTCTTAGGGTTAAGACAAGCACCCGGAACTTTAGCCGTATTAACCGTATCAAGCGTTGTTGGCACTAACACTCCGTTGTTGGCACTGCAGAGCCCTTCTCCATCTGACGGCTCTATTGCATTTGCATATAATTGACCACCGCCAACTAAGCAGCTTGTGATATATTGTTCACAAGTATAGCCACTATAATCTGGTTTCCTCGGCCAACTGTACTCGGCGTCAATATTATGGCAAGTACCGCCTTCGGTTGTCCTCTGGCAGCTCAACGGACGATCTTGAGAATCTCTGCAACGGAAATCATTAACATGATAGCATTTGCCATCTGCTGCCCAAAGGTTGTTATCCGCTTCGCAGTCGGCCTGAGTTATAGGACTGCAAGTATGGTCTTCCCAATCCCATTTCATACCGTTATCTTCACATTCTCTTGCAAATTTCTCAAAAATATTTATCGGTTCCGGTTCCGAGCAGCTTTCACCCCAACCGATTTCTCTGAGAACAAAATGCACTTTCCATTCACCCGACAAAAGAAGATATAACTCGGTAATTTCTTCCTGCTCAGAGAGTTGTAAATATTCTATGTTGCCTACATACCTCTCACCGGGAAGTTCCATTCTCGTTGAACCTAAACCAAAAGAAATTGGAGCTTCGCTGTCACTGTAATAGCTTATGCAGATACTTTCTTTGCCGGATACTTTTTCTGTAAGATTAAACTTTATGCCAACCTGCTCTTCATTTTCTGCGTTAAGTTTTAAATACATTCCATCCAAACCTATATCGGAAGAATTAGGAATCTTTCCACCACTACCAATATTATGCCAAATACCGTTTAACTTAACGTTAACAGCGCCAGCCTCGTTGCTAAATCCAGACCATTCGCCATTTTGCTCAACTAAGTCTGGACTCCAAATCAAATTGGGAGCGCTGAGTTGCCCCCAACTTAAAGCCGCAAAAGATAAAAGAATGATGAACACAAACATCAGTTTGCGCATGGGGACCTCCTTGAGGATGAAATAAAAAAGGGCAAATTTTCATTTGCCCCCTCTTTAATTGAATTTGATTTTCTTTTAGGCTTTTTTAAAAACAGACCTTGAGGGCAAAGCTCTTGCCCTTTTTTTACAGATTTATAAAATACCATTCTCAGATTTTCAAACATAATTTGTTTACACTTCATGCTGAATATACATTTTTTTTACGGCACAATGATAACACATCCAATAACAACTACTATGATTACAGACTATTCCAAGTTGGAGTAGTTGTGGGATGCAGCCTTAAAACATCAACACATCCGCAAAATTCCTAACACTTGTTCCTATCTTTTCACCAGCGTATATCACAGTCATGCATTTATCATTTTTTATTTTGCCGGAAATTTTGCGAATATCGTCTGCAAAAGATGGAGCATAAACTGTTGATGGATTTATTTCTATTAGATGTATTTTTTTCCTATGCAAAATGAGGTCTATTTTCAGCCCGTGATTGTCTGTGAAGTGATATAATTCCGGTTCTTCTCCGGCATTGTAAATGTTTTTCAATATTTCCGCTACAACCATATTTTCAAATAGACTGTCAAGCAATTTATGCTTTGCAACTTGGCCTAGATTTTCAATGCCCAAAAGATAAGACGCTAAACCTACATCAGTAAAATATATTTTTGGACTTTTTATGAGTCTCTTGCCAAAATTGTTTGTATAGCACGGAACTCTGAATATCATGCAACTGTTTTCAAGCAAGTTCAGCCAAGACAATAATGTGGCAGAAGAAACGCCAACTTTTTTTGACAACGAATTCAAATTAACCGTTTGCCCAACTCGCTCTGCAAGCAATGCGACAAATTTAACAAAGCCTTTTCTGTTGGCAGATTTTATAAATCGCCAAGCTTCGCT
>WQSZ01000176.1 GCA_009787645.1 Candidatus Fibrimonadales bacterium | reverse complement strand
ACATTTTTGCCCTGGGGCACAGCGACTGGCAGACTTTCCAGCGTGAATCCGAATTTGCAAAACATTCCTGTGCGCAGCGAGGAAGGCAGGAGAATAAGAACCGCTTTTGTGCCAAGCCAGGAAAACTGGAAAATAATCTCCGTTGACTATTCTCAAATAGAACTCAGAATGCTTGCGCACCTGAGCGGAGACTCTGTGCTTTCAAATGCGTTTTTGCAGGGAATGGATATTCACGGAGCAACGGCGGAAAAAATCGGTTGCCCGCGAGCTGCCGCTAAAATAGTAAACTTTGGCGTGATTTACGGAATGAGCGCATTCAGGCTCGCGAAGGATTTGTATATCGCGCGTTCCAAAGCGGTTGAATTTATAAACGGATATTTTAATTTATACAGCAAAGTTAAAACTTATTTTGAAGAAGTTGTTAGCGAGGCGAAAAAAAGCGGATATGTGGAAACAATCGCAAAGCGACGTCGCTATTTGCCGGAGCTGCAAGCGAGCGATCATCAGGAGCGAGCGATGGCAGAGCGCATGGCTATGAACAGCCCAATTCAGGGCAGCGCGGCAGACTTGATTATGGAAGCGATGCTCAGGCTGCACACGAAAATTGAGAACGAAAATTTGCCGCTCAAAATGCTTTTGCAGGTTCACGATGAACTTGTGTTTGAATGTCCAAAAGAAAATGCAGAAGAATTTTCGCAAATGATTAAATATGAAATGGAAAACGCCTGGCCGCTCTCCGTTCCAATTTTAGCAAACGTTGGCGTTGGAGATAACTGGCTGGAAGCGCATTAGTTAATGAATAATAAAGAACCTCTAATAAATTTCTACATTATATATAAATTAACCCTATATTAGTGCTAAATTAGCATTAAATGAGATATGAATGAGCAAAACAACGAGTATTGCGTTAAGGTTGGATATGAACCTTAAAGAGCAGGCTTCAGCTATTGTTGAGGCTTTGGGCATGGATTTGACTACGGCAATTCGCCTGTATTTGACTCAACTTGTTTTTCGTAAGGGTATACCGTTTCCCGTTGCTTTGGGGGAAAGGGAGAGTGTTCCGAATGAGGAGACTGTTGAAGCGTTTAAGTGGACGGAAAATTATATTAAGTCTGGGAAGGGGAGTTAATTTTGCAGAGAGTTGGGTCGCATGATGAGTTGTTTGGGTAGGGGGAGTTAAAAGGCAGATATGGAAAGCCATAGTTTTCGAGCCTGTCCTAAAAAGTGTGTAAATAGCAATTTTGTTTTCATGCAATTTTGAGCCTAATTTTTAGTTTATATAACCTAATTTTTAGTTGATTGTATAAATTTTATTTTCTGTTTTAATTCTTCCAGAGCTTTTATCATTTCTGAACCTTCGCTTTTACTCCATTTCTGCAATTCATTCAAATCTACATTTTCAGCTATCGCTACCAAAGCTGCCTGATCTAGGCATTCTGCGGATGCAAAATAAACATAACTGGATAATCTATCCCGTACGCAATCTCTGGGATGTAAAATAAAAAGTTCTTGTTCATTTACCAACATCTTATTCGGTTTAATTTCATAATCATTGCCTATGGCTATTGGCGGTTTTATAAACTCTATAAAAAGATGCTTGCAGTCATTTCTTTTCCAATGTCTGCCTTCTTTTATAAAACCAATATTTTGCATGATTTTTGTAATTAATTTATCGTTTTGAATGTAACTGTTAACTACAATATCCAAATCGCCAGAACGATAAACCCCTTTTGAATAAACCGCAACTACCGCACCGCCCACAAGTACAGTCTCTATGCCAGCTTTGTTCAGTTCTGATGCCACATATTGCCACAATTCCTGTTCAGTGCAGGTACTAAATTCCATAAATTACGGGTTTTCCTTTTTGCCTGGGTCTTCGTCTGGTTTTGAAAATAGTTTCCCTTTCTTTTAGAGGAATGGATTCATAGGTTATTTTTAGCAATTCTTTGATTGGTTTTACAAAAGGAGATTTTAAATTAAAAGAAAATAGCCTGGCTCTGCCTACTGCTTTAGACACTAGGATATTTGCCTTTTCAAAGCGTTCTAGTTGGTTGGCAATCGGAGTTACGCTGGTTTTGTAATCTTCTGCTATGGCTGCAGAATGTACGCTACCATAGTGGTAAACATGGAGCAAAACTTTCTCAGCAGTCGCATTTCCAAATATATATTTCAGCATGTATTAAATTTAGAAAAATATCATGGGTCTGTGTGGTTGGATTGGCTAAGTAGCGATCCAAATGATTTATACTCCTAAATCTCTCTGCTCTATAAGAACTTTTTCCACATCTTTTTGAGTAAGCTTATTTTTTAAGGCAAAATAGGCAGACATCATAGCTATTCTATATGAGTCTTCTCCAGTATCTTTAAACCCTAACTCTGACGGTTTTAGGTAGTCTATACCTCATTTTTCGACTTCAAAATCTCCTTCAATTCCTCGTCAGTTATAATAAATTTACTCCCGAACCGGCTCTTGATTCTTTCTTTTAGAGCCTGCACTTTTCACCAACGGCAAAAAAGCAACCGAGCTGTTCCAAAAACTATGTACAAAAGAAACGATCTTTCAAAGGGAAATGCTTTGCGCAAAAAGTTCAGCCTCAGTGTTTATTGGAATTCATAGATAACGGCGGTTTATTTGCAATGCTTGCAGATCAGCGTGGTCGCTCAGGTTTTGTGCAATCCGTTGCCGAGTTTCATTTTGGAGCATCGTTCAAACGCTCGCAGATTTTAGAATGCCCCCACGCTAATTCTTATTCTCGTGTCTTTTGGCGCATCCAAACCTCTTGCCACTCCAAAACGCAAATTAAACGGTACGGAATAAAATATGCGGTTTTCCAAATTCCAGTCTATGCCAAAACTGCGCAACCAATTTTCCCTGTGCTTTAAGTCCGGCAACGGATGGTTTTCCCAAGCGCTGCCCATTTGTGCAAAAGGCGAGAAATAAAAATCTCTTGTTGTGAAAATTCCAAACCTTCTTCTGAAATCTTTGTAAACGAAATACTTGTAACGAGCTTCTGCTAAAATTGTTCCCGTTCCCTGCGCAAAAAAACTTTCGCTGTTCCTTAAAATCGGATAACCGCTAATAACAAGAGGATGCAGATAAAAATTATCCAAAGT
>WQSZ01000175.1 GCA_009787645.1 Candidatus Fibrimonadales bacterium | reverse complement strand
GTCATGCCGTAGCCGGTATCTTGAACGCTGAACTCAAGGCGAGATTCTTTGAAACAGATAGATAAATTAACCTCGCCGGAATCCGTATATTTAAATGCGTTGGAGAGCAGGTTATTGAAAATTTGTTTTATGCGAAGCTGATCGCCAACTAACTTTGCAGGAATATTTTCATCAACATTGAGCTTAAACTCAATGGGCTTGCCTTCAATACGCATAATATTCAAATGCACCGAATCGTTTATTATGCTGGCAACGTTATATTCAACAGGCACAACATCCATTTTGCCGGCTTCTATTTTGGAAAAATCCAATATATCGTTTATTATGCTTAAAAGCATATCGCATGAATTATATATTTTATCAAGACCAACTTCAATATCTTCCGGAAGATTTTCATTCTCTATAAGAATTTCCGTTATGCCCATTATAGCATTCATCGGCGTGCGTATTTCATGGCTTGTTTTCGCCAAAAAATCCGATTTAGCTCTATTGGCGGCTTCGGCTACCGCAGCCATTTCTTCCAAGTCCTTGTGCATTTTAAGCATAGAGCCTACATGGTTCACAATTTGCATTTGTATCCGCACTCTTGACTTGACAATTTTTGCGCTGAAAGGTTTATGTATAAAATCAGCAGCCCCCAGGTCAAGACCTTTTTCCTCGTCTTCAACCGAATTAAGCCCGGTAATGAAGATAACCGGAATATGCTTGGTTTTAGAAGAAGACCTAAGCGCATTCAGAACATCATATCCGTCCATGTCCGGCATAATAATATCCAGCAGGATAAGGTCGGGCAAATATTTCTCTGCCATTTCAACGGCACTGGATCCGTTCTTGGTCATGTAAATGGTATAATCCGAGCTTAGTATGCTTAATAGCACCTCAAGGTTGGATTTTTCGTCATCCACAAGAAGCACGCTGTTCTTTTTTACCAAGGAGGGGCCCATAGGGGGGAATATAGTAATATTTACTATATTTTCAAAGTGCCAAAAAAAAAGCCTATAATTGAACCGGAAACTCCAAAAATGGCGGAAATGCTCCGCAGAGTGGATTTTTTTAGCGAATTGGACACTGCTACTCTAAGCAAATTCGAGAAAATAGGCACAATTTTAAGCTTTCAGGACGAAGAAACCATAAGCCTTGCCGGAGACCCCCGCAGATACATATTTTTTATCGCAAAAGGCATGGCAAAGGTCTTTTACGACGAAAAAAACGCCAGAAACAATATTCTAAGCCTGCTGGGAGTTGGAGACTTTTTCGGTGAAATACAGCTCTTGAACGACACCGGCAGAAGCGCAATTTCTTTAAAATCAGACGGAGAATGCACTATTATAACCTTCAAAGGAAAGGATTTTTTAAAAGAGATAATAAACGACCCTAAATTATCCATTGTATTTTTAAGGCAAACAACGCAAAAATTGAGCAAAGCCTATATGCAAATCGCCAGCCTCTCCATGAGCACTATCAAAGGCCGCATAATGTCTTGCCTTATGCAGTTCATCGAAGAAAAAGGGATTCAAGTGCAACGCAATTCGCAAACGGCAATACTGCTGAGAAATCGCCCAACCCAGCAGCAAATAGCGGATATGAGCGGGACCTCAAGAGAAACCGTGAACAGGGAACTATCCTCTTATATAAAAGACGGCTACATTGAAATGGAAGGTACAGACATGTATCTTTTGAAGGAATTGCCCATTGGTTAACAAAATTCTGCCATTTGTTGAAAATCCGGCCAGATACATGGGCGGCGAAGCTAATAGCGTTATAAAAACCGACGTCTTGGCAAAAATGGCTCTGATTTTCCCGGACCTTTACGAAATAGGCATGTCGCACAACGGAATGCGAGTTTTATACAACTCTGTAAACAAAGAATCTGACCTCCTATGCGAAGTAGCCTTTGCTCCCTGGCTAGACATGGCAAAGCTGATGAAGGAAAACTCAGTCCTGCTCTACACCCACGCCACTCACAGCGAAGTGAAAAGTTTTGATGCGGTAGGCATAACCGTTCAAACAGAGCTCAATTTCACAAATATCCCTTATGTTCTGGAGCTCGCAGGAATCACCGCTTTTGCAGCGAACAGAGCAGAACATGAACCCATAATCATAGCCGGTGGCCCATCCATGGCAAACCCAGAGCCCATCGCAGACTTCTTTGACTGTATGTGCATAGGAGACGGCGAAATAGCCACCCCAAAAGTCCTGCGCCTAATAGGAGAATGCAAAAAAAACAAAAATAGAGCAGAAATACTGGAAGAAATATCAAAATTAGAAGGCTTTTATGTGCCCACAATCCAAAAAACCGTAAAAAGAACTTACCTGCCAAAGCTCACCAAAGAATTTTTACCCACCAAAAACCTGATAGCAAACACGCCGCTAATCCACGACCGCTTTTGCGTAGAGGTAATGCGAGGCTGCACACAAGGCTGCCGTTTTTGCCAAGCTGGCTACTGGTACAGGCCAACACGGGAACTAAACGCAGACGATGTATTAGACACATCAAAAGAAGGATTAAAAGCAACCGGAGACCGCCAGCTAGGGCTACTATCCCTCTCCACCGCAGACTACTCCCCTGTAGAAAGCTTATTAGATTCCTTTATCGCAGACCCCTTTTTCAAAAACATAGATGTCTCATTGCCATCGCTAAGGGTGAGCAGCTTCAACTCAAGCCTTGCGACTAAAGTCTATGCCTTAAAAGGCGGCCGGAGCGCAACCTTCGCACCGGAAACAGGCTCGGAGCGCCTGCGCAAATTCATAAACAAAACCATAACCGACTCCGACATTGAGCAAGCCGTGGAGAGCGCATTCCAAAACGGTTTCAACAAAATAAAACTCTACATAATGATAGGTTTCCCAACCGAAACCGACGAAGACATAATGGCATTGGTAAAGCTAACAGAAAAGCTTTTAACCTACAACAAAAGGGGGCAAATAGCCCTAAGCATAGGAATATTCATACCCAAAGCNTGGACNCCCTTACAATGGGCACCNTTCATAGACAAAGAAACCGCNCTAGCCCGCATAAAAATTCTAAAAGACAACCTTTTCAAATACAAAAATGTGCGCCTAAACTGGAACTCCTGGGAAACAGCGCATTTAGAAGCCCTGTACAGCAGAGGCAACCGCAAC
>WQSZ01000174.1 GCA_009787645.1 Candidatus Fibrimonadales bacterium | reverse complement strand
GAAATTATTATGAATACGTGATTCGTGATCAAATTGAATATGCTGGAATAAAAAAATATATTCACGACAATCCTGCGTTATGGAAAAAACGTCGGTTGAATGCGATTATCGATGTTCGTTAGGGGGTGCTAAATGAATTCTGGATTAACCATCATCGACAAACCGCCTGGTATTACGTCATTCAAAGCGTTGTTCGCAATTAAAAAACGGTTTAACACGAAACGGGTTGGGCATGCCGGAACTTTAGATCTCTCGGCTAGCGGATTGATTGTTGCGGCTATTGGCAAATGCACAAGGTTGCTGCCTTACATAGAAGCTCAGGATAAAACGTATTCATTCGATTTGCATTTGGGAATTTTAACCGACACACTTGAACCAACCGGGAACATATTAAAACGAGATGGCAATGCCGCGCGAACTGCGGAAGACATCGATAAAGTTTTGCAAACATTTATCGGGGAAATAGAACAGGTGCCGCCGATGTTCAGCGCAATAAAAATTAACGGAAAAAGAGCGAGCGACTTGGCACTGAAAGGTCTGGACGTGGAATTGAAATCACGGAAAGTTTTTATCCATGAATTGCGGCGGATTGGAGAATCTTCCATTTATTGCAAATGCTCCAAAGGAACCTATATCCGCTCGTTGGCTAGAGACATTGCGGAAAAATTGGGAACTTATGGTGTGGCAGGTAACATCAGGAGACTCGCCATAGGTGGCATCTCTGTGGAACAGGCTTGTGACAGGCTTATTTCGCCACAAGAACTTTTTAACTGGCAAATTGTGAATGTTGGGGAAGGAGATGCAAAAAAAATTTTAAATGGGATGCCTGTACAGGTGGCTGGAGAAAACCTTGTGTTTATAGCCCAAGATGGCAAAATTATTGCCGTAGCTGAAGCTCAAAACGGCTGGCTTATACCCAAATTCCAGTTGTGAATTTTCTATATTTTCGCATAATATGTTCGTAGAATTATTAAAAAGTAAAATCCATAGAGCTACGGTAACCGATGCTTGCTTGGATTATGAGGGGTCAATAACTATAGATAAGGAGCTTATGACCGCAGCTAATCTTTTTCCCGGTGAAAAAGTGCATGTTCTGAATATAAACAATGGAGAACGTTTTGAGACTTACGTTATAGAAGGCAAGGCCAAATCTGGGGTGATATGCTTGAATGGAGCTGCAGCGCGCCTTGTGCAGAAAAATGATTTGGTGATAATAGTGGCTTATACATCGATGACACCTGAAGAAGCCAAGAGCTGGCAACCCAGGGTCATTAAGGTTAATGCTAAGAATAAAATTGCGGGTCGTTAGTGGTTAAACTTAATGATCTAATAGCGACATTGAAATTAGGAAGGGAGGAAAAACAAAATGACTAATGGAAATTATGAAGATCCTTATACCGAGATTAAGGATGAGTGCGCTCGTATTTCTTTGGAAATAACAGAGGCATCTCGCTATACCGGTGAAAGGCGCGCGAGGGAATACCAGAATCTCTTAAATGAAATTCTGGCATTGAAAAACCAGGATCCCGAGAGTGAGGTTTTTGAACTTCATTCGCTTTTGGGGTTGATGTTTTTGCGAACGGATCAGCAGAGAGCTGCAATCAGTGAGTTGCAACTTTCGTTGAAACTAGCAGAAGCAAACGGTAATTCAAACAACGATGTCGCAGGCGTTTGGTACAATATGGGCATTGCCTATATGGAACTGAATCTGTTTGACGATGCGTATAATTGCTTTCAATCATCGCTTGCGCTCAGACCTCATAACATTAAATGCTTCACCTCTATGGCTGTGGTTAAGCAGATGCAGAGAGATTTTAAAAAATCTTATGAAATTCTCTGCGATGTGTTAAAATATGAGAATCCGCAAAATTCCGATATTGAAAAAGTTTTCATATCGCTTGGCTACACTCTTTTTCACTCGAAAAATTTAACCGAGGCAATGGAGTGCGCAAATAAAATTTTGCAACAGGTAAATGAGAGAAGCGAAAAAGCGTTGAAATTAAAAGGCACAATTTACCATGCGCAAGGTAATTATGAAGAAGCGTGGAATTGCTGTGATTTGCTTTTCTCTCAGTCTCCGTATTCTTCGGAAGGACATCTGTTGGCTGGGGCACTTGCGTCTTCCGAAAAGAATTATCGCAGAGCGCTTTTGCATTACAACAAGGCGAGAAAAATAGGGCGTATCTATAGCTTTACGCTTTACAACTCAATTGCTACCGCACTTTCCAAATTGCAGAAATTCGCTATGGCACTTAAAGTGTATCGCTACATTTTATCCATAGATCAAAATCCTGCGCACAGAAATTCTGCGAGAAAATCCATAAACTTTTTTGAGAATATGGCAGCTCGCAAACAATTGGAAAGCATGGATGCCGCAAACCAAAGAGATGAAGCCAGGTTTGCTTTGCCGGCTTATGAAGTTTTTAAGGAAGCTTCAAAAATTTTGGATGCCGGAGATTTTGAGAGAGCTCTTGACATATTGCAGAAAGCGGAGCGAACAGAGGGTGCAGACAGAGTGTGGGAAATTGAAAACTCTATAGGACGCATATATTACAAGATGCGAAAATTTCCTGCGGCAGTTCCTTATTTTGAACGTGCTGTGGAAAAGTCTAATAACTCGGTTAGCGTTCTGCACAATTTAGCATCTGCTCTTGCTAGAAATAATGACTACGAAAGAGCGTTGACCACAATAGACAGCGTGCTGAACATACAGCCGGAATCTCAATCGGCAAAAAAAATGCGTGCGGTTATTTTGGGCAAGCTCGGCAAATACAACGACTCTGTTGAGTGCTTGAATGAGTTGCTTGAGAAAGAACCCAGAGATGCAAACTCGCTGATATCAATGGGACGTGTTTGGCAAGAGAAAGGCGATTATGTGAAAGCGCACGAATGTTTTGTGCAACTGCTTTCCAGAGAACCGGAAAACGAAAAAGCTGTGATGTCCATAGCGATCAATTACAGCAGAGCCGGTGATTTGAAGCAGGCTATCAATTTCACAAAATCATATTTGAACAGAAATCCTTTGTCTTTCGCATTGAACTTGACTATGGCAAACATTTTGCGTTTTCATAAAAAGTTCAGTTATGCGGAAGGCTATTACAGAAAGTGCATTCAAAATTATAATAGAGAAGTTTACGAAGGTCTCGCAGATTGCATATGCCAGATGCGCAGGCTCGACGAAGCTTTGGTCTATTACGAAAAAATTGCGGAGATGGAAAAAGATAATTCATATTCCGTTTCTGCAAAAAAATCAATTGCCTTTATTTATCGCTTAAAGCA
>WQSZ01000173.1 GCA_009787645.1 Candidatus Fibrimonadales bacterium | reverse complement strand
TTGCGAGCATTCACAATTTGCATTTTTATCTGAATTTGATGAAGCAAGCAAGAGATCGGATTGCAAGTGGGAATTTTGAGGAGTGGTCCAGCGAGACAATACCCGCAATGCAAGGAGAATTTGCATAGTTTGCTTTGGAAAGGCAATCATAATTATTCCCAAAAAAGAGATGAGCAATCCTAAGACGAGCAATATTATAAGATAAGAATCCCCAGTTTGCAGCAAATTGATCAAAGCTTTGTCTTGAGAAAAAAATGCTTTTGCCATTTTGCCGCTGAAGTTAGCATAGCGTGCAGTTGCGGTTGCAATAACTGTTCCCAGAATTTTCCAAAACGCAAGAAGCACAACACCCTGCACAACAATCAAGCTTCCAAGCACGCGAGCGGTTCGTATGGGATCAAGCATATTGGGAATATAGAAAATCGAACTCGTTTATTTGCTCAACAACCATTTCCAAATAGGCACAACTTTTATGGTCTTCCCATTTTCCGTTATGGTATCCGCCGCAGAAAATGTTATTATTTCAAGATGTTTCAAAGGATATGCTTCCGACAGTTTGAGCAGAGCTTTTATTTCCCGTTGCCGACTGGCTTCGTCTTCAATGCTGTAAGAAACTTGAATTGCTCTTTTCTCACTCGGAATAAAAAAGTCCACTTCAATATTCTTTCTGTAAAAGAACAGATTTTCTCCGTAAATTTTCGTTAGCTTTATTGCAACAATATTTTCCAACAGTTTTGTATCGGAATCAAAAAGAAAAATGTTGAGCAAACCGTTATCCCAAAAATAACGTTTTTTAATAGTTTCCTTATCGCTTAATTTATCCGAATAATTGCTAATGCCGAAAATCAAGTAAGAATCTTCCAAAAATTTCAGGTAGTCTATCAAGGTATTGCGAGATACGCTAATGCCTGTGGAACTTATTATATTCTTTAGCCTGTTCGCAGATGTTGGCTGCAAAACGCTTTCTGCCAGTTTTTTTACCAAAAGTTTAATTGCATTATCATTTCTAATTGCGTTTCTTGCAATAATATCTCCTAACAATATTTTTTGATAAAGAGAATTTAAATAACTCCTTTTGTCTTGTAATAAAAACGATTCCGCAAAACCGCCATCATAAAAATAACCCTTAAATAATCTTGCCGCCTTGGCGCATAAATCCGAGTTGTATTCCCAATTTTCGGGTAAACGGGTTTTGTTGAAATTCAAATATTCTTCAAACGAAAAAGGATAAGTTTCCTTTACTAAAAACCTGCCGCCCAAAGTGCTGTGTATTTCTTTGCTCAGCATTTTTGCATTGCTTCCGGTTATGAAAACCCTGCATTTGGAATCTGCCAGGCGGCGAGCGAATTTTTCCCAGCCTTTTATGTTTTGAATTTCGTCTAAAAAAACAATGGGCTTTCTGTTGTACAATTCTTTATAAGCTTCCAAAAATAAATCCAGATCCTTTGCCTGCAGGTCTCCGAACCTTTCGTCTTCAAAATTCACAAAAAGAATGTCTTCTATGGCGGCTCGTTTGCTTTTAACAAGCGCCTGAATATGCTGATATAGCATATACGATTTCCCTGCCCTGCGAAGCCCCACAAAGACATAGTTCATGTTTTTCTCTATGTCAAGCGGCCTTTCAAGCAACTCCAAGCCCAAAATTTCCCGCTGTTTTGCGGTAATAATGCTTTTTATGACCTCTTTATCCATAAATTGCTCTCCATATTAAGCAAAAAATAGAAAATATTGCTCAGTATAGAGTGCAAGAATTTGAATACATAAGCTTTAATTTTTTACGCAACGAACAGATTTTAGGTTAAATTTACCACTTCTGTCACCGCCCGCCATCTGATCAATAGTATCATATATGGAGAATCCAATACTGCTAATAAAATCATCTTCTGTTGAACTCCACCACAGCCCAAGCATGCCCATAAAACTAAAATAGACATCAATATTATAACCTTGGAGTTCTGCTATAATTAGCCATCCCTCATATTCTTGCGCCGTTATTTTAGCAGGAGCATATCCTCCCGGCAAAGCAGAAAAGCCATAATCGTCGGTTCCTGTATCCAAACCATCCCAACCATCTCTGGCTTTAAGTTTTTTTCCGGCAATTTCATTGCCACCGGCAAAATCAATAAGAGTTCGCCATTCTTCAGCGCTTGGCAAGTGCCAACCACTGGGGCAAACATCAGTCGCTTCACTAAGCGTTGGACGGATTGTTTTATACCAATAATAAAGCCTGCCGTATTTGTCGCAATTAGCAGGCTCGTCTTCGTAGCACCTACCTATGCTGCCATCACCGCTGTAATTTAAATTTTCCGCCATCCAGGTTTGATTTCCTATTTTCACATACCTATATTCTTTGCCATCGCGAGCATCGGTAAATACTTCTTTATTAGACACATTGCCTTCAAAGCAAAATTGGGTCTGTGGGTTGTATTCAACCTTTTTGCATGGATCTTTTGGCTCGTTTTCTCCTTCATCACTGGAGCAGGAAACGGTTAACGCCAAAGCAAGTGAAATGCTAATTTCAGAAAGAGGGGATTTCAAATTCATGAGGAAAATATAGAAAATCGAACTCGTCCAGATGACTTACGGGTGGTGAGGATGCTTTTTTTATTAACTTATTTTCTATATTCTTTGCACTTTGTTATTTCAATCTAAGAGGGATTATGAATATTGAAAAATGGCAGGCAAAAAAGTTTGAAGAAATCAAACATTTAGATGAAAATGGAAATGAATACTGGCTTGCACGAGAGTTGCAAGGAGTCTTGGGTTATGCGCAATGGAGGCGTTTTTGCGATGTCATAGATAAGGCGATGGTATCTTGCAAACTAAACGAGCAAGAGCCTACGCATCATTTTGCTGAAATTAGCAAATCAGTTGAAATGCCGTCAGGAATACGATCAAAATGGAAAGTTGGCGAAGTAATGAATATGGGTTTTGCCAACGCCGGCAAAACCCATAAAGAGATACTTGATTACCGCCTAACCCGTTTTGCGTGCTACCTTATTGTAATGAACGGCGACCCTCGTAAAGAAGCTATAGCACATGGGCAGATGTACTTTGCTGTTAAAACTAGACAACAAGAGGTTCAAGAACTTTATAATCGCCTTGATGAAGATGGAAAACGTTTGTTTTTGCGCAGCGACATAAAGCAAAAAAATATGTTGCTATATGAGGCTGCAAAGCGAGCAGGCATTCAAACCACTTATGAATACGCTACTTTTACAGATAAAGGATATATGGGGTTGTATGGGGGATTAAAGTCAAGCGACATAGCTATCAAAAAAGGCTTAGGAAAAAATAAAGAAATTTTAGATTAT
>WQSZ01000172.1 GCA_009787645.1 Candidatus Fibrimonadales bacterium | reverse complement strand
ATTTCTATTCTGTTAGCAAAATATTTGCGAGTGAATTTTATTGCCGCTTCGTTGGCTTCTGTGCCGGAGTTGCAAAAAAACGCTTTGTCAAATTTTGTGAGCGCAAGCATTTTCTGTGCGAGTTTTATCTGCGGCTCATTCGGATATAAATTTGAGATGTGCGAAAATTTTTCGCTTTGCTCTTTTATCGCTTTTGTTATGGCAGGGTGGCAGTGCCCAAGCGCATTTACGGAGATGCCGCTCGCAAAATCCAAGTATTCTTTGCCATTTGAATCAAAGAGTTTAACGCCCTTTCCTTTGACAAAAGAAACATCCGCTTTTGCATAAGTGGACGCTATGAGTTTTGAATCTTGCGATAATATGGATTTTTTCATAGCTGTAATTTAGAAAACAGCAACTCGCAAAGTTTGGGCGTTGACTCTTACCAAGTACATTCCTTTTGTCTGAACCTCTATTCTGAGTTGAGAGTTGAGAGTTGAAAGTTGAGAGTTATAAATTTTCTTGCCGCTTAGGTTATAGACTTCTATTTTTGCATTGGCAGGGACATTTGCCAGCATTATGTTTTTGCCAGCCGAATAAGCTCGGATATTGCTGTTTGCTATTTGCGGCGTGCGAATAGAAAGTGTGCCGCCATTCGGGTCTTCAAGGCATATAAGGTCTTTTATCTGCAAAGAATCTTTGGTTTTGTTGGCACTTGCCATAATAACATTCCAGCCAATCTCATTTATAGAGGAATTATTGCTCGTGTTGTGTCCTAAAAAATATGACCATTTATGATTCACGCTTTTCCATGTGTCTGACTTTTCGCTAATCGCTCTTGCGCTGGTCACTGTTGCTGTGGCTGTAATATAAAATTCATGTGCTGCGCCTCTGTAAGAATAACCAATGCCATATCCGCAGTTTTCAAGCCCAAGNGATAAATCAGNGCCGGTGCCAAATCCGGCATAAGTGAGGTTTCCNTCAAAAATAAAACCCGCTCCATTCTCAACATTCTTAGTCGGATGGTNATCATTTCCTTGTATCCATGCGTAATAACCCCAATCATTTTTATCTATAGGTGATGAATCTCCAACGTATTCCANCCATTGAATTTTTGCCGGTCCGGTCACTGTTGTATCCTTCCCTGTGAGCAGGCGGTAGACATAGCGACCGTTTACACTCATATAATTCGGGTTTGTCCAATTAAAAGCATTCGCACCGAAAATCTCATCCAAAGCCAGAGGATTTATATTGTTCCATAAAGACAAAGCTCCATTTGAATATACAGACCAAATTGCCCATGATATTTTATTTTCATCCATAAATTTAACCCATTTATCGGCTTCCGCAAGATTAGGAGCACCGGAACCGGCATTATTGGTTCCCCATTCGCTCACAAATACAGGAAAACCTTTGTCAAGCGCAGCTTGAACAAGACCTCCGTAAGTTGTGCCTGCTGGTTTCTGAGGCCAAGGAGCTTTGTCTATTCTATGCTCATCCGCATACATGTGAAAAACAAATGCGAAATTATTTTCCGAATCGGTTGGCGGATCGTTTGCGGCAACATCTACTTCACTGCTATAAAAAGGTGTGCCTACTAAAATCAAATTGTTGCATCCCTTATTCCGTATTGCTGCTATAACATTATTGGCATAAGTTTTTATTGTTGCCCAAGCCGCAGTTCCTTCATCGAGAGGTTCATTAAAAATTTCATAAATCACATTTTCCGTATTGCAATATTTTCCCGCTCTATTCTCATTTGTAAAATAGTCTATGGCAAGAGCTTCAAGAGTATGTGCATAGTGAGAATGCCAATCTGCAATCACATAAATGCCTTTGGCAATCGCTGCATCTATAACCGTTTCAACAAGAGCCCAATTGTCTTCTTGTTTATCTTCATAGCCTGTCCCGGTAGCACTTTCATCCTCCATTTTTCCCGGCTCAACACCCAAAGGAGCGCGAACCAACGTGGCATTCCAGCTATCGACCATAGCATTTACAGTTTCTGTTCTAAAAAATAAATCTCCGCCCCACCCCGGAGTGCTCCAAAAAAAGCTGGGACCTTTAACCTGTACAGGCTCACCGTCGGTCTTTTCGCCGCAAATTTTGTTACCGCATCTCACAAGCCTGCCATTGGTTTCCACAATATTAGAAGCCATAACCCAGCTTGCCAATAAAAAGAGCGAAATAAAAACATTTTTCATTTGAACCTCCTAATTATAATGTAGTTAATTTTGGGGTGAGCGGCAAATGCTTATATTTCTATATTATATCTTATGGGAAAAGGTCTCTTTATAGCCGGCTCCGGAACTGATGTCGGGAAAACTTATGCGAGCGCATTCTTGCTCTCGCTAATTAAAAGTTCAAAAGGAAAGATATTGTACTACAAGCCGATTCAGTGCGGGAAGCCTGATGACGTAGCTCTTGTCAAGAAGATGACAAAGCACAAGAATGTAGCTTGTACCTATAGCTTGAAAACGCCGAGCTCACCGCATTTTGCCTTTGAAAAGGAAAAGGTGAAGTTCAACAAGGCGAAAATTAAAAGTTTCTTGGCAAAGGCCAAAAAACAATACGATTTTATCTTCGTAGAAGGAGCCGGAGGGGTAAGGGTTCCCATAGCACAGAACTTTGACATGGCAGATATGGCAAAACTCTCGGGTTTTCCCGTATTGCTCGTGGCAGAACCGGGGCTTGGCACCATAAACCACACTTTGCTTTCAATAGATTACCTGAAATCCAAAGGCGTAGAGGTTTGCGGATTCCTGTTCTCATGGAAAGAAGGCGTTGATTTGAACGGCGAAATGGCTTTTGACAATGCCAAAATGATAGAGAAGATTTCCAAAGTAAAATTTTGCGGAGCTATCCCAAAGTTAAGCTGAGAATTCACTTTATCCTTTAAAAACTCCGTTTAGTCATTACAAACGCAAAAAATACCTATATTCCCAAAACTATTTATTTATTTTTTTTAGTATGAGCAGAATTTTATTTCTTTTGGTGCTTGTCGGAGCAGGTCTAACGACTGCTACCGCAGCCCCTCTTAGCCTGCAACAGGCCTTAAATGACGGATTAAAGGGAAACTTGGACATTCAAAAGTCAGAGCTTGGCTCTGAGGGTATAGACGCGCAGATAAACGCCGCCTTCCGCAGCTACATGCCGCAACTCACAGCCAGTGGCGCAGTAACTCGCCTCTTTTTCAACGACCCAACCATGGTTCCGAACTACCCTATGTGGATTGGAGCTTTGGCTGGAGCCCCAGGCTTTGATCCGAATAATGCATTTCTTGAAATTCCCATAAATTGGGGAGTAACCGGCGATATTAAACTCACCCAGTTTTTATACGTGCCGCAAGCTTTAACCGGAATTGCAATGGCAAAAAAGGGCAAGGAAAT
>WQSZ01000171.1 GCA_009787645.1 Candidatus Fibrimonadales bacterium | reverse complement strand
ATTGAGAATGATAGAGTTGAGAATTGAGAATAGGCTCGCATCTGCACGCAGAAGCAAGGTCGTTTGCATAAGAAAGCATTGTGTTTTGCTTCATTATTCTCAATTCTCCATTTTCAATTAAGCGGTAAAGTTTGCCACACTGGGGGGTAATATAGAAACTTCATTTTGCCTGTTTTGCCTCTGGGCAAGGGTCGCTTGGCAAAAAAGCTGGGTTTGAGGGCGGTTTGAGGCGTGTTTTGGTGGGGGTGAGCTTGTGGGGGAGGATAGCGTAGCGGAAAACGCTTATCATTACGGTTAGGTATCTTTTGTTTCGTAAAAATAATCAATCTGCTTTTGGATTTTGCCGCCACTAAGCAATTTGCGGCGTTCAAGCCGTTCCTGTGCTTCAAGCAATATCGTTTTGATTTTCGCTTCAAATTCATTCTTAGGCGGAAGATGCGTCCAATATTCCGCAACTGCAATTCCTGCCTTGTCCATTTCAAGAAGCTCTATCTTCTCACGATTTGCAGTGGCACAGAGAATTAGCCCAATAGGAGCTTCTTCTCCCTCTTGGCGTTCGTGTTTGTCAAGCCATTTCAAATACAACTCCATCTGCCCTTTGTAAGCCGCCTTGAATACGCCGATTTTTAGCTCAACAGCTACAAGCCTTTTCAGTATTCTGTGATAAAACAGTAAATCTAAAACAATATCCTCGTCACCAATAATCATACGTTTTTGCCGTTCAACAAAGGTAAAACCTTGACCGAATTCCAAAATGAATTTTTCAAGCTCTGCCAAAACTGCTTTTTCCAAATCTGCTTCAAGAAAATTTTCTTTCAAATCTAAAATATCAAGCAAATAAGGGTCTTTGAATACATTGAACGGAACGGAAGATGCCTCTGATAGTTGCGAATTTGCAATCTCTCGCCGTTCATAAGCTTTACGGGAAATTTGCTTGCGAAGCTCACGAACTCCGAGCCGCCTATTCACTATGTCTTTGGCGTAGAAAAGCTTCGCTTCAATAGTTGACAAGGGCAAAAGCTCAACAATATGAGACCAGCTCAATTGCGGCGACAGTGTCGCCACAATTTCGTAATCCGTAAATTCCTCTGCAAAACGCAACATTCGGCGAATATTGGTCAATTCAAACGAACTCCCATATTTATCTTACAATTGTTGCGACAGCGTCGCCACAATTCGCTTTCCATAAGCCGCACGCTTTGAGTCGAGTATAACCGAATTGACATACCTGCCAATTTCCCAAAACATTAAAGTAATTTCACTGTTGGCGTATGTAGTCGCACGAGTTTTGCGATTTTCTATAATTTCCGATACACGCTCAAAAATGGCATTTTCATCAATCTGCATATCATTTGCCAAAACAACTTCCTGTTTTTTCTTATTCATAGTTGCCATCTCATAGAAGTTTTAGACACAAGTTCAAGAGCAATTTGCATGGGCAATAATATAGCAAATTATTTTGCCGTGAAGTCTGGGCTAGAGGGGTTAGCGGAAAACGCCCTCTGTTTGCCGTGATGTTCGCTGGGCGGTTGGAGCGAAGGGGAAACTTCCCCTTATAGGTACACAGCCGTGCAATNACACATATTTGCTTGCTTCCCTTATTGAAATCGGGGCTANNTTATCACGGTATTTATTTATAAAATTTTTCACCCACTTCGGATTTGTTTTGCTGTAGTCTCTAAGGCTCCACCCTATCGCTTTGTTTATGAAAAATTCAGTTTGCCCAAAATTATTTTTTATTATTGTTTCCAAAAGCGTTGTGTCCGTTTTTTCTTTGCGTAGCAACTGATGGTCTATCGCAATCCGCCGAAGCCATATATTCTCGTCAACGCTCCACGCAAGCAATATTTTGTTCACTTCCGGGAAATTCAACGCAATATGCCCAACTATCCTGTCTAAGTAGTCTATCGTATCCCACCACGATTTTTTTATTGCAATTTCACGTATAGCCGAAACATCTGCTGGCGTTAGGTTATTTTTTACCGCTTCAAGATAATTGAGCGCAAAATGCTGGTACTCGCGTTCGGATTTCTTCCAACATTCGTTGACAAAAGTCCAGTCTATATGGCTCTCTTTTTTTGCCACAGATAAAAACTTCTTTGTGAGTTCTTTTCTTTTGGGGCTTAGAATTCCGAAAAATGGAAATTTGTTTTGCATATACGCACTCATCTTGCTCGCCTGCTGTGCATTGGCATTTTCTTTGAATGCTTTGAATATTTGCTTGTAGTCAATTGATTCGAGCATTGTCTATCCTGTTAATATTGAGCCTAACCTCTTCCAAACTATTGCATTTCATGTTAATTTCTCCTGCTTACGGCCATTCCGTTTTTATTTCGCCATTTGGCATAACAAAAACAGTTCTTCCCTCAATGGAATAAACATTCGGCAAACCTAGCCTGTGGTTTTCCTCTTGTGCTTTTTTAGCCCCACGATTCGCTAAGAGCATAACTTTTGCGGCAAATTCATAAAGATCAACATCCATTTTCTTCATCTCCAACAAATAAATTATAAAATTCTTCATTTGAAATTATCTCGTTATAGCGATTTCCCTGAGCCACTTCTACGACCTTTTCACCACCATTATAATACAAAATCCAATGATGAACTTCTATTTTCACATTTAAAAAATTACTCTTGCTTCTAGCATAACGGCGAATTATATCTTCATCAGGAACATTGTGCCCTCCTTTAGATACTCTAAATCTGATTCTATCAATACATAAATTCGTATTTTCTAAAAAAACATATAATAATTTTACTTCATATCCGTTTCTCTTAAATTTTTCAATAAGCCGATTGTGGTATTTTCCAGAAAGAGTGGTTTCCATAACAACGGATTTTCTTGCGTCCAAAAATTCATTTATTTTTCTGAAAAATTCTCTGCCTGCCTGCATATATGCTTTTGAAACATCTTGCGAATTTATGGATTTTGCAATATCATCTGCATTTACAAAATCCAAGTTTTCTGCTTCTATAAGCTCCCTTGCGAGAGTGGTTTTGCCACTGCCGTTTGGACCTGCTATTATGTATAAGGTGGGCATAGCGGTAATTTAGAAAAAATTATACCTAACGAACTGCCATTATCTGCGTATCTTATTATTTCGCTTTCAACCATTCGTTTTCACTCCACAATCTCTATTTGATTATTTTCCGGGTCCAAAATGCAACTTTCATAATAGCCATCTCCTGTTGTTCTGGGCTTGCTTATTATTTTATACCCATCACTCTCCAATTGTTTTGTTAATTCATCTACTTTGCTTTTGCCACCAACGCTGAAAGCAATATGAATATAGCCAAGATTGTTCAATTCTTTTGCAACGGCATTTAATTTTTCTTTTGTCATAATCTCTATGCGAGTGCCATTGTCAAATTCTAA
>WQSZ01000170.1 GCA_009787645.1 Candidatus Fibrimonadales bacterium | reverse complement strand
GTTGACAGATTCTTACCCACATTGCAAAAACCGCTTTTGAACATATTCACGATATTAATAGGCATTTCTGTTGGCGCAACGGCTGTTGGCGAAAAATTTTTGCAAACTCAAACGCTTATAATAATCTGCCTCGGACTCATAGCTTTCGCTTTTGGCACAGCGGGCGGTGTTTTGATGGCAAAGTTTGTCAATGTGCTTTCCGGCGGAAAGGTTAATCCTCTTATCGGTAATTCCGGCGTATCTGCAATGCCAATGGCAGCACGTGTTTCTCAGAAACTCGGGCAGGAATACAATCCGCAGAACCATCTTATGATGCACGCAATGGGCCCGATTGTTGCCAGCACGCTTGGTTCAGCTTTAGTAGCGGGAGTGTTTATCACGATATTCAAGTAAACTCTTGGTGAGGAGGAATCAAGCCTCCTCCTCCGGCTTCTATGAAAAAGTTTGTATATTAATAAGTAACGGGGTTGGTTCCATATACTCCCTTTTGGGCGATGGAACTGTAATTAGGTGCGACTGCTCTACCCCCGCTTTTATCAACATAAATCGTTCTTATTGCTAAATTTGCATTGCATACTCTTTTCCATCACAAATCCCTCACCAAGCGAATTCCTATAAATTCGTTGCCTCTTGGTGAGGATATGTCCGTTAGCACGGATTTTCTTTTGCAGGCTTCCGGGGAATCGTTGTGTGAACTGCCGGCGAAGCTTGCTATGCTTGCGTTTTCGTTTTCCGGCGCAAGCCAGATTGCCGTGTTGCCCGCGAAGTTTCGAATGCCGTTTATGATCGGGCCATCACTTGCCTTTTTTAATTTCGGGCTTTCACACTCGGCTTCAAAATTTGAATAAGCAGATGCCATGTTCTTCCACTCCTCTGCTGTAGGCAATCTCTTGTTTACATGCTTGGCGTAAGCCATTGCATCCTTTAAGCTGACCGATACAACGGGATTGTCATCATCGGGAATTTTGCAACCTCTTTCTTTGCAGAACGCTCTGAATTCTCTGTTGCTAACAGCATTCACATCCCAAATAATTGAATTGGATTTTGAATTCTTTTTCGCTTTTTTATGGAAAGAAAAATCCGAGTGAATGCCGACATAAATCCCAAACTCCTTTGCAATCTGCACCGACACTTCCAAAGAAAATCTGTTTCCTGCTTGCAGCAATGCGCCGGGCTCAATGGAAATCTGATGGTTTTTTCTTAAGGCTATGTATGGCATAAATATATGCTTTATGGGCACACCTGCTCGCAAATAGAACTCCGTTTTATCTTCATTGGAATACTCATAGACTGCGTTTTCCAGAAGATTGAAAACCCACACATTCTGCTCTGCCAAAAGTGCAGCACGAATTGCAGAAAAGCCTGAGCCCCTGGGGCTAACCCAATCCACAGCCATGCCTATTTGCAAAGGGAAATAATTGTATTGCAAACCGAGCAACCACCTCTTGACCTCCAGCTCCTGCACAGGAAACGCAAGCCTTGCCCCAAAGCCCCAAGGCAAACCCAAACGCGAATTCAGCGGTATTTTAGACGAATCCCCAGAATACAAAAAGCCTGCATTGAACTCCAGATGATACTCCGAAGGCGACATAGTATAAGCGTCAAAAGCCTGGTTTCTCCGCAAAAACTCGTGGTGAAGTTCAAAAGTCTTGCCCGATTGCAGCACAACATCGTAAGATGCCGGCACAAAGCTTTCGCTTGGCAAAATGAGAAAAACACTATGCTCTCCCGTAAACATAGCGGAGTTTTCAAAAGGCGTTCCAGAAATCTCCTTTTCGGAATTGCCGTCCAAAAACACGTGAGCGCTGTCCGGCTCGGTGAAAATGTTTAAGCCCGCTCTCTCGCCGGCAGCGAGGAGTGTACAGGGAAAAGCGATGCAAAGCGCAAAAATGCGCATAAAAAACCTCCAACATTAGATTGATATAATAAAGATCGCTCTCCCTCGTAGGGGTAATGTAGTAAATGCAAAAGCGCAATGTTTCTAAATTACCACATCAGAATGAGCGATTTGCGGAAAAATTTACTCGCCGAGACTAAGCGGATTGTTATTAAACTCGGCTCAAGAGTGCTGGTGGAGGCTGGAACCAGAGGCGTTAATACGGCATTTATAAACAGGCTTGCTGAGTCCGTAGCTGTTTTGCAAGAGGCTGGGAAAGAAATTGCAATTGTCACCAGCGGAGCAATAGGCATTGGCATGGGCAGGATGGGTTATTCCAAAAAACCGGATAATATTGCGGATAAGCAAGTGTGCGCTGCGGTTGGGCAAATTGATTTGATGCATGCTTACAGGAATGCTTTTGAAAAGCAAAAGATCGCAGTTGGCCAGATTTTGCTCTCTGCCGATGATTTCAGGGATAGGAACCGCTATAAAAATTTGCAGAATATTTTGATTTCAATGCTGAAGCACAAGACTATTCCTGTTATAAATGAGAATGATTCTGTTGTTGTATCTGAAATAAAAGTCGGAGACAACGACAAACTTTCAAGCGATGTGGCTTTGTTTTGGAATGCAGATTTGCTTTTGCTTTTCACGGACGAAGACGGGCTTTTTGATTCCAATCCCAAGACCAATGCTTCTGCGCGTCTTTTGAATTTGGTTCCTGAAGTGAATTCCGAAATCCTGAATTTGGCTAAGCCCGGCGAGGCAGGTTCTGCGGTTAGCACAGGAGGCATGTACAGTAAACTGGAAGCTGTGCGAGCAGTGACTCGTTCCGGTTGCAATGCTTTTTTGGCGAATGGCACTAAGGTTTTGCCTCACGAAGTTTTGTTTGAGAACGCTCTGGGAACTTTATTTTTAGGAAATGCGAAAAAGTTAGCGAGCAGAAAAAAGTGGCTTTCTTTTGTGAGCACGCCCAAGGGTTCAATTACGATAGACGACGGTGGTGTGAATGCGATAAGAAAAAAGCATGCAAGCATTTTGCCGGTTGGCGTTGTGAGCGTCAGCGGCAATTTTAGCATGAAGGATTTGATAGATGTGAAGGATGTGAACGGAAATAAGATTGCGAGGGGAATCAGCAAGTATGATAGCCGGGAGCTTAAAAAGGTTATGCGAATGAAAAATCTTGATGAGGCTATACACAAGAATGATTTGGTGGTGTTTTAAAGTTTGTGTTTGGCGAGATGAAAAACCTAATTTTTAGTTTATATAAACTACTTTTTAGTTGATTGTGATTGCATAGATTTTACCCTCTGTTTTAATTCTTTCAGAGATTCTACCATTTTTGGGCCTTCGTTTTTGCTCCATTTCTGCAATTCATTCAAATCTACATTTTCAGATATCGCTACCAAAGCTGCCTGATCTAGGCATTCTGCGGATGCAAAATAAACATAACTGGATAATCTATCCCGTACGCAATCTCTGGGATGTAAAATAAAAA
>WQSZ01000169.1 GCA_009787645.1 Candidatus Fibrimonadales bacterium | reverse complement strand
ACCACAAATCAAAGGGTGAACCTGTTTGAGAAGGTAAAAATACCAGAAGCCAAAGAGAATATCCGTGTTGTTCGAATTTTCCTTGGAGACCAGCAGACAGCTGGCGTTGCAAGGTCTAAAATCGCAAAGAACAAGACCGTGGCAAAGAATGCTGCGGAAGTTGCATGATACAGGTTTTACCCGATTCAGTCATAAACCAAATTGCTGCGGGAGAGGTCATTGAAAGGCCGTCTTCTGCTGTAAAGGAATTGGTGGAGAACAGCCTTGATGCCGGAGCTACGCAGATAAAAATTTCCGTGAGAAAAGGTGGGAAGGATTTAATTAAAATTATAGATAACGGCAGTGGAATAGACCCTGACGATATTGAGAAAAGCGTTCTGCGCCATGCGACCTCCAAGCTTAGAGAAGCTAGTGATTTGTTCAAGTTGAGCACAAATGGGTTTAGGGGCGAAGCTCTTAGCTCAATCGCTTCCATATCAAAGCTGGATATAGAGAGCAACGGAATTAGAGCTGAATTTGAAGGCGGAGTTTTAACATATAAAGGAGACTCTGCAATTACCACAGGCACAACAATTGCCGTTAATGATTTATTTTTCAATGCTCCAGTGCGCGCGGATTTTTTGAAAAACGATTCGGTTGAAAGCTCAAGGATTTTAGACTGCATAGTTAGGCTTGCAATGGCAAATGAAAATGTTCGCTTTGAATACAGAGCGGATAATCGCATGTTGTTTTGCTCGGAAAAAGGAAGCCTGCAGTCAAGGATTTCCGATTGCCTGGGAGCTTCTGTTGTTCGCATTTTGAAAGAGGTTCAGTGGGAAGAGTTTGGCATAAAGGTTTGGGGGTTTGTAAGTTCGTCAGACACAGAAGGCAAAAGAAATATCCCATATATATTTTTGCAAAAACGCCCAATTTACAATGCCTTAATAGCCAAAGCCATCAACCAAGCCTATGCTCCTTACGGCGATCATTCTCCAATTGCGGTTATTTTTTTGGATATGCCGCTTGAAACTTTTGATGTAAATGTTCATCCCGCAAAAAGAGAAGTTCGTTTTTCAAGAGACAGCGCAGTTTTTTCCGCAGTAAATCACGCTGTGCACAATGCATTGCAAAATGCGATTTCGTATCCTTCTATTTCAATTGTGAACGAGCTTAGAGAGAAGGCGCCGAGCTACGTTGCGGATAATAGAGAATGGAGAGTGGAGAGTTATTCTGCAAAACCTAGTTCTGAACTTTTTCCTGATGACAGGATTGTTTCACTTTCAACTCTCAACTCTCAACTCTCAACTCCAAACATCTCAACTCCCAGCCCGGACTGCATGCAAATCGGCAAATCTTACATTGTTTGCGAACAGGGGCAGAGTATGTTGATAATTGATCAGCATAGGGCGCATAAACTTATTCTTTTTGAACGGGCTTTACAGGCTTTGCAGAGTGGGGAGAATTTGGCTAGCCAGGAGCTTTTGTTTCCTGAAAATGTGGAGATTCCTGCGGTTTTATCTCCTATTTTAGATGCGCAGAAAGATGAAATTAAGAAGCTCGGTTTTTATCTGGAACCCTTTGGCGTTAATACTTGGCGGTTGCGTGGGATTCCGGCTCATTTGCGGATTGGCGTGGCCGGCAAGGCTCTTATAGGTTTTTTGGAGGATGCTCGGGAAAGCAGGGAGAGCGACTTGTTCAGGAAAAATGCGCTGTGTTTTGCCAATAATTCGGCGATTTCAAGCGGAACGGAGCTTTCTGCGCAGGAGATGAAAGCCATAGTTTCGGATTTACTATCTTTACAAAATCCTTATGAAACGCCAAAAGGAGAAGCTATTTTTATGAAAATGTCCATAGAAGATATAAAGAGGAAATTTTAATTATGCTCCTTGCGATAGTGGTTCCCTGTTACAATGAAAAAGAGGTTCTGCCTGAAACTGCGCAGCAATTGCTTGGCATTGTGCAACGGCTTGTGGAGAGCGGCGTTATTTCTAAAGAGTCAAAAATAGTATTTGTTGATGATGGTTCAAAGGACTGTACTTGGGAGCTGATAGAAAATTTGCGCAAGGAAAATCCCCAGAATATTTCCGGCATAAAACTTTCCGGAAACAGGGGGCATCAGAATGCTCTTTTGTGCGGTTTGCTCAGCGCTAAGGAATTTGCGGATGTTTGCATTTCCATAGATGCAGATTTGCAAGACGATATTTCTGTTATAGACGAGATGCTGAATTTACACAATTCCGGTTGTGAGATTGTTTATGGGGTGAGGTCTAAGAGGGCTAAAGATTCATTTTTCAAGCGCATAACGGCGCATTGTTTTTACAAATTTATAAATATGCTGGGAGCAAACATCATTTATAATCATGCGGATTTCAGGTTGATGGGCAAAAATGCGCTGAATGCATTGGAAGAATACAAAGAGGTGAATTTATTTTTGCGTGGCATAGTTCCCATGCTAGGCTATAAAACCGGGATTGCATATTATGAGCGTAAGGAAAGATTGGCAGGGGAGAGCAAATATCCGTTTACCAAGATGCTTAAATTTGCGCTTGAGGGCATAACTTCGCTATCCATAAAGCCNATAAGGATGGTCACGATTATGGGCATAGTAATTTTCATAATGAGCTTGTTTATGATTGTGTATTCCGTANTTCAGTATTTTATNGGNGAAACAACTANCGGTTGGTCCAGCATAATTTGCTCTATTTGGAGCATTGGCGGTTTAATTCTGCTTTCCATAGGCATTGTGGGCGAATACACAGGCAAAATCTACCTGGAAACCAAGCAGAGGCCTAGGTTTATTGTGGAAAAGAGGATTTGAGGTGGATTGTTAATGAGTTTTCTATATTTAACTTATGGAACAACTTTCTACAGCTACGTTTGTAAATACTCAAAGAGTAAATTCTTTGCTCACGAAAGCAAAGAGGTTAATCGGGATTTCAAAGAAAGCAAAGCTTATAGAGCTGTCTTTGGAACATCTGATAAAATATCAAAAACGTATAGGTTTAATTGATATGGCTGGTAAAGTTCGGCTAAATGTTAATTTGAATGCGACTCGTGGTAGAGGGTTTGCTGGATATTGAAGTTTCTGTATTTTCTACGGATAAGCATATGGCATTTTTGAGCAAAATTATGGGTTTTAATTTAAAGGTAGAGTAAATTTTTCAGCATTATGCTTAACAATCCTGTTAATCCCTTAATCCTGAAGGCATTCCGCTTTGCTGCTGCAAAGCTCCCTTTCCATAGCCTGCGCTAGCTCGGCTACTAGGTTCAGACGTTTTCTATATTACCTCTCATAATGGCGAATTGTTGTGCAAATAAATTTGGCGAGCTTGCGGTGCAGGCTCCTTTGGCTCATAAGTGCCCGAATTTGCCGTTTGTTTTCGGGGGATCAAAAATGGGGTCCAAGTCTCAGAAAAGCGATTGTAGCCGCTCTCAGGGGCATTTAAACTCATTCTGTA
>WQSZ01000168.1 GCA_009787645.1 Candidatus Fibrimonadales bacterium | reverse complement strand
TCTTTCCTCTGGAGAACTAGGCTAATTGGTAAGTCAGCGGTCTTGAAAACCGCCGCCGTCAGGCTTGGGGGTTCGAGTCCCTCGTTCTCCGCTAAGAGGTATTAAATGCGAATAACAGCCGGCCAATTGCGTGGGCGCGTTTTGCAGCCCGTAAAAGACAAAAATGTTCGCCCGACATCTTCAAAAACAAGAGAAGCTCTTTTCAATATTATAGGCTCGGTTGAGAATTTCAAGGTTTTAGATCTATATGCCGGCACCGGTGCGGTTGGTTTTGAAGCGGTGTCTAGAGGCGCAAGCTCGGTTTACATGGTGGATGTTTCGGGCAAGTTGTTGCATACAATAAAAGAAACAGCAGAAAAGTGGAGTGTATCTGAAAAAGTGATATGCGTAAAAACAGATGTTATGCGCTTTCAAACAGAAGATAAATTTGATTTGATTTTTGCTGATCCGCCGTTTACGGAAGGTTATCCCGACTTGAGAATCTTTTTGCCTAAACTAACGGAAAACGGCTTTGCTGTTTTTGAAATGCCGTCCAGGAGTTTGCCGGAGTGGGCAAGTGAAGCGGCGAAGGTGCGCAGTTATGGGGAGTCCAGCTTGGCGGTGTTTAAATTATATGATTAGAATGAGATATTAACCGCAGCCGTTAACCCAAAAAGAAACGCTTTTTTCAGCAACTCGGTGTTGCTAGGCTTCACTTCGCTTTGCGGCGACACGTTTCCGAAAGGCATGGCTAATGGCTTGAAAATTCCGTATTGAATATGGTTTTCGCCTACTCTCATCTTTTTTGTTTCAAAACCCAAAATGCAAAAGAAAAAACCGCTGCCCTTAAATTGCACCGGATTTAGGGTTTCAAAATGATCTTCCGTTCCGTAAAATTTTCTGTATTTATAATGCATATCGCCTTTCATTTCGCCGTCCATCGCATATACCACGCCAAACTTGGCAAACTTGAGATCTGCCATTGAATAGAGAGCCTTGACATTCAAGTCTCCGGCCAGGCTGTAAAAATTGTAAGGGAATAAAAAATAACGCTGATTCTCCGCAGTCAGCGAACCGCTCGCTTCCACATTCGCAAAAGCAAAACCCGCATACAGGCGTGAATATCTGTAAAAAACAGTGCCGAAATAAAAATCCGAATTGAACAACTCATAAATTGTATTCATTATCTCATTCACAACTTTTGCATTTCCAAAATAATAACTCGCATTCAATTGATGATTTGTGTTGTAAACCAGCGAAATATCAACCCCGTGTATGTATGGCAAATCCGGTTGCCCGTAAAAGTATTGAAAGTCACCTTTTTCCCATTCTCCGGTTCCTGTTAAAAATGAAGGAGTCAAAGTAAACGAACCCAGCTCAACCCCAAACCTCGTTTGCAGCAAGAAAATTTGCCCGCCATCGTTTATCATTTTTGTATTGTTCCAGTTTACGGAAATAGGGTTTTGAAATAAAAATTTTGCATTCCATTCAAGGTGCTTGATTTTTGAGTCTGCTTCAATCATTGTTCCGAAATCATTAATAAAATAAGCGCTTGCCCTGTTGGAGGCAAACGCTGAATTTGCAATAAATGCAATGCAAATAGCAAAAAGCTTACTTGTAATATTTCTCAAAGAGGACCTTCGCAAATTCTCCTTCAATATCGGTACTTACAAGTCCGTTTTCAAACTCTGCGGACAACTCTTTTTCATCTACAAGCTGTTTTATGTAGTCCATCTTGAGTTTCAGGCATAACTCATACTTATACTCATCATCATAATAATAGTCGTCATCCCGCTCTTCCAATAGGCTTTTGTAATTGTTAAGGTCTAATTTCACGCCTCTGAGCTCTTCTGTATATGAAGAGTAGTCATAGTGCCAATTGCAGGCATAAAGCTCGGGTTTTCCGCTGTTTGTTTCAAATATTTTATCCAGAGACAAGCGGCCAAGCTCAAAGAATTTTCCAAAATCTATCATGCCAATGACATTGCCGCCAACCGGACCGCTTGTGGGCCATGTGCCTTTGGTTGGGTCTTCCGGTATGTAGAATTTGCCGCCGGCATCAATGGCACTGAGCAATGCGTTAAACCCGCCGTTGACTGTGTTGTAAGTGTCTTTGACTTTGGTGGGGTAAATAGAATTTGGTGATGCGATCACCTGATAAGAAGCCTGCAAGCCCTGTATGGCGGTTTTGTATGTGGCTTTTGCCTTGTTCATTCTGTTTGCGCCGTCTGCGCGCACTTTTAGGAAGTTGTTGTTGAACGGCAAACTGCTTTTGGGAATGTTTCTTACCCTGTTGAGAATATCGTTTTCATCTGCTTTCCAGGCATATTTCAGCCAGTTCAAATCCGTGTTCAGGTCATAAGAAGAAATCCATTCCAAAGAGGCTTTCATGGCTAACATGGCAGATATAACGGCGTTTAATTCCGCCCAGCCTATTTCGTCGTATTCGTCAAACATTTCTTCCAAACCCAGTTTCTTTATGAAATCAGGATTCAAAGTTATTGTTTCTGATTTTCTGTTCTCAAGTTTTTGCAGTCTTCTTATAGCCTCGTTGTAAGAAGCGCCGAATACGGAGTTTATAACCTCGTCAAGAGTCTGGTTAAAGCCGCTTACGTTTCTGTCCACAATGTTTGCCAAAAGAGCTATGGCCCAAGATTCGGTGCTCATAATATTGCCGCTGAGCAAAGTCTCATTGTAAATGGAGCCTGACCCCTTAACCCATTCCGGAGTTCTTATAACAGGCATATATGTGGAATCATATTTAGCAGTGGTAGAAACTAATATAAGCCCTCCGGAATTATAATCATAGCGATAATATCCGTCTTTGCTTACGTCATCGTATTTCGCTTCTCTCCAGTATGACCAATAGGTTCCATCGTAATAGCTGTATATCGGATAATCTTCCGGCATTTTTGTCATCCAGCTTTTGCTGAACAGGGCGTTTAGCTTGTCTGGGTATGTGGTGAACCCGAAGTTGTTTTTAATTAGAGCTATCACGTCTTTATCCGTGCTTATTTTTGCCAGATTGGCGAGCGTGGAATAAATTATGGCTTCAATATTATTGCCGTCCTTTGCGTAAGCGGCATTGTAATAGGCTATGGCTTCGTCCCACTTCTCGGCTTTCAGGCTTTTTACGCCTTCTTCCAATATTTGAGCCGTGTTCATATTGCCTGTGGAAACAGGTATATCAGGGGTGGCACTGCCATCTCCCTGAACGTAATCAGTGCCACCTGACGAGGTGCTGCTGCTTTCTGAGCAACCGGTGAATGTAAACACTGCAAGCAGTATTGTGAGAAAGAAAATGCTAGGGATTTTCATAAAAAACCTCAGTTTGATGAATCTAAGGGTAAAATAGTAATAATAGTAACAATAGGAGTCCATTTTATGGAAGTCAAAACATCTGACCCCCGATTTGTGTCTGTTGCGCAACTCGGCTGTTAATAATTTAATTATTGAAGAAAAATAGTTCTTTTTTGCATTAATTAGATTATATTTATATTATGCAA
>WQSZ01000167.1 GCA_009787645.1 Candidatus Fibrimonadales bacterium | reverse complement strand
GCTCAGTTGCTCGTTGCCGAATGCGAATGGGAGGTTACCCACATAAATACTTTTGCTCATACTAATCCTATTTTATTGAACTGAGGGGAATATAGAAAATTTATCATTCTTTTGTCACGCTTGTAAGCGTAGCAGTAAAGGAGCCAATAGCCACAGCGCTTTTCATAAGCACCGGAATACGCTCTTTGTCGTCTGTTAGCCATATAGTTAGCTTGCCTTTGGCCTTGAACAAGCCGTCACCCTGTATCACAGGCTCTATCACCAGGCATGTTTTTTTGCCCAAAACGGTGTTTATGACCTCTCTTCTATGAACTATTACCTTGAGCTTATACAGCTTTTTGCCGCCTATAGCGTTAAAGTAAGCCGTGTCTCCAGGCTCCAGCTTGAAGGTCCTGGCTAGGTAAAACGCAGAAAGAATGCAGCGTTCATCGCCTTTCAACGTTATTACGGTATCTATTTGATGCTTTATATCCGAGCCTTTACCTGCGGTATCCTTTATTGAGGCCGTCTTGGCCTTAAAGTCATAAACTGTGAGAGCCTTTCTTTTATAGCCTCCCTCGTTGATTCTTTGGTTAAAGACTTTGGGGAGCAGGCTGTCTGCTGTGACTACGGAGCTTATGGTATCTTCAACGGTGAGCACTTTGAACCAGCTATGGTTCCAAGCTCTTGAAACTATTTCCAATTCATTTTCATTTTTTGTTTCCTTGACCTGAAGCCTGGCTTTACCGGGTGTGATAAAATTCCAGCCTATTGAATAATTCAAAACTTCACCGACAAACGGAGACTTCGCATGGGAAAACGAGAAAAACAAAAGACAAAAAACAACGGCGAATAAACTGCTCGCAAGTTTTTCCAAAGCGTCTGCGCATGCGCTTGCATAGTTGCTCGGTTTTCCGCCGGCCTGCCATGCATAGCTCAGGCCACTGGAACTGTTTAGCACATGGATATTCTTTTTAAAGCCGCCTTCACGCAAGGCACTCATGACTTCTCTAGCATCACCACCCTGACCTCCAGGCACGCCGGGAATGGAGACTCCCGGAATTAAAAACGGAATTTCTTTTTTTTGGCTTGAAATATAATTTGCAATATCTCTCAACTCATGCACATTCGTTGCGCCGACAACTGCCCCAACTCCCCCATTATCCCACTGAATAATTTTTTGCGCAACATCCTTATAAACCTTGTCTTGAAAATCCGCTGCGCCTTTGTTGGAAGTGCGGAGCAAAACATAAATTCCGTTTTCTTCTCTCAAAAAAGGCTTAACGCTGTCACTACCCATCCAAGGGCTTACGGTCACGGCATCTGCGCCGTAAACATCAAATGCCGCTTTTGAATACGCCTCGCTGGACTTGCCAATATCTCCTCGCTTCGCATCCAAAATAACAGGTATCCCTTCTTTGCGATAAGTTGCGATTATCTCTGCCAAAACCCACATGGCTTCTATGCTCACGCACTCATAATATGCGCTGTTGGGTTTAATAACAGCAGGAGAAATATTTCGTTTTAAAAATTCTTCCAAAATATCAAAATAAAATCTGCGAATCTTATCTTCAGGCGTACCGGATTCTATCGGGATCAACGACAGAACAGGATCCAAACCAAAGCAAACAGGATTCTTGCAAGCTTCTATGCGAGACTCTAACATGGAGGTATACGGCATTGAATTTAATTTAGAAATTTCTATATTAATATTCCCTCATGCAAATTATAATATTTTTTTTAGTTTTTGCAATAAGCATTTCATCTGCGGATCTCGTTGCGGAGGTTGAGACTTTAAAAAGAATTAAACTGGAAAAAGCAAATCAACTGGAAAAGGCTGAAGCTGTTCGCTGGCAAAATCGTTATATTCAAAATCAGGCAACTGCGGAGTATCAAAACGAAACCAGGCTTTTAGAAGGATTATACTCAAAAGCTTCGGATAATATATCTCGTACCGCAGCGGAAGTGAGCACGCTTCGCAACTTGGCTTCCGAACAAAAGAATAAAGCTGAAGACACAAAGAACAGTTTGGAAAATTTTTACCTGCTTATTAAACAGGCTACTGACAAAAGCGTAGAAGAAATACCTCAAGATTTTCCGGCAAAAAGAGAAGAGCGCCTGCTGAACTTTGCAAATAATCCGCCGACAATTGAAACTTTTTTTAGCGACAGATTCACAAGGCTGTCATTAACGCAAACTCAGGAATTCTCTACGAAAAACTCTTATCGCTTGCGGCTTGGCACCATATTTTACTCAGAGGCAGACTTGGGGCAAAGCAACGATGTTCAAACAGTTGTGCGAAACGAATGGCGGTCTGCTCTTTCAAAGGAAATTGCGGCAAACATTACGCAAACAATTTTCAACGCACAGCAGGGAAAAGACAGCGCATGGATTCCGCTGGATATTTTGCAGACAAAATCCATTATAGGAATGAGCAGTACTGCCGAACAAACAAAACTGGAACAATTTATAACCTGGTTTAAGCTGGGTGGCATTGTGATGTATCCTTTGTCTCTGATAGCGATTGCGGCATTTCTCATAGCTCTGGAACGTGCTTTTGTATTGTGGAGGCATGGGCATATATCAAAAACATTTACGGGCAAGCTGAAACCATTATTGCAGAACAATCAAATTGACGATGCTATAAAGTTATGCAAAAAACAAAAAAATTGTTTGGGAAAAGTTTTAGCTACAATTGTGGAAAATTCCAATGAGGGAAAAGAGAGAGCGCAAAAAGCTCTGCAAGAGACATTGCTCTCCGAGCAAGCCGGCCTTGAAAAACGAATGGGCTTTTTAGCCGCATTAGGCTCTATTGCTCCGCTAACCGGACTTTTGGGAACAGTTACCGGAATGATCACTTTGTTCAAAGTTATAACACAAGCCGGCACAAACGATGCGAGAATTTTGGCCGGTGGCATTTCAGAGGCATTGATCACAACGGAAATGGGCTTGATAATAGCGATACCCGTTTTGCTTTTCCACGGCAAATTAAGCGAAACTCTGGATTTTGTGACTACGGAAATCAGGGTTCAAAGTTTGGTTGTGCTGAACACGCTTTGGGGTGAGACCAAGTAATGCGTTTGGCAAAAATCGCATACTATGTCTAAATCTTCACCTTTTTCCAGCATATCTTTTTTTTCGCTTTCGTGCAACGATATAAGGCTTGCGATAACTCGCTCCAAGCTGCATGGGCAATAAGCCTGCGGCGTTATTTCTTTGACAATTTCTATTTCGTAGGGGCCACGTAACTGATCCAGCATGTCATGGACATTGCTGAAACTTTTTAACGGCGGCAATGTGCGAACAACAGCGTCCATTATTTCCAAGTCTTTGGGTGATGCATCGGGGTATGCTTCTACTAAAAAACCCATGTCAGAATATATTCCCGCAGCGCTTTTTGTCTGTTCCGATTGCATTAAATATGCGGTTAAATTTACACCCATTTGCTTGGATGGGGCTTCTATTATGCTTTCTTTTATCCTTTGGGAATTTTCGTTTAGTGTTATCACCGTCATTGTTTGCGATGTGCCCGTACCGGGTTTGGCTCTGACTAATCC
>WQSZ01000166.1 GCA_009787645.1 Candidatus Fibrimonadales bacterium | reverse complement strand
GGAAGCAAAAACGGCCCATCGCCAACGGAGCCGTTCACTTCTACACACANTACTCTCTTCTAAACAGCAGAAAAATAAATTCGCAATTACAACCTTTTTGTCAGAATCAGAATTTACTGAATTTTGGTTATTTACAGAATTTCAAATTTCAACCCCTCAATCAAGGAGAAACTTTATGAATAGGATAATATCCATTCCCGTAGTGGCAGGTGCTTTATCTGTCTTGGCATTCACCCTTTCCTGCTCTGAAGGAGGCGGTGAATTAACCGATTCCAGAGACAGCAAAAAATACAAGACCGTGAAAATCGGCAAGCAAATTTGGATGGCTGAGAATTTGAATTTCGATGCAAAAGGTTCAAAGTGCTACGAAGACAAACCCGAAAACTGCGAAAAATACGGCAGATTGTATAATTGGGAGACAGCTAAAACTGCTTGCCCCTCCGGTTGGCATTTGCCTAACGATAAAGAATGGCAAACGCTTGTGGATTTCGCAGGCGGCGATAAAGTTGCAGGAGGTAAGCTCAAGGCTGCGAGCGGTTGGGACGACAGTGGAGACAAATCTGGCAATGGCACTGATGAATATGGTTTTTCGGCCCTGCCGGGCGGTGGTTATATCTTTAAACCCGAATATTACGATGAAGGCTTCGGCAATGCCGGCAATGCCGGCTACTGGTGGAGTAGTGACATTAGTGATGCCAAGGACTTGCCTGAAAGTGAATGCGAAGATTGTGTTTATGGCTTAATCCACCATCGGGAAATGAACTCCTACAACGGCGAAATAGGAGGCGGGATGGGTTCAGGCAGAACAACCTTGAACTCAGTTCGCTGCGTGAAAGGAAGCAATGAAAAAACAAGCAAGGATAGCAAATCATTGACTGATTCCAGAGACGGCAAATCATACAAAATTGCCAAAATAGGCAAGCAAACTTGGATGGCTGAGAATTTGAACCTTGAAGTGAAAGGCAGCGAGTGTTACGATAAAAAGCCGGATAATTGCGCAAAATATGGCCGTTTGTATAATTGGAATGCGGCGAATCAAGTCTGCCCGGAAGGTTGGCATTTGCCAAGCTCTGAGGAATGGCAAACCCTTGTGGATTTTGCCGGCGGAGAATTGAAGGCCGGGGCAAAGCTAAAAGCGAAGAGCGGCTGGAATAAGGGCGAATGGGATAAAAGCGGCGATGGCACCGACAATTACGGTTTCTCAGCCTTGCCGGGCGGTTTCGGCAGCACTTTTTATCATATTGGCAATTATGGCAACTGGTGGAGTTCCACAGAATCCAATGCTAAAAATGCACGATACTTGGCTATATACAATACTTTTGAGAATGTGTATAAGATGGAGATGGCTAAGGTAGCAACCTTTTCCGTGCGTTGCGTGATGGATTGATAAAAAATTTGCGCCATAGTGGTGCAGACCTTGCCAAATCTCATTTTCCTTGCGGAGATTTGACAAGGGTAAAAAACACAAGCGGGGAGTGGAGAAAAGAAGATGAGTGAAGAAATAAAGCCAATAAAAAGCTTTGAAGATAAAAGCTGGAAAGATTTCATTGAAAAATGCAAAAAACAGGTTGACACTGACAATAGCGACAGATTGTACGACGATGGAACAAAAAATTTTGTGGAAAAATTTAATGCGACAGCAACGTTTTTAGATTATTCAAAAATATGCTGTAACCCTAAATATATATTAGTTGGCATAGAGCCGTCCAGTCCTCAAGATGGAGCTGAAACAAGTCCTCGAGATGGAGTTGAAACAGTAAGTTTCCCTCTCTTTCTCCATTATTGCGCTTGGAAATATCTTTGTGGTGAAAAATTTGACTACTACATTACCGATTTCGCCAAAGGCGCAATGCCTACTGCTGCTGCTAACGATAAAGATTCGCAAAAAGCACGTTATCCTAAATGGTTGCCATTATTTGAACAAGAATGGAAATTGCTCGGTCAACCGGAAATTATTTTAATGGGTAAGTATTTTTATGGTTATAGAGATGAGGATAATAATAAATTAAGACTAGGCTACAGAAAAGATGGAAAATTGGAACGAACGCTCTCTAGTTGTGACATTAGAAATGGCAATTTTATTTATCATTACACGACAGATAGGACAACTGCACTTAAAGCCGAATATGATTATATTAGCAAAAAGTTTGGCAATCTGGATGGCTACAAATTTAAAGAAACAGAGTTAACAAATTTTAAAGATGAACTGAAAAAACATCTAAACGGCAAGTATAAAGTATGTGACAGATATTATGATAATTTGTTAAATGAATCTTTGAAAAAAACTCATTGGAAAGATAAAGTATTTCCTCTTTACAGCTATTATTTTAAATTGCTGTCTGAGAAATCCCATAAAGATGAGTTTAAGGATAAGTTTGGTAAAAATATAATTCCTCATAAACCATCGGAAGCTTGAATAAATGAATCAGAATTTGCCACAACGGCAGAAACATAGCTGCTCATTTCTCCATTCACGAACTGCTATGGTTAATCACCCGAATGGATAGGAGATTCAATATGAAAAACATTATAATGCTAATGGCATTGCTCAACATCGCAACTTTTGCACAGGGTACTTTTACCGATTCAAGAGACGGCAAAACGTACAAAACCGTAAAAATAGGCAATCAAACCTGGATGGCGCAAAACCTTGACTATCACGGCGAGGATGGCTTTCTTGGCCTGTGCTATGGAGATGAGCCAAAGAAAAAGATAAGAAAACTTGAAAACTGCAAAAAATACGGGCGGTTATACGATTGGAACGAAGCTATAAAAGCTTGCCCTAAGGGCTGGCATTTGCCTAGCGATAAAGAATGGCAAACTCTTGTAGATTTTGCAGGTGGCAAGGATGTTGCCGGAAAGAAGCTCAAGGCAAAAACTGGATGGAATAATGAATGCAAATGGAATGAAACGGACAATCGTGGGCGAGTTACGGTTATAGATCATTGCGGTTCGGATGAATACGGATTTTCGGCTTTGCCGGGCGGCGGCGGTACGCCGGATGGCAGTTTCGTCGCCGTTGGTATCAACGGCGGTTGGTGGAGTGCTTCCAAGTACTATACTGACTTCGCCTACGGCTGGTACATGGGCTATGGCTTTAGCGAAGTGGGCAAGTACAACGTCGTTAAGTCTAACTTGCTCTCTGTTCGCTGCGTCAAGGACTAAGCGCATAGTGCTTGCGTAGCAAGCATAATGCGCCGCCCATAGCGTAGTGAAACGGAGCAATGGGNGAACAAAAAATTTGCGCCATAGTNGTGCAGACCTTGCCAAGCTCTGTTTTCCCAAGAGTTTGGCAAAGGGTAACGAAAATAAACAGGGAAATAGGAGCATATTATGAAAACTAATCGTTTTCTCGTGGCGGCAGGTCTTGCGCTTGCTTTACTGTGCATAAGCGCACACGCTCAACTCGGCGATAATCATCCATTAGCTGAACAATTGAAACGAGCTGATTCTCTTAGCGCGAAACGGATACCATCACCACTCGCACCAGTCGTAACTGTTGAAGAAGCTCAAAGGCGCTGGGGAAGTGCTCCCACACCAAGACCACCCAGCGGAAATCCA
>WQSZ01000165.1 GCA_009787645.1 Candidatus Fibrimonadales bacterium | reverse complement strand
CGCCCAATTTTTTGTAAATGTCTATTTTTTGGGCATTTTTCCCAAAATTCTGCGTACAGACTTTCATAGACTGGGTAATTTAGAAAAAATTGGCCTACCTAAAACACATTTACCTTCTCAATCCCGTTTGCATGGAGAATGTAAATATACGAATACTCCCCCGAAGCTATGTCCAAAGCTCCTCTTATGCCAAGAGAATCTAAGCTTATGGTTTTGCGCCAAATAGGTTGATGATCAAAAACCCCTATTTGCCTGCATGTTTTATCCAAAAGATACACCGCATAATTGTTTGCTATAACCCTGTCCTTTGAACAGAATTCAGGTATTGGAGTTCTATAATTGCTGCCGCTTTTTGAAAACCTCGCCAAATTCAGATCTTCTGCCGCATAATATTCACTGCCCGTTGCTGCCAAAGCCAAAACTTTTTGCGAAGATACACTGCCGGTTCTTGCGCAGGAATTTATATTCCAAGTTTCAAGCCCCATATTGCTTCCAACCGCAAGCTCATTGCCATAAATAGCCCAAGCTCCGTCTCTTGCCCTGCATTTTGTGACATCATCAAAAGATTTCAAGTCTGCCAAGTCTTGAACATAAGATGGAAAAACATCGTTTGGAAATCCGTTAAACAAATAAGTATCTTGATAATCAAAAACACATTCGTATAAATCATCACGTTTATAGGCATGCACTTTTGAAGCATTATCTAAGATGTAAAGATTGTTTCTATCAACAGATATTTTTTTATGAACGGAAAGCCCGTTAAAATTGCGCAGTTCGCAGGACACCCTTCCAACCGTTGCGCTTTCCCATTCACCGCAACTCAGCAAAAGTGCGCAAAAAAAACATGCTGCTATCCGCATAATCTTTCTTTCAGCGGTTTCCACCAGCTCTCATTTTCCTTGTACCATTTCACAGTTTCGGGAAGCCCCGTTTTAAATGTGTATTTTGGCTCCCAGCCCAGTTCTTTGCGAATGCGTGTAGCATCTATGGCATAGCGCAAATCGTGGCCAAGACGGTCTGTCACAAATTCGATTTTATCTTCTTCCATGCCCATTATTTTTACGAGCTCTTTTGCGATGTCTATGTTTTTCCACTCGTTGCTACCGCCTATATTGTAAACCCTGCCTGCAACGCCTTTTTCCAAAGCGAGCAGAATTCCTCTGCAATGATCTTCCACATGAAGCCAGTCACGGATGTTGAGCCCCTTTCCATAGACGGGAATTTTTTTGCCCTGCATAAGGTTTGTGACCGCAAGAGGAATGAGCTTTTCCGGGAACTGATAAGGGCCGTAGTTATTTGAGCAACGTGTGATCACAGTGTCGAGCTTGTAAGTTTCGTGCCATGCACGAACAAGGAAATCTGCGCCGGCTTTTGATGCGCTGTATGGGCTGTTGGGAGCGAGGGGAGTGTCTTCGGTGAAAAGCCCGGTTTCTCCGAGCGTGCCGTAAACCTCGTCTGTGCTAACCTGCAAAAATCTGATATTTTTTTCTTTTGCGTATTTGAGTAATTTCAAAGTTCCTTCTACATTTGTGCGAATAAACACTCCGGGATTTTTTATTGAGTTATCAACATGGGATTCTGCTGCGAAGTGCACAATTGCATCGGGCTTGCCAGAGAGTAAATCTCCTGCGCTGAGAATATCAGTGTCATTTGTTATGTCGCCTTTGAAAAAATTGTAATGCAAATTGTTTTCCGCATCTTTTAGGCTTTCAAAGTTACCTGCATAAGTTAATGCATCAAGGTTAGCAATGTTCCATTTTGGCTTTTCTTTCAAAACCAATCGCACAAAATTTGTACCTATAAATCCGCAGCAGCCTGTGACTAATATATTCATTACTTGAATATAGAAAATCACCCCGCACACGCTTCATCGTCTGGATGTGCATCGCACCATTTTTTTACCTCACGAGCCAAAACGCTGGAAATTTTGCCTGTTTTTGAATAGCGAACCAGTATGGAACCGCAAAAAGGATATTGGTCTATGGGAAAATATCTGTGCTCGCACCAAGTTATTTGCTCATCCATGCTCAGACGTTTTTTTAATTCTTCGGGTGGAATTTCATACCAAGGTGGGGGATTAGCAACACCTATCTCTTTCCAAATCTTCTTGTCCCATGCCTCTGCGCATTCTCTGTTATATATTCTGTCTTGTTCTGAGTTTCTTACATCGCTTTTTGTCTGTGCGCAATAGGCTTCTTGTGCTTCAAAATACGGATAAATTTTAACAGAGTCCGGGGTTTTGAAATTTATCTCAAATGTATCTACCAACATTCCTGCAAAAATTCCTGCTGCGCCTTGAATGTTGTAAAACCGTGCTATGCGAACATCTTCATCACCTAAAAATGTTTCTTCAAACTTGAAATATTCTGGTGTAGATGCGTAAAAAAGCAAATGTATGTTTCCGATTGCCGGCGTTGTTATTCCAAGAACAGGAATGCTGTCTATTACTTTATTCATGGTGCCGGTTTGCTGGTTTTTTATTCCGCCATACAGCAGCCTTTTATCACCGAAAAAAGCATAGTCGGCTGTGTCACGTTTTCTGAACTGCGCCAGAATTGCGTCAATAGAATTTTCGCCCCAGTAAATACCTTCGTTATAAATCATTGAAACCAAAACGCCGCCAACATCATCGCTGTACTTGGGAACGAAATAATTGGCTTGCAAATCCATAGGCGGCGGTAAATAGAAAATTGTGTCTCCGAAACTAAACGGATTACCTTCCAAATCGTAAGCTCTTACAATTTTCAAATACTCAGGAATATAAGTTTTTGCGCTGAAATTTGTCACCACTCTTGTGCCTGCGCTATCCCATGTAACTGTGGCATCCAGTTCAAATTCCTTGCCTGCATCGGCGAACAGATCCGGTGGCCCCGCAAAACAATTCGGATTTTTAGGATAACCGCCGGAATAAGGTTCCAAAGTAAATGATGTTTCGCTTCCGTTAAAAGAGCCGGACACATTGATTTCCGCAGATTCATAAAATGCAAAGCCATGCATGCGAGTTTCATTGAGCGCATGCAGTTTATCCAAGCACACATTTTCCACAGGCCGCCCTGAAATAATATAAGCATAAATCCATATTCCCTGATGATTCGGAGGATTTTCCGGCCAATAGCTCCAAGGTCCCTGGCAGGAGAGCAGCAATAAAAAGAAAAGCGGGATTTTGAGTTTCATGTGTGTTGTAATTTACTAAATTTAATCCCCCTAATCCCCTATTCCAACGCATTTTCGCCGTTTTGCCTTTGGAGCCGTTCAAAATGTGGGTTTCAAAGTGTTCAAACTGTGCAAGCTCATATAGCAAATAATAGGCGTTTTGCTCATTTTGCGCTAGGTTTATGTGTAATTCCTGTGTAATGGCTCATAGCTCCGCCGCCTCTTCCAAATCGCTCGGGAGCAGGTGGCTGTATGTTCTCAATGTCAATGCCACATCCTCATGCCTCATCAGCATCTGCACCGCTTTTATGCTGCGGCCAGCCCTGAACTGTCCTTGAAAAAAAGTATTCTAAGTTAAGCGACAATAACCCGTAGAGGAGTATAAATATGGTCGCACCTAATGATCGTCGCATATATACTA
>WQSZ01000164.1 GCA_009787645.1 Candidatus Fibrimonadales bacterium | reverse complement strand
TTCCGGTTCGCAACTGGGTTAATTTAGCGGTGGAAAGGGCAAGGCTCACGAGCACTCCCGTAGTTTTTTGGCTTGATCCAAACCGTGCCCACGACAGGGAAATTGAGAAAAAGGTTAAGGAGGAGCTTGCGAAAGTAGATTTCAGCCATTTGGACATAAGCATAAAAAATCCGATTAAAGCGACTTTATTTTCCATGCAAAGAGCCGCAGACGGCTTGGACACTATTTCTGCAACGGGCAATGTGCTGCGAGATTACTTGACCGATTTGTTCCCGATTTTAGAGCTTGGAACCTCTGCAAAGATGCTCTCCGTTGTGCCGTTGTTGGCTGGCGGCGGCATGTTTGAGACGGGTGCCGGCGGTTCTGCGCCAAAGCAGGTTGAGCAATTGGTGCAGGAGAATTATCTGCGTTGGGATTCTCTCGGCGAATATTTTGCGCTTGCGGAGTCTCTTGCTTTTTATGCAAGGCAAACTCAGAACAAAAAAGCGGCAGTTTTGGCAAAAGCAATGGATTTGGCAAACGGCAGCATTTTGGAATTCAACCGTGTTCCTCTGCGCAAGCTTGGCGAATTGGACAATCGTGGTTCGCATTTTTATTTGGCATTGTACTGGGCGCAAGAATTGGCAAAGCAAAGAGACGATGCATCTTTGAAGACCAAGTTTGAACCCGTTGCAAAGTATTTGAGCGAGAATGAGCAACGTATTGTTGCGGAGTTAGCGGCTGTTCAAGGCAAGGTGGTTGACATTGGCGGCTATTATTTGCCGGATGCCATGAAGTTAGCGGCGGTGATGAGGCCAGTTAATTTCATCACCAACCTCTCTTCTTGCTTGGACTGAGCTAAATCCACAGTAAACTCAAACTGGCCTGCATCTTGCTCATCGTAATCAAACAGCATTCGCTGCACAACCCACACATCGTCCCTTTTTTCAATATACGTGTGCTTATTGGAACGGCCCTCAGCGTCTAGGCGAATTTCTTTGTGCATCGCACGTAGAGACGCAATGCATTGCGTCTCTACGTGCGATGTATCACCATGCTCAAGACAATCCGCAGCGGCGGCAAAATCTCCCTTGCCCCACGCAACCACAAATTGCAACACCAACGCCTTAACCATGCGCTCACTAACCGCAAACGGCGGCAGAGGTTCTTCTCTTTCTTCGGGCAAAACAAACTCGGGATTCTGCATGCGCTGCCATTCGTCCAACAACGAGGAATCAACCCTTTGCAGCATCTCACGCAGATAGTCCTGCATTTCCAGGATTTCTTCGCTCTTGTGCTTTTCCGGAACGGTGTGCGCCAAAACTTTGTACACGCTGTTTATATGGCGCAAAAGCAAACCCTCTATGCGCTCCAAACCGTATTGCTTAATGTAACCGGAAAAAGAAAAACACTCCGCAAACATCTCCAGCACAATGGTCTGCGGATGAACTCGCTCACCGCCTACCCACGGATGCTTTTTTGAAAACTCGCTAAAACTCGCCTCAATCCAATCCGCATTTTCCGGCTCCGGCGGGCGCATCTCTTCAAGACGAGCCTGCCGCTCCTCAAACTCTATGCCCTGTGATTTCATCTCGGCTATGGCTTCGTTTTTCAGCTTTGAAAGCTGCTTGCGGCGCACCATTTCCGCTTCTTCCAAAATCGCTTCTATAAGAGTTAGCAAAGTTAGCGCATTTAAGTCTGCGATTTTTTCCACGCTTTCCAAAAGCCAAAGGGAAAGAGGCTGGTGCATGGCAAAGCGATCGTTTAAATCCACATTTCCTATCACCCCTTGCGCAATGAGTGAGCGGTAAATTTGCAAAGCTCTTTTTATATGAACTCTCTTTTGCTCTTTTGTATCGTGGCTGTTCATTATCAAATTGTGCAAGGCTCGGCAACCTCGTGTTGAGGTTTGCAGAATTATGTTTGCGTCAACGGTGAATCTGGAAACGAGTTTTTCCGGTTCGCCGTGCATCAGTTTTTCAAAAGTCGTTTTATCCCAGTTTATAGAGCCTTCAGGTGCACTCGCTTTTTGAAATTTGCGGCCCGTTTTGCTGAACTTAGCTTCTCGCATTTTATTTTCTATAACGTGCTCCGGGGCCTGCGCAATCACATAGCCAACGTTGTCAAAGCCCTTTCTTCCGGCCCGCCCTGAAATTTGATGAAAATCTCGCACGGGCAAAATCGTATTTTTTTCGCCGTTGAATTTTGTTAGCTTTGTGAAAAGCACTGTGCGAATTGGCACATTTACGCCAACGCCCAAAGTGTCTGTGCCGCAGATTACGGGGAGCAATCCTTGCTGTGCCATTTTTTCCGTGAGAATTCTGTATTTGGGCAAGAGGCCGGCGTGGTGGAGGCCAATGCCTTGCCTTAGCCATCTTTTTATTTCTGCGCCAAATGGACTGGAAAATCGAAAGTCTTTGAGTGCTTCTGCGATTTTTTCTTTTTTCAGCAATCCGGCTATGTCCAGGCTTGTGAAGGCTTGCGCATTTTCTACGGCCTCGCTCTGCGTGAAGTGCACAACGTAAACCGGGCCTTTGCCTTCGTTTAGCAGCCTTTGAACTTCGTTTGGCAGTGGGCTTTCCGAGTATGAGAATTCAAGCGGAACAGGTCGCTCGGAATTTCTTATACACACGCTTGGGAGGCTGTTTAATTTTGTCATTTCGCTTTCAAAAAACGATGTGTCGCCAAGAGTTGCGGATATTAAGAGGAACTGCGCTTTTTTCATTGTGAGCAATGGTATTTGCCATGCAACGCCTCTTTCTTTGTCGCTGTAGTAGTGAAATTCGTCCATAGCCACTGCGCCTATGTTTGAATTTTCGCCGTCTCGGAGTGCGATTTGCTCAAGGATTTCGGCTGTGCAGCAGAGTATGGGCGCATTGTGGTTTACGGTTGCATCGCCAGTTGAGAGCCCAACATTTTGCGCTCCGAATTCTTTGCACAGTGCTATCCATTTTTCGTTTACCAGTGCTTTTATTGGGCAAGTGTAAACGGAGCGTTGATTTTTGGAGAGCATTAAGCGGTGCAAAAAGCTTGCTACGAGTGATTTGCCTGAGCCGGTTGGCGTGGCGAGGATCACATTTTTTCCGTCAAGGAGTTCCATTACGGCTTCTTCTTGAGCAGGGTAGAGCGAGATGCCTTTGCTTTGGGCTTCATCTAGGAATTGTGTGAGGACATCTGTCATGGTGTTTTGGGCAAGTATGGTTAAATATAGAAATTTTTTCTTCTGTAGGGGAAAGCCTTCCCCTAGCTTCCAACCGTCCCGGTTTCCGGCTACCCCTTCTTGCCCGGACTTCGTGGCTTTTTATCCCACCCAGCCAGCTACGCTGGCAGCCCTCCCCAGAGGGCAATTTTCAGAGTTTCGTTGCGAAAATTCTCCTCCTTAGGAGGAGTGCCCGAAGGGCGAGGTGGGCTGTTGCGTTAAGCTTCGCATTCGGGTAGCGTGAGTTTCCCGAATTGTTAATCACCCTACCACATCAATGTTAGTTCCGCCTTCAATGTGTTTTGGGTGGCTTGCTTGCGGAGCATTGTAAACGCTATTAAAGGCTTCGTTATATACGGCAGTAATTTCATCTCTACGTGCAGCCTCAGCTNTTGTATCAAATATAGACCATCCGTTTTTATGATCATAGGCAGCTATCGTTTCGCCATTGTCGCCAAAACTTGCATTTTTCAAATCATTGCCTTCCATCCAT
>WQSZ01000163.1 GCA_009787645.1 Candidatus Fibrimonadales bacterium | reverse complement strand
ACGGTTTGTTGCTGTTTCGCCAACATTAGTTAACATAATATGAACCTCCTATTTTTGTCCATACTACTTAGACGCATTTTAAAAGATTTTTTTTCAAAAAAGTGACAAAAAAAATGCAAAAACGCATTTTTGAGCTAATTTCTTCACTCTCAACTAAGCCATGATGTTCGAGTTTATCAGTATTTACTATATTTTCCCGCATGACTTCAATCATAGGTTTAGGGGAGATTCTCTGGGATATATTTCCAGGGCAAAAAAAGGTGCTTGGCGGCGCTCCGGCAAATTTTGCTTGGCATGCCTCGCAATTCGGCTTTAACAGTTGCGTTATGAGTGCCGTTGGCAATGATAAACTGGGCTTGGAACTCTTAGATGTGCTAACAAAAAAAGGGCTCAATTTTCTGATTGAAACCGTAGAACAGCCCACGGGAACAGTTCAAGTGACTCTGGACGGCAAAGGCATTCCGCAATACGAAATATGCGAAAACGTGGCATGGGATAACATTCCCTTTACCGGATATGCCGAAGAACTGGCCAAAAACTGCAAAGCCCTCTACTTTGGCACGCTAGCTCAAAGAAATGAAGTGTCTCGCACAACAACCCGCCGCCTTCTAGAGCTTGTACCTAAAGATGCCTACAGAGTTTTCGACATAAATTTAAGACAGCATTTTTACAGCAAAGAAATAGTACACGAATCTCTGCAACGCTGCAATGTGCTGAAAATAAATGATGAAGAAATTGCGGAAATATCACGTCTTTTTGAGTTTGGCGCGATGAGCGAAGTGGAAATTTGCCGATATTTGCTGAATGTCTATAACCTCGATATAATTATGGAAACCAAAGGCGCAATAGGCAGCTACGTATTTACTCAGGACGAAACTTCTTATTTGAATACGCCCAAAGTACAAGTAGTTAGCACCGTTGGCGCAGGAGATGCTTTTACCGGCTCATTCATAGCGACTATGCTGCAGGGGCATAACCTGCAAAAAGCTCATCAAAAGGCAGTTGAGGTTTCTGCCTATGTTTGCACTCAGCATGGCGGAATGCCATAAAAATGCTATAATTTTACTATATTATGCGCTTTATGTTTCGAAAATATGTTGTTTTTTCTATAGTCTTGTTTTTGACGATTCTCATAGTTGGAAGCATTGCATTTTTGTTTTCAATACAGCAGATCAACAGAAGCAATAAGAATGCCGAATTAACCAAGCTGCTCGAAGTTGAGCGCACAAAGCTTGAGATTTCGGTTAACAAGGAAATTGAGATTGTGCTTAAAATGGCCGGTTCTCCGCAGATTAAAAGCTATTTTGAGCAACCATTTAATCTTGAATTCAAAAGAATGGCCGAAAATGAAATAAACGCCTTTCATCGTGCTCTTGATGGTTCGACTTTTTGGATAAATGATGTGGACAAAATATTTTACAGCAGCGGTGCGGAACCATTCCGGTTAGATGCAACCGATTCCGTGAACTACTGGTATCCGCTAACGCTTTACGAAACCCAAACCTATAATTTCAATATAAACTATAACCCGGATTTGAATGTGACTAACCTTTGGATCAATGCGCCGGTTTTAAATGCGCAAGGCAAGGCGGTCGGAATACTCGGAATAGGAATTGATATTTCCAAATTCGTCAATGCCGTTTATAATAATTATAGCGGTGATGCCTGCCTTTATTTTTTCAATGCGGGCGGGGAAATAACCGGAGCCAGAAGTGTTGATTTGGTCGCTACAAAAAAGAATATTATGGATGAACTAAAATCCTTAGATGATGATATTCTGGCAAGAGCTAAAGGGCTTAGCCCCAACGCAATACAAACTTTTACCGTTGAAAGCGGGCAAGCGGCTGTAGTGTCCATTCCAACGCTCCAGTGGTATGCGATTGCCGTTTTGCATGATAGCATAGGCGATTTCAAATCTTCTTTGACGGTATTTTTCTTTGTGGTGATTCTGGTTATTGCGTTTATACTCGTATTGTCAAATATTTTCATATCCGGTCTTTTCACCCAGTTGCAGCAAACTATGGCGTCTCTTGAAGCCGCCTCCAAGGCCAAGAGCAATTTTCTTGCCAATATGAGCCATGAAATTCGCACTCCCATGAACAGCATTTTCGGATTTTCCGATCTTATTCTTGAGAGCGGGGATGTGTCGCCGAAAGTCAGAGAGTATTTGAATAATATTAAAGCCAGCTCCGGAGGGTTGCTCAAAATCATCACCGATCTTCTGGATTTGTCAAAAATAGAAACCGGCAAAATGGTCATTGAAAACATTCCGTTTGATTTAAGTGATGTTTGCAAAGATTGCAATGATGCGGTTTCTCTCAGCGCCTGGATGAAAGGTGTTGAGTTGATTTACAGTTGCGATCCTGCTTTCCGAGGAAAACTTTTAGGTGATCCTGTAAAACTGCGCCAGGTGTTTTTTAATCTTCTTTCAAATGCCATTAAGTTCACAGATCATGGCAAAGTCAGGCTTATTGTGGTAGCTGATAATATTAGCCCCGAAGAAATTACTGCAAGTTTTGCAATTGAAGATACCGGCATTGGCATGAACGAGAAGCAAATCTCAGAGGTTTTAAAGCCTTTTTCGCAAGCAGATGATAGTTCCATACGCAAATACGGCGGAACAGGGCTTGGCCTTCCTATAGCGAAGAATTTTATTGAGCTAATGGGTGGTGAGCTTCAAATTGTGAGTGTTCCCGGTCTTGGCAGTAAATTTAGTTTTGACTTGACATTTTTGCGATGCAAATGACCCCGCTCAAGCTTTACAAAAAACTTTTTTCCCTTTACGGCGCGCAAGGCTGGTGGCCGGTTAGGAGTGAATTTGAGGGCAGGGGTTACCATCCGAATCAGTTCGGTTTGCCGGCAACAAAAAAGGGCAAATTTGAAGTGTGCATGGGAGCGATTTTAACGCAAAATACCTCTTGGATACAGGTGGAAAAAGCATTGAATAACCTTTTTGCCGCAAAAATAAACACCCCGGAAAAAATTCTGAAAACAGACAGTGAAACGATCGCAACTCTAATAATGCCAGCAGGTTACCGCAATCAAAAAACAGCATATTTAAAGAACATGGCACTATGGTTTTTAAATGGCCCGTTGCAGCGTGATGAGCTTTTAAAGGTCAAAGGTGTGGGCAGAGAAACTGCGGATTCAATTTTGCTTTACGCTTTTCATTTACCGACATTTGTAATAGACACTTACACAAAGAGAACCCTTGCGTCTTTTGGCATTTTTGAAGAAAAAACAGACTACGAAACCTTGCGAAAGTGGTTTATGGACAATCTGGAACCATCTGTGGAGTTGTTTCAGGAATATCACGCCCTGTTTGTGGAGCATGGGAAATTTCTCTCCACCAAGCGTTTATAGTCGGAGGATCATCAATGGAAAAGGTTTGCCCTATTTGCGGTATTCGCAAAAGAACCCCTTGCGCTTTGGCGGCGCAGATCGCTCGCTCCGGCGGTTCTCGCCAATCATGAACGGAGAAACCAAAACTGCCCCAATGAATTGGCAACATGCTTTTTCCACGTAATTCCAGATGGGCTTGCACTCCTTCTTCCGGGAAAATATGGGAAAATGGCCAGTCCGTATTGTATTGCCCGTTTTCCATAATCGTTAAGTCGAATGGCCCAAAGTGATGGCCTATCTGCTTGAAATGCAGGTTATAACCGCTATCTCC
>WQSZ01000162.1 GCA_009787645.1 Candidatus Fibrimonadales bacterium | reverse complement strand
AACGGTTTCAACAAAATAAAACTATACATAATGATTGGTTTTCCAACCGAAACCGACGAAGACATAATGGCATTGGTAAAGCTAACAGAAAAGCTCCTAACCTACAACAAAAGGGGCCAAATAGTCCTAAGCATAGGAATTTTCATCCCAAAATCCTGGACTCCCTTGCAATGGGCTCCCTTCATAGACAAAGAAACCGCCCTTGCCCGCATAAAAATTCTAAAAGACAACCTTTTCAAATACAAAAATGTGCGCCTAACCTGGAACTCCTGGGAAACAGCGCATTTAGAAGCCATATACAGCAGAGGCAACCGCAACCTGGCCCCACTAATATACGAAGCCTATAAAAGAGGATTGATATTTGAAAGCGATAGCAAAAGCCTAAACCCTGCAGAATGGGAAAACATTCGCAAAGATTTTAGCTACGATGATTCCTGGGTATTCAAAGGTTATGATGAAGAAGAAAGCTTACCATGGGATTTCATAGACGCAGGGGTAAGCAAAAAATTTCTGCAAAGGGAATTGAAAAACGCCCAAGATTTAAAATGGGTACAGAATTGCAAAAACGGCAAGTGCCAAGCATGCGGCATACCGGGCAACGGGGCCGACACCATATTAGGCACCCCACCCCGTTGTACGGGCGACCCTTGCGGTTGCCCTGCGCAAAGCGATGCGCAAAAGCAAAGCGCAGTGCATTCCTACCGAATAATCTTCAAAAAAACCGAAAACAGCCGCTTCCTCCCCCACCAGAACACCCTATCCTTCTTCGAACGAACCTTCATAAAAAACGGCATTCCCATAAAATACAGCGAAGGCTTCAGCCCCAAACCACGCATAGTAAACACCGGCGCATTGCCGCTTGGGTTGGAATCCTTATGTGAAATTATATCTGTTGAACTGCTGGAAAAATTGGATTTGAACAGGCATTCCGTAAAGACAGATAATTATCTGTCTCTACTCAATGCCTGTTTCCCAAAAGGCTTGGAAATCGTATCCATAGAACCGCTTACGGAAAAACTTTCTGCACATCCTCCTAAATCAATGAACTACTGCTTGCTTGGACAGTACAGTTTACCGCAAAAAAAAGAATTGCCCACTGTGCAAAACCACAGGGGGCAAAATGTAAATCTTAACGAACATATTCTTTCAATCGTAGAAACGCAAAACGCCCTGCACATCACGGTTAAATGCAATGAGCAAGGCGCGACTGTTAGCCCTTTCACCCTTTACGCCGGACTGTTAGGTATCAGCGATCAGGAAGCTAGGACTTTAAACATAATCAAAATTAGCGTTTCAAGTTAACCAACTCTTCAAGCATTGAGTCGCTAACAGTAACTATGCGGCTGTTTGCCTGATAACCTCTCTGCGTGGTTATCATATTGGTAAATTCACCTGCTAAATCCACGTTGGCCATTTCCAGTGCGCCTGGTTTCAGCTTGGATGAGCTCTGACTATTCGGCATGCCCCAAACCGGATCGCCTGAGTTTGCCGATGTCGTGTAAACGCTATCGGTTAAATCCAAAAGACCGCCTGGGTTTGCAAAGTCAACAAGCAGAATCTGAGCGATTGAGCGTGCCGTGCCGTTTGAGAACGAGCCTTCTATAAGACCGAATTCGTCTATGGACACTTCAACCAAGTTACCTGTTGGATAGCCGTCTTGGCCTGTGCAGTTAATGGTTGATGCACTTGCAAATTGCGTTATGCCTCTATGATCGCCCGGACCGCCTATGTTCAGGTTTATGTGCATTATGTTGGAGCCGTTGCGCGGGTCAACCATAAGTTGAGATCCACCGCCATCAAAAAGGAAGGAGCTAACCGTGCCGTCCTGGCCAAAACTTATTTTGCCTGTGCCTGTGCCCGGAATAATTTCCTGTTTGCCGGCAAAGCTCGCTCTCCACTCCCATTCACCCGCTTTGCCTGTGTGCACAAAGGTCATGGTTAAAGTGTGTTCTGCGCCGGATTCATCATAAACCGGAATCACAACATCTATGCTAGCTAAATCTTGTCCTTTTCTCTGCTCCGTTATACGCATTGCAGAATTGAAAGACGCTGGAGTAACCTGGTCCGAATCCGAATTCTTAGCTTGGATGGTCAAGTTATTCACGGAAAAATCTACTCCTTTTGCTCCGCGAATCACAATTGCACCGGCTGGTATTCCGTCATCCGTATCGGAAGTATCCATATGTACGCTTGGAAGATGCCGTCCGTCTCTATCAACATATTCCGCCGGCAATTTAAGATCGTTTCTCATTTTAGCCATAAGATCATCCAAAAGGGTTGGGTTTGAACCAGATGGTATCGGATAAGGAGTTCCATCAGGATTAAACCTTGGAATAAAAATCAGGGGATCGGATTTTTGCTTTTCAATGGATGTTTTTCCAACCGAGCCAAAGAGATCTATGGGATCGCCACCCTCAAGACCAGGATATATCTCTCTTCCGGAAGCATCTCTTAATGCGTCCATATAATCAAACTGCTCCGCAGGGCGCAAAAGAACACCAGTACTAGCTTCTCCGCCTGGCGTTGGAGGGTAATTTCCTATACCATCACCCATATAAGCACCGAAATTAAAAGCGTTATTTACGTAAGAGTCGCTCTCAGGATTGCTGCTGTTTATTTGCAGATAGAATATATCACCTGCAGGACTGCTAAGAGTTACTTTCAGCGAGCCATCAGCTTCTAAACTAACCGTATGAGTTGTTGGAGTCGGCCCGCCATTTAACGCATTTTCAATTTCTTGCACAAATTGTTCTATATCCCAAACTTGACCAGCTTCCCTGCCAACCGATACGGCAACTTTATTAGCAGGCATGGTAACGCCAGATACTATTGTGGCTTGATCATACCATGAAATTGTCAGAATATCATTTTCTTTTATGCCCAAATTTTTGCCGCTGCTATTGAATAAAGCTGAAAGAGGGGTTGGTACCTTACCAGGATCATTAGCACTATTAGCACCAGCTGCTCTCGTCCCATCTGCCGGATGCAATAATGGCTGGGTATATGAAATGGAGCCTTTTGAGTCTGCATCTGCGTTTAGATTTCTGCCAATGCTTATTTCAGTGGTCTCCCTTGCCGGAGCNTGCTGGTTCATTGGAATCTGCAAATTGCCTATGGCTGTTCCCGGAGGAAAATCTCCGAAGGTATNTGCCATTCTGCCCTGAAGCACCATGCCGTTTGTAGGCAACATGATGTACCCCTGGGAATCNAGCTGGAANGCNCCGTTTCTTGTATAGAAGGTTCCTNCGCCGTCGCTAACNCCAAAGTATGCGCTACCTTCAATTGCAAGGTCAAAAATGCGCCCGGTGTTGCTGAGACCGCCTTGGCCGGTCATCACATCTATAGAGCCAACGCTCACGCCCAAACCTACCTGCATCGGGTTTGTTCCACCCGCTTTGCTCGCAGTTCGGCTTGCGCCTTTAATGAGCTGGTTGAAACTCTCTTCAAAGGTCACTCTGCGACCTTTATAACCAGTCGTATTCACGTTAGAGATGTTATTACCTATAACATCCATTCGTGTCTGGTGATTCATCAAGCCGGTTACACCGGAATTTAGAGATCTTAACATTTTGGACTCCTAACAATATTCTTCAAATTTATTATTGCAAAAATCGTGCCAATTTGAAAACGTCAGAACCCCGATTCACTTGATTTAAGGATTTTCTTGATTTTTTAATATTATGCTTAACAATCCTGTTAATCCTTTAATCCTGAAAATCGGGGTTCTGACGTTTA
>WQSZ01000161.1 GCA_009787645.1 Candidatus Fibrimonadales bacterium | reverse complement strand
GTTGCAGATGATAAAGGCATATATTACTTTGTGCCGAAAATGATAAAATATTATCTTGGCGAAGAACCGATTTTGGAAAATGCGCCGACATATTTGCCGTTCTATGAAGATGATCTCAAATACACGCTTGAGAATATGCACAAGCTCGTTATAAAAGATGTCTCGGAGGCAGGTGGCTATGGCGTTGTGTTTGGCAGCGAACTTTCCGCAGAGAAACTCAGCGAATTCAAAGCCTTGCTTGTGCGTGAGCCCAGACGCTTTATTTCACAGGAAGTTATAGATTTTATAGACCTTGATATTATGGAAGAAGGCGGAAATTGCATTCAGCGAAAAGCCGATTTAAGAGCTTTTGTGCTAAGCGGAAAAACCACACGTGTGTGGGCAAGCGGGCTAACGCGCTTTTCACGAGTTGCGGGTTCATTCATAGTCAATTCGTCACAGGGTGGTGGTTTTAAGGATACGTGGGTGTTGTCTCGCTGAAACAATTCTATATTATTGCCCCGGCATATATGGCTACAATACCTTGCTTAATAGTTCAGAGCAACATGGAAGTGCTGCTGAATGTGGATAGCCCTCTGAATCAAGAGGCTCGAGATGCAATTGCTCCTTTTACTGAAATTGTGAAAAGCCCGGAACATTTTCACACATATAGCATTTCGCATTTGAGTTTGTGGAACGCCGCCTCAACAGGATTGACTGCACGTGATGTTTTAAAGCGGTTGACAAAATACAGTTCCTACGAAATACCCGTAAATGTTGCAACGGAAATCACAGAGTATATGGAGCGTTACGGGGTTCTCAGGCTTGTGCTCAAAGATGGAATTTTAATCTTGGAATCTGATAACGAAGCTCTGTTCGTTGAACTTTGCTGCCGAAAGGAAATTCAGCATTACATTGAAACACTCTTGTCAAAAAGTGCTGCAATAGTTAACCCGCTTGTGCGTGGCAAGCTCAAAATTGTGCTTACGGAAATCGGATTTCCGGTGCAGGATTTGGCCGGTTATGTTCAAGGTGAATTTTTGGATATACAGTTGAGCGATAGTTTTACTCTCAGAGATTATCAAAAAGATGCCGCACAGGTATTTTTTGCATCCGGCTCGGAAAAAGGCGGCTCTGGCGTTATTGTGCTGCCATGCGGCTCTGGCAAAACCATCATAGGGATGGCGGCAATGGCTCTGGTAAAAACTCATACTTTGATTTTAACTCCGAGTGTAACCGCTGCACGGCAATGGATAAGAGAGCTTTTGCAAAAAACAAATTTGAAAGAAGAGCAGATTAAGGAATATTCCGGCGATGTAAAAGAGATTGGCCCTGTGACTATCGCAACATATCAGATTTTAACGCAGAGAAAAAAAGATAACAATGAACAGTTTTCCAACTTCTCTATTTTTGAGGCTCAGAAATGGGGCCTTATGATTTATGACGAGGTTCATCTTTTGCCTGCGCCTGTGTTTAGATTTTCTGCGGATATGCAGGCTACAAGGCGGCTCGGATTAACTGCGACTTTAATAAGAGAAGACCATAAGGAAACGGAGGTGTTCTCTCTGATTGGGCCAAAGAAGTTTGATATTCCGTGGCGTGTTTTGGAAAGCCAAGGTTGGATTGCTAGCGCAAAATGCCATGAGATACGCATACCTATGGAAATGGAAATGAAGATGTCTTATGCGGTTGCCCCGCAACGTGATAAAATTGCCATAGCCGGATGCAATCCCGAAAAGTTTGGAGTTGTGAAAAGTTTGCTAAAAAAACACAGCGAAGAGAACGACAGAGTTTTGATAATAGGGCAATACCTTGATCAGTTAGACGCACTCTCAAAAGAGATAAATATCCCGCTTATCACAGGAAAAACTCCGAACAAGGAACGTGATAAAATTTACGATAGTTTTCGCAAGGGTGAAATTAGAATTTTGATGGTGAGCAAGGTTGGAAATTTTGCGATAGACTTGCCGGATGCAAGCGTTTTAATTCAAATCTCCGGCACTTTCGGCAGCCGCCAAGAAGAAGCTCAGCGTTTGGGCAGGGTGCTGCGCCCCAAAAAAGACGGCCGCCCCGCAATGTTTTATTCTTTGGTGACAAAAGATTCCAGAGAGCAGGAATTTGCCATGAACCGCCAGTTGTTTCTGGTGGAACAGGGGTATGGCTATGAGGTGATTTATGGGTAAGGAAAGAGCAGTGCTGGTAGGGGTATCCACGCTTAAAATTGCGCCTGCGCAGGCGCAGGAATATTTGCTGGAGTTGCAACGGTTGGCGGAAACTGCCGGTGCAGAAGTTGTGGAAACTTTTTTGCAACGTGTGCATGCGTTTAACCCTGCTACGCTTGTGGGCGGCGGCAAGGTGGAAGAAGTGCGCCTCTCTACTGAAAAGCACGAAGCTGATATGGTGATTTTTGATGAAGATTTAACAGGTTCTCAAGTTAGAAATTTGGAAAAACTTTTGCCGGGAATAAAGGTGCTGGACAGAACCGGTCTTATTTTGGATATATTTGCAAAACACGCTCGCACAGCGGAAAGCAGACTTATGGTGGAAACCGCCCAGATGCAATATATGATGCCGCGCTTAACTCGGGCTTGGGCGCATCTTTCCAGGCAGGTTGGTACAGGCGGTGGTACTCCGGGCATAGGAATGCGTGGGCCGGGTGAGGCGCAGCTTGAGGTGGATCGCCGCTTGGTGCGAAAGCGAATTCAAGAGCTAAAAGCGAAGCTGAAAAAAATAGAGCGAGACAGAACATTGCAGGCAAAGCACCGTGAAAATATTTTCCATGTTGGAATTGTAGGTTACACAAATGCCGGCAAAAGTTCTTTGACAAATCGCTTGACAAATGCCGGAGTTTATGTTGAGAACAAATTATTCGCAACTTTGGATAGCACAACACGCAAAATGCACTTGGCAGAAGGGCAAAACATAATATTAAGCGACACAGTCGGTTTTATTCGCAAATTGCCGCATCATCTTGTGGAAACTTTTAAAAGCACGCTCGGAGTTGCCGCTCACGCAGATTGCATTTTGGAGGTGATAGACGCTACAGCCACGGATTATATGGAGCATATTGAGGTTGCGAACAATGTTTTGAATGAATTGCTGAGTACGGCGGTGCTAAGGTTGCGGGTGTTCAACAAAATAGACGTTGCATCTGCGGAGCGCAAGGAGGAGCTCACGACAGCTTTTCCCGAGGCTGTTCAGGTCAGCGCATTGGAGAGCATTGGCATTGAAGAGATAAAAACCAGGCTTTTGGCGGAATTGGCGTTGTGGAGGTCGCACAGGGAGCAGAAGGTTATTGAGGAGCAAGAAGCGGCGGTGAGCTGGGAAAATTAATTTCTATATTATCCCAACATAAAAAGGAGATATATTATGTTTTTGTCCTCAAAAGAATGCGCAGTAGGTAACTCAAAAAGATACCTAAAACCCTTCATTGCAGCCGCAGTTGCTTGTGCTCCCCTGTCATTTTTCGCAGTTGGCTGTGCCAATCCTGGTGTTGAAGCACAAACCAAGGTGCAGATCCCCAGTGAAGCGGTCAGTGGTGCAGCACAAACCAAGGTGCATAGCCCCAGTGAAGCGGTCAGTGATTGGCAAGTAGCTTTGCAATATCTAAAAGAAGGAAACAAAAGGTTTATTGAAAATCAAGGGGTTGTGCGAAACACCAATGCTAATGACAGAGACATATTAAAAGGCGGGCAAAAGCCATTTGCTGTTATTATAACTTGCTCAGATTCCCGTGTTCCTCCGGAAATTTACTTTGACCTGAAATTAGGGGA
>WQSZ01000160.1 GCA_009787645.1 Candidatus Fibrimonadales bacterium | reverse complement strand
ATTTGAAATAGTCAATAATGAATTGATATTAAAAGATATTAGAAACTGCTCTGAAAGCCTATTAGAAAAGTTTTTATCCGAACTTGAAATTAAAGACTCTGCATTCAAAGCAGACTGGTTCACNGACTCAATACTTATAGGTATAGGTAACATTTTGTATGACCAACTAAANGGAGGCATATATGAATATTTTTCTATTCTCCATTTTGAAAAAGGAATTCTCATTAAAGACATTCGCATGGGCTATAAGGAATATGTGAACAACAAATGGAGAAAGCTATTGGAAGATTTAGATGATGAAGCTACCAGAAATTATCTAGGAGATGATGGAGTAGCATTATTTAAAGAAACTTTTGAAATGGAGTATCAATCAATATTAAAATATATGGAGAATTATATAAAAACGAGAAATGAAACAGAAGCAAAATTAAAAATTGAATATGAAAAAAGATTTAAAGAACCAATAAGCAATTTTGAGCTTACTATTACACACATAAATTTTTACAAAAATGCGCAAATTTCATTAGAAAGAACAATGAATGGCGCTAAAGCAAGATTCAACAACTATGACACAAAGGAGCATTTTGCGTTAGACTTGAACATGGAAGAGTGGTTGGATTTTTTAAGAACCTTACATCTATGCCGCACTGATAAATGGCAAAAAAAATACGGTAAATGGACATGGGAAGAACACGAGAAGCGTTGGGAATTGTATATAAAATTTTCAAGTAAAGATGTCAATGAATCTGCCGGTTTTAAAGTCTATCCTCCAAATTGGAATGAATTCAAAAAATTAATGAATGCAATGGAAGCAAAGCTAAGAAAATTACCCTGACTTTTTATCAAATATGTGGACTATGGCAGCAGCGGCGTATTCCAGCCAACTATGTTAGTCTCATTTCTTTTGCTGTTTGTTTTACCGCCGTAAACCAGATATGAGCTGCAGGTCTCATCGAGCTTTTTGTAAAAGTTCAAACCTTTGAAAAAGTCTGAGGAAATTGTTTTGGAAGATTTTATTTCCACGCACTTCACATTTGCTCCATCGTCTATAATGCAATCAATTTCATTTCCGGAATTGTCTCTCCAAAAATACATAGGCGGTTCAATTGCATTGTTAAGNTAATTTTTGCGCAAATCCGCAATAACCATATTTTCAAAAAGAGCACCCTTNGCCCAATGGGAATTTAAATCAGCTTCTTTTTTTATGCCAAGCAGACTGCAAGCAAGCCCGGTATCGTAAAAATAAANCTTTGGCGTTTTAACAAGCCGTTTGGAGAAATTCTTGAAATACGGTTGCAGAAAAAATACTATAAAGCTGGTTTCCAATATGGAAAACCAAGACTTTACAGTTTTTAAATCCACGCCTATATCTGTGGCAATGCTGTTGTAGTTTAGCAACTGCCCTATTCTTCCGGCAGCAAGGCGCATAAATTTTTGAACAAAAATAAATTCGAAACATTTACTATCTGCCTCAAATCACGCTCTGCATAAGTTTGAATATAAGAAGGATAAAAAAGACTCGGATTTATATCCTTGTCATAAATTCTCGGATAAAATCCGGTTTTTATATATTTGTTGAAATTATCCATTGCAAAATTCGCATTCTTCAATTCCGTTAAGCTAAGCGGCAGCAAATGAACTACAAAAACCCTGCCGGCCAAGCTCTGCGATATTTTAGCAGACAGCAAAAAGTTTTGCGAACCCGTAATTACAAATTCACCTGGGCGATTGTGCTCATCGCTTATTGTTTGAATGTAAGAAAATAATTTTGGGAAAGCCTGTATTTCATCTATTATCAACCCATTTTTGCCTGTTTCCAAAAAAGAGCGAGGGTCAGACATAGCCTCTTCCATAGTGTCCGGGTTTTCCAAATTGACATATCTGTAATTAGGAAAGCACATTTTGGCAACCGTTGTTTTGCCGGATTGCCTGGGACCGGTTATTGAAATAACAGGCATCTTTTTAGCCATAAGCCTTATTTGCTCTGCAATGTCTCTTTTTATCATAATTTGAATATAGAAAATTCTTTACAAATATGGAATCGTACTCCAGATTTGTAAAAAATGATTTTTATGCATATTTACGGTGAGACCAGCAATTTACATAAAAGCTATATTTGCCAAAAATTCCCCAGCATCTTTTTCCCAAGCGGAGTCATAATGCTCTCCGGGTGAAACTGAATGCCCTCTACATTAAAAACCTTGTGGCGAACTCCCATAATCTCGCCGTCTTCGGATGTTGCGGTTATCTCCAAACAACTCGGCAAAGTCTCACGCTCAATCGCAAGGCTGTGATAACGCATCGCTGCAAAAGGCTCTTCTATGCCGGCAAACACTCCCCTGCCATCCGCAGTAACTTTGGAAATCTTGCCGTGCATAAGACGCTTTGCGCCTATAACCTTTCCGCCATAAAAAAGACCTATGGACTGATGACCCAAACACACGCCCAAAATCGGAATCTTGCCGGCAAAATATTCTATGGCCTTGAGCGTAATGCCTGCACCCTCCGGACGACCGGGGCCAGGTGAAAGCAACAGTTTTTTGGGATTAAGAGCCGCCGCTTCTTCAACGGTTATAGCATCGTTGCGCACAACCTTGACTTCTGCGCCAAGCTCCAAAAGATACTGGTAAATGTTGTAGGTAAAAGAATCGTAATTGTCAATGAGGAGTATCATAGCATCTCCAGCGCACGGGCAACGGACTTTGCCTTGTTTATGGTTTCTTGCCTCTCCTTTTCCGGATCGCTGTCTGCAACAATGCCTGCGCCTGCCTGCAATGTGAGCTTGCCGTTTTGCACAATCGCAGTGCGAATGCAAATCGCAAAATCCATTTTGCCGTCAAAAGACATATAACCCACAGCACCGGCGTAATTGCCCCTGGGCCTGGTCTCGCACTCGGCGATTATTTCCATAGCTTTAACCTTTGGCGCACCCGAAAGTGTTCCCGCCGGAAACGCAGCCTTCAACACATCAAAAATATCGTAAGACTTATCCAACTCCGCAGTTATGTTGGAAACTATGTGCATAACGTGAGAATATCGTTCTATAATCATCAAATCGCTGACCTTCACGGTCCCAGCTTTCGCAATCCTGCCAAGCTCGTTTCTGCCCAAATCCACGAGCATAACGTGTTCAGCAACTTCTTTCTCATCTTTCAAAAGTTCTTCCGCAAGCAGCAAATCTTCTTCCGCAGTCTTTCCCCTAGGGCGAGTGCCGGCAATTGGCCGCAAATTTGCAATTCCATTCTCCACCCTAATCATAGTCTCAGGGCTTGAACCAACCAAAGTTATCTCACCCAGTTTCATAAAATAAAGATAAGGAGAAGGATTTATAAATCTCTGCGCCCTATAAAGCCCAAGCAAATTTGAAGGTGCATCGCAAACAAAAGCCTGAGACAAAACGCACTGAATAATATCTCCGGCAACAATACGCTCCTTAATATTCCCAACCATAGCCTTAAAAGCCTCCGGCTCCATCTGAGGCACAGGAACATAAGAAGACTTCTGATCCTTAGATTTCATCTGGAAAATCCTTGAATCGGGGGTATCGGGGTTCAGACGTTTTACAACAGCATCCAATCTCTCCTTAGCTTTTCCAAAATCGTCTTCTGAGAATGCAAAAGACATTATATCCAAAGTGTGATGCACATTGTCAAAAGCCAGCACTACTTCCGGCAGAATCAAGTGGGCAAGAGGCTGTCCGGCGGCAATTTGTTCTCTACCCTATTTTCAAAAAAAGATACCATCTCATAAGCGAAGTAGCCAACAAGCCCGCCTTTGAATCTGGGCAAACCGGCAAGCTCTGCATAGCGATATTTGCTTGCGATTTTGCGCAGCACATCCAGAGGATCGCCGTTG
>WQSZ01000159.1 GCA_009787645.1 Candidatus Fibrimonadales bacterium | reverse complement strand
TGTTCGTTTTGAACGCAGTTTCCATAAAATGGACTCCTCTTTTAGGTTTTGCCTATTAGACGGAGTTCGCAGGATTTTTTTTCAAAAAAATGCATAAAAAAATGAAATCAGCCAAAAAATGACACAAAACGTTGCTTCCCACCCCAGCCTGCGGCTTTCCCCTCCCGAAAGGGGAATGGGCTCAGACGTTTTCTATATTTCATACATCCTATGATTCAAATCACATTAAAGGAGCTCAGATCAGGGCACGTTTTGGCCAAAAGCATTTACCGTGATTCGGGAGAAATAATGCTTTCTGCGGGCTATAGAATGACCCCGGATGTTACTGTAAAACTTACTGAAATCGGAATTGATAGAATTTGGGTGCAAGAAGAAGGGTTGGAAGACCTAGAAAGAGAAGACTTGATATCGGAAGTCACCGTAAACCAATGCGTACTCCTGCTCAGGCGAACCATAATAGAATTTCGGAAAAAAGTCGGGCTTGTGATGAGTAAACCAGAAGATATACCTCCATCACCCGCACAAATACTCAGCAAACCGGAAGAAATAAAAGATGCATTGAATATTTCGGCTTTCAAAAAAGTAGCCGCCGATATTTACCAAGAACTTAAAAAGTCAGACCCCTCACTCCTGTTCATAACAGGCTCCCGCTCATTGGGGAATTTTTTCCAGCAACAATCGGTGGATTGCGCCGTGATCGCTGCTCAACTTGCCAAACGCTACAGCTTTCCGCCCGATGAAATTGAAGATATGATTTTGGCCGTATTGCTTATGGATATAGGCTACATACTTATGCCGGAACACCTCCTTAATCCGGTCGCAAAGCTGTCTATGGAAGACTTAGAGCTAAAGAAGCGGCATCCGGATTATGGCTTTGATATTTTGCGTATATGCAATGTATCGCTGGTTTGCGCAAATGTTGCCTTGCAACACCATGAGCGACAGGATGGCGGCGGATACCCTCGCAAACTGAAAGGCAATAACAAACCACCAATGCGTGTCACCGGGCCGGCGGCCAAAGGTACAATAAATAGATTTGCGGAAATTGCCGCAGTCGCTTTGGACTACGTTTCTCTTATAGCACCACCACCTGGGATTCAGGCCCAAACACCTATAAACAGCATAAAGTTTTTAGTCCGGCTCAGCACTGCAAGATTGAACTCCGCTGTGGTAGAAACTTTGCTTTCCATGATTCCTGTTTACACATCCGGCGATCGCATAATGGTAACTTCAGACGAAAACAACGAATACGTTGGTTATATAGGAATTGTTATGCGCTCAAACTCCAGAGAGCAAAACCGCCCTGCTGTGGTTTTGATTTACAATAAAGCCGGAGAAAAAATCAAGGGAGTGTCGATCAATTTATGGGAAAGAAGAGACATTGAAATAAGAGAAGCAAAGCTCGGAGAGGGAACTTCAGAAGATGATGCTCACAATAATGCCGCTGCAGAAACGGTGAACAACAACGAAGCGGTTGAAATCTAAGTAAAGCAGCAAACTTTGTTGCGCCCGGAATTCTTCGCTTGATAAAGGGCTTTGTCTGCCATGTTGAAGAAATCTTCTATAGATGAATTCAAAGTTGGAATTATAGAAGCTACACCAATGCTCACGGTTGCGGTTGGCAAATTCGATATTACCATTTGCTGTACGGCGTTGCGAATATCTTCCGAATGCGCAGCTGCGCCTTTAAGGGTTGTGTTGGGAAGGAGTATCGCAAACTCTTCGCCTCCCCACCTTGATACAAAATCTGCGGGCCTTTTGAGCATTAACACGAACTGTTTTGCCAATGCTCGCAAAAGAACATCGCCTTGAACGTGGCCGTAATTATCGTTGTATGCCTTGAAATGATCTATGTCTGCGATGGCAAGGCTAAGGCTGATTTTATCTCTTATGGCTCTGAGCCACTCCAAATGAATGCGGCTGTCAAAACCTCGCCTGTTGGCAATGCCTGTCAGGGGATCTTGCAGTCCAAGCTCTTCTATCGCTTTTATTTGCTTGGCTATCAGCCTTTGGTTGTTTACTCTCACTTTGATTATTGACGATCGCAAAGGCTTGCCTATATAATCTGCAACGCCCAATGCAAAAGCGTGCTCTTCATATTCCGGATTGCTTGAATCTCCGATAAGAATCACAGGTACTCGCATTGTCTCTTCGGAGGCTTTTATGGTTGTTAAGAAATTGTAGCATTCTTTGCTATAACAACCAAAGTCCAAAATTATAAGATTTACTTCTACAACTTTTAGCAAAGTCAGAGCTTCTTCCGGCGATGTTGCCATTTTTACATTGTAATACGATGAGAGGACGCTGTTTATTATATCTAAACCAGCGTAATTATCGCTCATCGCGAGTATTGTAAAATTTTTATCAAGCTCCACGTTTAATAATCTAGAAAAAATTTATCAAGCCATCATGCTTCCCGTTTCGATAAGTCTCTTGTGGAAATCAAAAGCTTTATCCAAACTGTGCGGCGTGTGGAGATTCGGTTGCTTTAAGCCATGCTCAAGATACTCAAGCAGCAATGGGCGGTAATCCGGATGTGCGCATTTTTCTATGATTAAGCGAGCACGTTTTGTCGGAGTTAATCCTCTCAAATCTGCAAGACCTTGTTCGGAAACGAAAATCATAGTGTCGTGCTCGGTGTGATCTGTGTGGCTGACCATAGGCACGAATGCGCTGATCTTTCCGCCTTTCGCAACGCTTGGCGTCATAAAGAATCCGAGCATGCAGTTGCGAGCGAAGTCGCCTGAGCCGCCTATGCCGTTCATCATTCTTGAGCCGTTTACGTGAGTGCTGTTCACGTGCCCAAAGATGTCTGCTTCCAGTGCGGTGTTCATGGAAATAACGCCGAGCCTGCGAACAACTTCCGGGTTGTTGGAAATTTCCTGCGGGCGCAAAACAAATTTGCTTTTCCAGTTTTTGGTGTGGGCATTTGCTTTGTATTTTTCTTGCCCGGCTATGGAATAGCTGATGGATGCGCCGCTTGCGATTATGAGTTTGTCCGCTTCAAGAATATCAAATACGGAGTCCTGTATAACCTCTGTGTAAAGAGAGATAGGAGCCTGCGCCGGGTCTTTTGCCATTGCGCCGAGCACAGCGTTTGCCACGTTGCCCACGCCGCTCTGGTAGGGCAAGCCATTTGGTAAACGGCCTTTTTTGTGTTCGTGAGCTAGGAATTCCAGAATAAAGGCTGCTATCGCATTTGAATCGTGGTCCGGTTCTGCGAATGGCTTTAGTGAATCTGCGAGTTTTGTTTCCACTATTGCTACGATTTTTGACGGGTCAACTTGCACGTATTCTGAGCCTATTCTGTCGCCCGGTTCGCTGATTGGGATTGTGCCTTTGAGCTCTGGGATAAAGACGTCGTGCAAGCCCATTAAGGTATCGCCGTAGTGTGTGTTTAATTCAATGATTATGCGTTCTGCGGATTGCAGGTAAGAAGGCGTGTTGCCGCCACAGCCTGTGAGGTAAATTTTGCCATCTGGCGTTACTTCGCAAGCTTCCACCAGCGCAAGTGTTGGCTTTGGGACAAAGCCCATGCGAATGAGGCGTGCGGAGTGCGAGAGGTGCATGTCTATGTATTCTGTTTGGCCTTTGTTGATGTTGTTGCGAACATCTGCATGGCTTTGGTATGGCAGGCGCATTTTCATTATGCCGGCACGTGCCAGAACGCCGTCGCATTCGTCACCGATGGATGCGCCGGTGTAAAGCGATATGCCAAAATCGGTGCCGCTTTCTTTCAGCTTTGCGGCACGCTCTGCCAGAGCTGGCGGTACCACTTTGGGATAGCCGGCACTGGTAAATCCGCTGATGCCTATAACTTCGCCATTATTAACAAGAGCCGCAGCTTCTTGCGCGCTCTTCACTTTGCCTTTTAA
>WQSZ01000158.1 GCA_009787645.1 Candidatus Fibrimonadales bacterium | reverse complement strand
TTCATAAAAGCTCCTGGTTGAAGTTCATATTGGTAATATAGAAAACAATTTTCTAAATTTAGGCCATGTTGACTACAAAAGAGAGATTGGCTATACCTCCGCAGAAAATGCCGGAGCTGGAACCTCAAATCAGATCTAAAAATCTTTGCGAAGTGGCTATGGGCTACACAAAAGAACAGGCTATGACAGAAGCGCAGAGATGCCTGTTCTGCAAGAAACCCGGATGCATAGACGGTTGCCCCGTGCGCATAGATATACCCGGATTTGTTAAGCACATAGCTGACGGAGATATTCAAAGCGCAATAGATACCATAAAAGAAACCTCGCTTTTGCCGGCTGTTTGCGGCAGAGTTTGCCCGCAAGAAAAGCAGTGCCAAAAAAAATGCATAGTTGGCATTTCGCTAAAAGATGTGGAAAAATCCGTTGCCATTGGCAGGCTGGAGAGATTTGCCGCAGACTGGGAAAGAGAAAGCGGAGAGATTAAAATACCCGCAGTCAAGCCGGAAACCGGGAGAAAAGTCGCTGTTATAGGCTCCGGGCCCGCAGGCTTGGTGGTTGCCGCAGATGTTCGCAGAGAAGGGCACAGCGTGACTATTTTTGAAGCGTTCCATAAATTGGGCGGCGTTATGCGCTACGGCATTCCGGAGTTCCGCTTGCCCAACAACATTGTGGACAAGGAAATTGAGACCCTTAAAAAAATGGGAGTTGAATTCAGAACGAACTTTGTTGTGGGAAAAACACGCAAGCTGGCAGATTTGCTGAAAAAAGACGGCTTTGAGGCAGTGTTCGTGGGTGTGGGGGCGGGGCTACCGCTTTTTATGGGAATTCCCGGCGAAGATTTGAACGGCGTGTTTTCTGCAAATGAATTTTTGACAAGAGCTAATTTGATGCGTGCTTATGAGAGCGATGCCGACACCCCAATTTGGGATGGAAAGCAGGTGGCAGTCCTGGGGGGTGGCAATGTGGCTATGGACGCTGCGAGAATGGCTCTGCGCTTGGGCGCAGACAAAGTTCGCATAATTTACCGCAGAACGCTTGCAGAAATGCCGGCAAGAGCCGAAGAAATCCATCACGCTCAAGAAGAAGGCGTTGAGTTTTGCTACCTGCAAAACCCCAGCGAAATTCTCGGCGATGAAAAGGGTTTTGTGCGGGCTTTGAAAGTTGACAGGTATAAGCTCGGAGAGCCTGATGAAAAGGGTAGGGCCAAGCCTGTGAAAATTGAAGGAGACTTTTTTGAGCTGGCTGTTGACACTGTGCTTGTAGCCATAGGTAATGGCTCTAATCCGTTGATCAGCCAAAGCGCGCCCGAATTGAAAGTGAACAAATGGGGCAACATTGAGCTTTCAAATGCTGAGATCAATGCCACTTATATGGAACGGGTTTTTGCAGGTGGAGATATTGTGCTCGGCGCAGCAACCGTGATTCTTGCGATGGGCGAGGGTCGCAGAGCAGCCAAGGGGATTAACGAGTTGCTGGGATGAAAATTTATTTTCCGGCACTTGATTCTCTGAGGTTTTTGGCTTCTCTAAACATTGTCCTGTTGCATTTTTCATCGTCAAGTTTGCTTTCTTATGCCGACAACACTGTTTTTGCGCCTATACTGAAAGCTCCATTTTTCACTACGAGCGTATTTTTTTTGTTGAGCGGGTTTATATACTCTTTTTTATTCCATGAGCAAGAGCGAATACCGAAATTCAAACCATTTATGAAGGAACGCTTTAGGCGGCTTTACCCTTTGCATATAATTTGCACGTTGCTTGTTTTTGCCATAATAGCTTATAGAACTTCTCATTTTGACAACACCGTTTACGCAATAAAAAGCATTGCATTGCATGTTTCGCTATTGTGGGCTTTTGTTCCTGAGCTCGGCCATGCTCTTAACCAGCCATCTTGGGCCTTGAGCGTATTTTTTATATGCTATGCCTTAACTCCGGTTCTTTCAAAATTCTTGAATAAACAGAGCAACAAAACGCTTTGGCTGTTATTTTCATGTTTATGGGTATTTGTGATTTTATTCATTTTATTTTTCAACGAATTGACAAACATTCCGAGGGTTTTTAGCGGGGTTAATTTTTTCTTTGGAATGTTGCTGGGAAAATTATTTTTGAACAATGCTATTTCACTGCCTAAAAAAGCTTTGGCAAACGATTTGCTTTTGCTGCTAACCTTAATTTTGCAAGGAGTGAACATCTATCATTTTAGATCGATAAATGCGGCAATTACCTATCACATTATTTCGCCGATTTTATATTCGGTATTATTGCTTCTTTTAGCAAACAATAATGGATTTATTGTTAAAATTCTCTCGGTATCATGGTTGCGTGCTGTTGGCAAAGCGAGTTTTTATACCTATCTTTTGCACTGCGTTGTTATACAACTTCTGCATTTGTATTTAGATAAAGCCGTGCTTTGGAAATACAATCCGTTTAACAATTTGCGGACAACTATAATAATTATGATTCTGCTTTACGCCTCTTGTACAATGTATGGAGTAATTGTGCGGCGTTTTTTGAGGCGTGGCATAAAAACTCGTTGAAGTCATTTTCGTTGCCTTCGCCTTTTGCCGGAACATCTGAGAGACTTCTTATCACTGCGAATGGTATTTTGAATTTTTCACAAACCACCGCTACGGAAAAAGCCTCCATTTCTACGCACACAACCCTGTTGTTGAAGCGGTGCCCAATTTCAAGCACTTGTTCTTCTCGGCAAATAAACGCTTCTGTGGAGCCTACGGTGCCTGTATGCGTGTTGTATGAGCAACCTTTTGAAGCCTCTATCAGTTCCGCACGAATTTTTGCATCTGTGAAATAAGACTTTGGACCTCCTAAAATCTGTCCGTATTCGTAACCAAGCGCTGTAAGGTCCACATCTACTGCTACCACTTCTTCGGGGATAACTATGTCCAGGATTTTTTGCTCTGCTTGCAGACCCCCTGCGGAGCCTACGTTTATTATTTCATCGGGGTTGTGTTCTTTTATTATCAACGCCGTGTTCATTGCCGTGTTTGCCCTGCCCACGCCGGATAACGCTAAAATAAATTTTGTTTCGAAATGCTCAAATACGTGGGTTGTGGGTTGACCGTTTGGGCAGCCACATAGGGCTGCCCCTACGGCACCCACGGGTACGCCAAACGCATTTAATACGGCGTCCAATTCTTGTTGCATTGGGGCTAAAATGGCTACTGTTTTCATATTTGTGAATATACTTTTTTTGCTGCTACTTGATAAAATTTATTTTCTTCGGGGCAATATCCGGTTAACACTTTGCCGTAAACACAGCCGGTGTCTAGGCCTTTTGCGTTGGGAAAGTCCACCAAGCCGTTCATCGCCCAGTGACCGAAAATTATCAATCTGTTATTCCAGGTTTTTTGCTCATACCAAGGCTTTTCATTCCATAGCCTTATGGTTAAGATGCTTTTTTCGCTCATGTCTTCTAATTGGTCTTTGTCGGGTTCCAAGCCTGCATGTAATAGTAGCTCACGGCCTGTGTCCAGCCACATTGGGAATTTCGATACTATGGATGCTACCCACTCCGGCTTTTGAACTCTTTCCAAGAGTCTCTGTTCTTTTGGCGTGCATTCTGTCAGCGGCTTTTTCAAAATTTGCAGGAGCTTTGCCTCGTGGTTTCCCATTACGCATTGTATGTTGTGCTTTAGCACAAACTCCAACGTGCCGGGACTGTTTGGCCCTTTGTTTATTAAATCACCTGTTTGATAGACTTTATCTCCGTTATTCGGGGAGAATTTTTCCAATAACTCTGCAAGTTCCTCAATGCAGCCATGCACATCGCCGATAAAGAAGGTTCTTTGCATAGTTGGTGCTAGGCAATTTCCAAAATCAAGTCGCCTCGCATCACAGTTTGGCCTTGTTCGGCTTTTACTGTTTTTACCGTGCCGTCACATGG
>WQSZ01000157.1 GCA_009787645.1 Candidatus Fibrimonadales bacterium | reverse complement strand
TACGAAGAGGAAAAAGTTGTTAGCACCTATTATAAGGAAAAGAGCTTCAAACCTGTAAAAGAAGGCGGCAGAGCGTTTTGGACAAATAGACCTTTTGGCGGCATGTTATTGGATGTGCATACCTTGCCTTGGGATTTGAAAGCCCAGTTGATGCTTTCTCAGCCTGCAAATATAGATATAGGAACCAGAGATGGCTTGCGCATTAACACCAGAGATAATAGCGAATTGGCTATGGTGGGAACTTACGATAATCGCGGCACTGTTATAGCCGGGCGTTTTGCTAAGGAAAAAATTGAATTTGGGCAGGCGAGTTTGACTTTGGGCGCAAATTATATGGGCGCCAATTTTGACCCGGAGCAAATATATGAAACTAATGTTTATCCATTTATCCGTTATCCAGACAGTAGCTTGAAATATGAGAATCTGCACGTTGCCACATTGGATTTGAAAGGTAATTTAACTCCGCAGTTCTTTTTGTCTTTTGACTTGGCGGTTAGCTGGGACGATAGCACTATTTTTCGCCCTACTGAGTCCTGCGATGTTTTTCTCCGTACCTCTAATTGCTATGATCCTACCAAGTATAGTTCTGCAAAATCCAGCCCGGCCTTTGGCTTTTACGTAAAGGCCCAAGACAAGCATTGGGAGCCCATAACCATGGAGCTTATTTATTTGCCCAAAGATTTTTATTCGCCGTATTCGATGTCCAATCCCGATAGAGTTGCTTCTTGGCGCAAAGACCAGTTTTATGCCGGCGCTGGAACTTTCCGGTATGGGCCAAATATTATGGGTGTTAACATAAAATTGGAGCCAGAATTTAATAGAGGGCGTTTTGATGTGCAATACGGCATTCATCGTCAGGTTGAAGATGGAGCCGACATAATAAGCTTTAAATATAATTTAGTTGGAAGATATTTATGGGAAACTTCCACTAGTTGGACTAAACACAAGCCTTTCTTCCACTCAGATTCCGCTTATTGGGGTAGCGACCAGTCGAGACGTTACACTTACAGAGTGGCAGGCCCCAGAGGCAGTCAAGCTGCAGGCAATTCTCCTTATAAACTAAGCGACCAAAGAGGAGGGTTGCGTAGCGGATATGGAGAAACATGGGATTCTTTTACGCCTTATGAAAATTCTCAGGATGCGCTTTATTGTGCGCAGTTTAATTTTTATACTGTCAATTCTGGAGATACTCCTGTAACTTGCAATATGCCTACAAGCGTAAAGTGGAATTCTTCTGTGGTTGCAGATATAGGTTATGATATAGGGCACTGGTTTAATACAGATAGAAGCATAATGCTTTCTCTTTATACTGCGCTTTCTGGAGTTTCAAGGTCTTTTGTTCCTGTAGCTTACACAGATAAATATTCAAGCGATATGCTTATGTGGAATTGGTTTGTGCAATCAGAACCTGCTATTGCAATCACCCCGAATTTGCACGGAGTTTTGATTTTTGGTATGGAAATGTTCCGTGCAGAAAAAGCTTATGCTGCAATTAGCTTAGGGACTAATCCGGGTACAGCTTACGGCAATTTATATCCAGATGGAGGTTATGATTATAAACTTTCTCCAATAAATATTTTGCAAACCTCGCTTGGTTTTGGTTTTGATTGGGATTTTGCTGCGCGCGCAGGTTTGCATTTCCGTTATAGATATATGACTAATAAAGATGAATTCTTGCCGCAGAATGATTGGAAAGTTCACTATATTCAAGCCGAAACAAAGGTTTGGTTTTAAAGCGAGGCGTGAGATATGAATAAAAAGCTGATTTTTGCCGTTTTCTTCTTTTGCTTCCTTGCTTTTGCAAATGCTGAGCAACAGGAAATAGATAACAGAATTGAAGATATTAACGCTCGCAAGGGAATTGAAATAGGGGGGACTGTTAGGAGTGCCTCTTTTAACTCTTATTTTGAATCTCCTCAAGAAAAACCTAATGCAAATGTGGGCACGTTTGAAGGTATTTTTACAAATAAAATGCCAAACCATGAAATCTCGGAATTTGTTCAGGTGGATTTGGATTTTAAGTTTCGCCCATGGGATGTTATTAGCGCTAACTTGAAACTGCGTTTAGGGGCTGGGATGCAGGAGTATTTTGCCGCAGCTTCTACAATAGTCGCTGTTCCGTGGATGAATATTGAAGGCAATTGGGGCGAGAGTTTTTATTGGGTTGTGGGGGATTTCCGCCAGTCTTATTCTCCGCTCACTCTTTATATGCCGGGTTTTGACATTATGTATGAGCCTGTGGCATTTGCACGAAAAAGGGAAATGGCTCAGAAAGAGGCTTTGATAGATGGCAATCAAAGAAATTTGCAGGGTTTCAATCTGCAATTCCGCCCGCAATTGGGGGAAACTTTGGGCGAACTTCGCATAGAGGCGTTGGGAGCAAGGCTTCGCCGTGCTGGTTTTTTGGATGCGAGCGGCGCAATGGGCAATATGCTCCCTAACGAAGGCATTGCTGGAGCAACGCAGGCAGGACGTTTTGACAAATTTTTGTTAGCTGGCAACTTGGAATTTTTGCCTCTCAATAAAAATCTGTTGATAGGCGGTACTTATTTATATATATTTGACGATAAAAAATCTGCCAAATATTATGAATGCCCAAACTGCCGGTTAAGGCCTTTTGACAAAGAATTTTTGCTCAATACTCTGGATTCCCTGCCTCAAAAAACCATTGTGTTTGCAGGGCGTGCAGGAGCAGATGTAGCTGGCATGCTTGAAACCGATTTTTTGGTAGCAAACATAATTGGCGAATTTGCAATGTCTAACGACAAAATTTATTCCATACAGCCTGTAACGGATGAGGACGATAACATTATAGGCTTAACAAATAAAAGCAAGCGGGAATCCGGTCAGGCAATATTGGTTCAGATGGACTTTGGTTATAAAGGCGCCGTGGATGTTGTTCTTTCAAGTTCCCTTATTCGCAATGATTCTGCTTGGTTTAACAATGTTGCGCAATCCCCTTCGTTTTTTGCAAGGCGGATATTGAACACAGATAAGGATGTGGGTTGTGGCAATGCGAATTGCAATAATCAAAATTTTAACTTGAGCAAATACGGAGTTTACTCTCCTCTTTATTCCACCTTTGACGCTCTTTATTTCTTTACGCCCAAGCATTCGCCTATGGATGCAGGTCTTAGTCCTGGAGCGCCTGGAGGCAGCACTTCTCAAACGATGAGTTATAATATTAGCCCTTATGCCAAAACATCATGGAATCCTTCTACTTTAACACGCGCAGAACTTGCTATATTGGAGGAATTTTCCGATCTCAATTTGCAGATGGTTTTGCCAAGCGGTTTTGCAACTTCTAACCGCGTAGGGTTTCAGGAAGTTTTAACAGTAAATTGGAAAAATCTTGCGGAAGCAAAAGCTTTGTTCGCAAATTATGAGCAGCTTTTGGCGAATTATGGATCAAAAACTGCAAAATATTCGGAATTTGGCGGAGGCGCGAAAGTAGATGTTTTGGGAATTTTAGGTTTTGAAAAACCTCTTGAATTAAGCGGCAGCTATAAAAATAGCTCTAAAGAGCAGGAATGGCGGTTGCATGGCAAGGCCGAATATGAAAGCGATTTTATAAATGCCAGCCTTTATTATCGTTTCTTTAGGAGGTTCGGTTTGACTTTAGGCTACCAGCAGATAAATTCCGATTTGAATGCGGCTGGAACTTTGCTTCAGAAAATGCAAGCTGAAGCCTTGGGTTTGCAAGTTCCTACGGGAGCTCTTTTGGGTACAAGGGTAGATCCTCTTAAAATAGTTCCTATTGTAAAAACCGTGCAAAATCAATGGATGGCAGGAATTGATTACACCGTAGCAAAGAATGCATGGCTTTCCATAAATTACGGTATTATGGGTGTTGAAAATACCTATAAATTGCAGGACGGCGATAAATACAGTTTTGTTGATGCAAACGGAATAAT
>WQSZ01000156.1 GCA_009787645.1 Candidatus Fibrimonadales bacterium | reverse complement strand
AAGTCCAGTTCTGTAATGCGGCGTTCCCCCCGTTAGCCCTCCGGGCGGAAAAAACGGGGGGACAACCTGTGAAATTGTTAAAATTTCGCAGGTTAAGGGGGACGCTGATTGAGAACATTTTTTGCGATGGAGTTAATCAGCGTTTACTATATTACACCCCATGAAAAAAATATCCATTTTTATCGCAGCTCTTATGAGCATCAATTCCATCTCTTGCATTGAAAACGCAGAGAAAAAACAAGAAGCTAAAAATAAAGCTGCTATTGAAACACAAAAAGGTCGATACAGCTATGCCGTTGGCGCAGATTTGGCCAAACGAATGGAGCGCATAGATGTTGATTTGGACATAGACTTGGTACTGCAAGCTATAAAAGACCGCCGTGACACCTCAAAAACGCCGCTTATGAGCGACAGCTTGTCTGCCGTTGCATGGCAAGAGCTTATGGCGGAGATGCGCAAAGAACGCATGGCAAAAGATTCTGTGAAAGCTGTGGAAAACATGGCTAAACAAACAGAGTTCCTTCAGAAAAACAAAGAGGGAGATGGCATCACAAGAACCGAAAGCGGTTTGCAATATACGGTGCTAACGGAAGGTTCCGGTCAATTGGCGCATGACGGCGACACGGTACGTGTTCATTATAAAGGCTCATTGCTGGATGGCACGGAATTCGATAGCTCAATAAAGCGCAACCAGCCCATGACCATTACTTTGAGCGAAAACAGACTGATAAAAGGCTGGGTTGAAATGCTGCGCCTGATGAAAAAAGGGCAAAAGGTAAAAGTCTGGATTCCGGCAAACCTGGGTTATGGGGAGCGTGGCAGCCCTCCGACAATACCGGGCAACTCACTGCTCATTTACGAAATGGAGCTGCTTGATATTAAACCTGCTAAGAAATAAACGGAGAGTGGAGAATGGAGAATGGAGAGTTTGCGGAGCGAGATGGTTCTGAGGCACTCTCTATTTCGAGAGGAGTTGCAGAAAAAAAACTTGTCAATCCTAATATAGAAGCGGTGCTCGCCGCAAAGCGACGTCGCAAAGAAGCCGGCGTTGACGAACTTTTCACAGGCATACTTGATGGCAATAGGGTAGCCCTTGCTCAAGGCATAACCCTTGTGGAGAGCAATCTTCCCGAACATCAAAGCAAAGCTCAGGAACTTATACAAAAATGCCTGCCGCATTCCGGCAACTCGTTGCGCATAGGGATCACAGGCAGCCCCGGTGCCGGCAAAAGCTCATTCATAGAATCCTTTGGCTCTTACCTTATAAACGAGCATAAAAAGAAAATCGCCGTGCTTGCCATAGACCCCACAAGCCAGCGCACAAAAGGCAGCATACTTGGCGACAAAACCAGAATGAACATGCTCTCCGCAAACCACGATGCTTTTATACGCCCATCGCCCTCAGGCGCATCGCTTGGCGGCGTGGCGCAAAAAACAAGGGAATCCATACTTCTTTGCGAAGCGGCGGGCTACTCAATAATCCTGATAGAAACCGTTGGCGTTGGCCAAAGCGAAACCGCAGTGCATGGCATGGCAGACTTCTTTTTGCTGTTGATGCTGGCAGGCGCAGGCGATGAATTGCAAGGCATAAAACGTGGCATAATGGAAATGTGCGATGGCATGGCAATAACAAAATGCGATGGCGAAAACGTTGCAAAAGCGATGAGCGCACGCAGTGAATATCAGGGTGCGCTTCACCTGTTCCCGGCAACTTCTTACAATTGGACGCCAAAAGTTATAGCGACTTCTTCAATGACAAACGAGGGCTTGCCCGAAGTTTGGCAGATGATAAGCGATTTTGAAAATGCCGTAAAGCAAAACGGCTGGTTTGCGCAGCACAGAAAGGAGCAGCAAAAAAACTGGATGGAGAGCCGAATTCAAGACAGCATAATTTCTGACTTTTACAACAATCCTGAGATAGCAAAAGAACTTCCGCTCTTGGAAAATGCAGTCCTTGAAGGCAAGGAAAGCCCATTCGCAGCGGCGGAAAAGTTGCTCAAGATTTATTTCAAAAAGCTGGGTGGCGGCCAACGTGGGTTTTTAGATGACATGTCAACCATGTAGAATTGCTTGCCCAAATCGCTGTAATCCATATCAAACATACGAAGAACATAGCGAGCTATCCATTGGCCGAGTTTAAGCACAACCATTTTGCGGCGCAAGCGCCCTTGGCAATCCCTGTTTAATATATCCGGGAGAGTGTTGGTGGTCATTATTTCGTCTATGAACGGGCTGTTAAGTTTTTCACGAGCTTCCGGGCTGGAATAGAAATGCGTTACTCCAAAGCAGACTCTGCGCGGATGAGCCTTGTTTTTTAAGAACTCGCAGCTTTCGACTATGGTTGAGCCTGTGCGAACCATATCGTCCAAGATTATCACGTCTTTGCCGGTCAGGTAGCTTATATCAACTTCGCTGGCAGGGTTCAGGTTTACGCTGACTTCACGTTCGCCTGTGCGTTTTTTGTCCAGAATTATGCGTTTGCATTCGCATAGCCCAAGTGCTTCTCGTACTCTGTAGCCAAAGGGTGCGGCTCCTTTGTCCGGGGAAACTATCACCAGATTGTCGCCGTTTTTGCCGGTTTGCACAAAGTCTGAAGTTTTAATGTAATGCGCATAGATTTCCGCAGGAACAAGGTTGTGGAAATTGCCTTCAAAAATATCTCTGAACAGAACTTCAACTTTTACGGAGTGGTTGTGAACGGTTATAATGGTGTCCACTCCCGACTCTTTGAGCAGTTTTGCATATAGCAGCGAAGTGAATGCTTGTCCGTCGAATTTTTTCAGGTCTGAAATGTCTCTGTCTTTTTCAATGTCGCCAAAGCGGTATGCGCCTCTGTCTTGAGCGGAGTAGAATAAATCGGGTTCAACCAGAACCACTTGTTTTGCACCGTTGTCTTTTGCTGCCCGAGCGAGGATCATGTTGCGCATGGCGCAGTCGTTTCTGCTTCTTGTGGAGAGTGAGACTGAGCATATAATCACAACTTTGCCTTCAAGGTAGCGACCTACTCGTTCAAGGTCTTCGATATCTGAAATGTAGCGTGGGCAAAACTCGCTGTTAGCATAAGTTTTGAGCGAGACTTCATCTGCGATATCGCCACGCACACCTAAAAACTGTGCGACGTCCATAGCAAATGAGTCGTCTGTAAAAGTGCCGGTTACAACAATGCCGTCTGACATAGTGTGGAATATAGTAAATCATATTTCGCCAAGTCTCCATCCCAAGCTCCATGCACTCAAGCCTCAAGATTATTTTGTATATTATTTATGCTGCTATGGTTAGGAAAACTCTCTGATTGAGCCATAGATGTGTTACCACCATCCGAGTTAGAAATGGTGACCGTGTTAGCCGGTTGTAAAGAACTCTTGGGAGTGTCGGAAACGGCACTCCCTTTTCTGTTATGGGTTACTTTGAAGCTTGAGTCAAATTGAATTGTTCTTAAGTCAATTCCGTATTGTGTAAGTAAATTATTTCCACCCTGCTCTATAACTTTCCCTTTGTTGTCTGTTACAACTAAATGCGTTCCAAATTATATTAAGCCTCCTATTTTTGTCCTAATACTTAGACGGAGTTCGCAGGATTTTTTTTCAAAAAAATGCATAAAAAAATGAAAATCGCCAAAAAATGACATTAAGATGACGTTTGTGGTTAGCTGTAAGCTAAAAAAGCGCATTTTGACTATTCCAACTTGGAATAGTGTATAAAAATAGTAGATTTTTTTTTAAAATATTGTTGACGGGAGGCGAAAAAAAAGCTATATTTATATCATAATGCGTACAATTATTGATTTTGAGGACCCCAAATATTATTATAAAAGAGAGTGGCGAGAGCTTCTGCCTTACGGTCTATTTTTCAAAAAATGTAAAAAAGAGGGGACAAATGAAAATTTGTCCTTTTTTATTCGCAATAATTTCACCCGTCCCATAGGGGGGGGGGGGGGGG
>WQSZ01000155.1 GCA_009787645.1 Candidatus Fibrimonadales bacterium | reverse complement strand
CAGCGCAGACTTCTTGCCATAACAAACCATCATGAATTTCCGGGTTATAAGGCAAACCTTGTGTTCGACAAAACTGCGGAATCTTATTTCGGTTTCAACAAAGACCATGCAACTCTTAGATCCATTTTCAACAAAGCGCTTTTGGTAATAGACATAGGAAGCATCTCCGAGCAATGGGTTCTCAAAACTTATGATTACAAAGGCAAGCTTGCGCAGGCACAGCGCCCGTGGTTAATCGGCGCATCTTTTCTTCTTTTGTGCGTGTTGATGCTTGTGGTGATTGTGTTCATGAGAGATCGTGGTGTTGGGAAGGTGAATTTGCGAGAGGCAGTCGCCAGAGCCGAGGCTGCTAATCGTGCAAAATCCACATTTCTGGCCAATATGAGCCACGAAATACGCACACCGATGAATGCGATTTTATCCATCACGGAAATATTGATTCAAGAAGAGAATGTTCCTGCAAAAATAGAAGATGGGCTTGGCAAAATATACAGTTCGTGCAGTTTGCTCCTAGGCATAATCAATGATATACTGGACTTTTCCAAAATAGAAGCCGGCAAATTGGATATAATGCCCGCAGAATACAAAGTTGCAAGCATGATAAACGACTCGGCGCAATTGAACATGATGCGCATAGAAGACAAGCCCATAAAATTTGAAATTGAGATTGATGATAATATTCCGGCAAAACTGATAGGCGATGAACTTCGCGTTAAGCAGATACTCAACAATTTGCTCTCCAATGCGTTCAAATATACTGATACCGGCAAGGTTACGTTGTCTGTTGAGTTCAAAGAGCCTTGCCTTGTGCTTAGCGTGCGTGATACCGGATATGGCATGACACAGGAACAATTGAGCAAACTCTTTGATGAGTATGCTCGCTTTCAGCGCAAAAAAGGCAAGACTGTGGAGGGTACAGGGCTTGGCTTGCCGATTGCAAAACGATTGATAAAACTCATGGGTGGCGAAATCAGTGTTGAAAGCGAATCCGGCAAAGGCTCGCTGTTTGTTGTGCGGTTGCCGCAAAAAAACGTGGATGGCGAAGTGATTGGCAAAGAAGTGGCGGAAAATCTGAGGCGGTTTAGAATAAATTATATTGCAGAAGGAAAGATAAATCAGATAACTCGTGAACTAATGCCTTACGGAAAAGTTTTGGTTGTTGATGATGTGGAAACAAATCTGTATGTGGCTGTTGGCCTTATGAAGCTTTATAAGTTGCAAATTGATACCGCCATGAGCGGCATTGTTGCTATTGATAAAATAAAAAGCGGTAAAGTGTACGATATTGTATTTATGGATCACATGATGCCGGAAATGGACGGAATAGAGGTCACAAAACGTCTGCGAGACTTGGGGTATGCAAGCCCGATAGTTGCGCTCACAGCTAATGCGGTAGCCGGCCAGGCAGACATGTTTTTGCATAACGGCTTTGATGATTTCATAGCCAAACCCATAGATATCCGCCAATTAGATTCCATATTGAACAGGCTTGTCCGAGACAAGCATCCTGATGAAGCTCGGAACTTGGTTGTAAATGATTTGCCAAGCCCGCCTTCACACTTGCTTAATAAGGATATTGCGGGATTGAATATACCGGAAGGGCTCCGGCGATATAACGATGACGAAGTCATGTATTTAAAAGTTCTGAGCTTGTATGTATCTAATATAGGTTCCATGCTTAACACAATAGAGGTTGTGAATGAGGATAAGCTTAATGATTACAGAATAACCGTCCATGGCATAAAAGGAGCAAGTCTTGATGTTTTTGCCGGGCAGGTTGGAGAAGCCGCCTATAAGCTGGAGATGGCGGCAAAATCCGGTGATTTAAGCTATATAAAAACTTATAATGCGCAGTTCATTGACTCTGCCCGAAAACTCATATCCGGTATTGAAAGCGTGGTTTTGTCCATAAATGCCGAAAACCCCAAACCTCAGAAGGAGAAGCCGGACCCGGAAGTGCTGCTTAAGCTTTTAACTGCTTGCAAAGATTACGATATGAAGGGGGCAGATGCGGCCATGGAAGAGATAGAGATGTATAAATACACGGCAGATGATGACCTTGCGATTTGGCTGCGTGAGAATGTCGATATGATAAATTTTACGCAGATAGTTCAAAAACTTTCTAAATTAAACGATTAGGAGAACATATATGGAAAGCACACAAAGAAAAATTATTTACGTTGATGATGTCAATTTCAGCCTATTGTCTGTGAAAAGCAGATTCAAAGATCGTTATGAAATTTATCCTGCGCAATCCGTTTTCAAGCTTTTTGAAATTCTTGAGAACTTCAAGCCGGATTTGATATTGTTAGACATAAATATGCCGGGACTCAATGGTTATGATGCCATTAAAAAACTAAAAACAGACGAGCGTTATGCTGATATACCGGTTATTTTCTTAACAGCCAGAGGCGACAATGAAAGCGAGGATGATGGCATTAAACTCGGCGCAGCCGATTATGTGCGCAAGCCTTTCTCCGATGCGGAGTTAGTTGAGCGTATAGAAAGTCTATTTAATCAAGACCCTTCAAAAAAGAAAGTGGAGCTTCCCAAGATTATTTATGTTGATGATGTAAATTACAATCTGCTATCGGTAAAAAGCAGGCTAAAAACGCATTATGATATTTATCCTGCGCAATCTGTTCCCAGGCTTTTTGAAGTCCTTGAAAACATCAAGCCGAATTTAATATTATTAGACATTGAGATGCCAGATACGAATGGTTTTACTGCCATTAAAAAATTAAAAGCGGACGAACGTTATGCTGATATACCGGTTATTTTCTTAACGGCAAGAGACGACAAAGATAGCGTGCTTGACAGTATTAAGCTTGGTGCGGTAGATTATGTGCGCAAACCTTTTTCCGATGCGGAGTTAATCAGACGTATTGAATTTCAATTGAATGTTAAAAAAGGTGGCTCCGGCACAGTAGATTCTATTCCAGCCCCTTTCTTTTAAAAAAATTCTGTACTTCAGCAATTTCACTTTCCAGCCCATCCTTCAAATCGCAATCCAAGAGCACGTCTCCGGTTTTCAAAAATAAAATTTTATCTGCGATTGTTTTTATGGAATCCAGCTCGTGTGTAACTATCAAAACCGAGAGTTTCAGCGTTTCTCTCAAAAAAAGCAAAAGATCATCCAGAGAACGGCTGGTCACCGGGTCTAGGCCGGCACTTGGTTCGTCGCAAAAAAGTAGTTCCGGGTCAAGAGCTATGGCTCTGGCAAGCGCCGCTCTTTTTTTCATTCCGCCGCTCAATTCGCTGGGTAACTTGTCTATGGCGTGCAGCATATTAACCTTTTCCAAGCGGCTGGCAACCATGTCCTTAATCTCATATTCGGGAGTATCCGGTTTGTGCAGGCGAATTGGCAAAGCAACATTTTGAAAAACGGTCAACGAACTGAGCAAAGCACCGTTTTGAAAGAGAACCCCCATGCGTTTTTGAACCGAAATGGGCAACTGTTCCTTGCCCGCTTTCAATTTTGTCCCCAGAATTTCTATATCGCCGCCAATTGCCTTTTCCAAACCCAGAATATTATTCAAAAGTGTGGACTTTCCGCAACCCGAAGTCCCCAAAATAGCTCGAATTTCCCCTTTGTTCATGGAAAAGGAAATATCATGCAAGACTATTTTTTTGCCATAGCCTGCTTTAAGGTGGGAAACTGAGAGGATTGGCACTAGGGGAAAATTAGAAAATTTCTTTTGGCACGGTTTTTGCATTACCAACGGTATGGCAGATAATCTTATTTCCACCGCTACCCGTGACAGGTTATTCAAAACAAATACCCGCATGTTGGTTTATAAAAGCCTGGATGCCAGCGCAATGCGTGGGCGCGCCATTGCTCAGAACATAGCTAATGCCCAAACGCCCGGATATAACCGTGTTGAGGTTAATTTTGAGGAGCAGGTGCGTGCAGCTATGAGAAAACAGGTTGAAGGAAGGGTAACAGATGAAAAACACATGGAAATAGGCCGCAAAGCTTCCATAAAAAAGGTTGAAGCCTACGCTTTTCGCCC
>WQSZ01000154.1 GCA_009787645.1 Candidatus Fibrimonadales bacterium | reverse complement strand
TATGACGGATGGTCTAAGTTCAAGCTTGCAGATGGAAAATGGAGATGGCAATGCTATCGCAATAACCGCGAAATGAAAGACGAAGACTGCGTAGGTTTTGGCAAAAAGAGGTAAAATCATGAATTATTCCGAAATTTCTTTAATCGCCGTAGGCTTGTCAATGGATGCGTTTGCGGTTTCAATAACCTTGGGGTTGTCGGTCAAAAAGCCGAGGTTGAAAGAGTTTATGCTTCCAGGAATTTATTTCGGATTTTTTCAAATGCTTATGCCGCTTATCGGATATTTTACAGGAACTCTGTTTGCGAGCAAAATTCAAACTTTTGACCACTGGATAGCGTTTGTGCTTCTCGGATTTATAGGCGGGAATATGATAAAAGAGAGCTTTGAAAAAAACGAAGAAGATACCGACAAAAATCAATTCCTGTTTATGAATATGCTGTTGCTGGCAATAGCTACCAGTATAGACGCTCTGGCTGTTGGAGTAACTTTCGCATTTTTCAGCATAAATATTTTTGCGGCAATTTCAATAATAGGCATTGCAACATTCTGCATATCAATTGCCGGAGTGAAAATCGGAAATATATTCGGAATGAAATTCAAATCCAAAGCAGAATTTTTGGGCGGAGCTGTCCTTGTTCTGTTAGGGTTGAAAATATTGCTTGAGCATTTGCTATATTCCTAACCTTGCAAACCATTCTCTCCATCCTGAACAAAACTGCCGACTTTTTGCAAAAAAACGGCGTCCCAAATGCAAAACTGGATTCGCAGTTATTGCTTGCGCACGGGCTTGGCCTAAAGCGAATGGACCTGTTCCTGAAATTTGACCAGCCGCTTTCCGAAAATGAGCTTGCCCCTCTGCGTCCGCTGATAGCAAGACGCGCAAAAAGGGAGCCTTTGCAACACATTCTGGAAGCGTAAGCTTTAGGGGCCACGAACTGAAATGCGATAAAAGAGCTTTGATCCCAAGGCAGGAAACCGAACTGATAATCGATATTCTTAAAAACTCTCAACTCTCAACTCTCAACTCTCAACTTATCGCCGATATAGGCACAGGTACCGGAGCTTTGGCTATCGCTGCCGCTTTGGAATTGAACGCTGAGGTCTGGGCTTGCGATATTTCCGAGGAGGCTCTGGAACTGGCCAGGGAAAATGTCGCTTTGCATAAGTTGAAAAAAAAGGTTGCGCTTGCCCACAGCGACCTGCTCTGCCGTGCCAAGCGGTGCTAAATTTGATGCCATACTCGCAAATCTGCCCTATATCCCGCTCTCGGATGCCCCCACGCTGCAACCCGAAGTGCTCGGCGGCGACCCTCGCATAGCGCTCTTTGGCGGCGCAGACGGCCTGGAACTTATACGCAAACTCCTGAATTCATGCGCAAATTATTTAAAGCCTGGAGCCCCCGTAATACTGGAAATAGCTAGCGGTCAAGAAAAAATTCTGCAAAATGAAACCTTCGCCGGAGTGAAATTCTCGGAAGCCCGAAAAGATTACAACGAGCAGATAAGATTTTCTATATTCAAGTAACTATGGAACATAGCTACGATTTAATTATATTGTTAGCTTTGGGTTTTACTATTGCGCTTGTCTTTGGATACGTAACCCAACGCTTGCATCTTTCCCCTATTTTGGGGTATTTGCTCGCCGGCGTGGTGGTAAGTCCCCACACGTTTCTGGCTCCGCAGCTTTCCAAATTAGGCATTAACATAGACAAAAACCTTGCCACGCAGCTTTCCGAGGTTGGCGTTATATTGCTGCTGTTCGGGGTAGGCTTGCATTTTACCCTAAAAGATTTGCTCGCCGTCAAACGGGTTTCCTTGCCTGGAGCCATAGTTCAAAGCGCAACCGCCACGGTTCTGTCAACATTCTTTTTGCATTTGCTTGGATTTCCCCTGCTTTCGGGGCTTATCATGGGCATGTCCATTTCCGTGGCCAGCACAGTTGTGCTTGTCCGTGTTCTTTCGGATAACAACGTGCTCAACACTTCTCAGGGTCATATAGCCATAGGCTGGCTTGTTGTGGAAGATATTCTTTCGGTGCTTATATTGGTGCTGCTTCCGGCGCTTCGCGATGTTGCGCAAGGGGGAAGCACGGGAACAGTTGAAATTCTCACTTCGCTTTTCGTTGCCATAGGGAAAATGGGTTTGGTGGCAGTGGTAATCTTGGCCGGAGGCAAAAAAGTAATCCCTTGGATGCTCACGCAAATAGCACGCACCCGCTCTCGCGAACTCTTCACTCTGGCTGTTTTGGCTGTGGCTTTGCTCATTGCAACCGGAGCTTATTACTTTGGCGCATCATTTGCGCTTGGCGCATTCTTTGCCGGCATGGTTGTTGGGCAGTCAAAGCTAAGCGAACAGGCGGCAGCAGATGCCATGCCCATGAAAGATGCATTTTCCGTGCTGTTTTTTGTGGCAGTCGGAATGCTGTTCGACCCAAATGCACTGCTCGAAAACACCCAGCTTTTCGTTATGTTGATGGGCATTATAATTATCGCAAAGCCTCTTGCTGCCCTTGTAGTTGTAATTGGCCTTGGATATTCAACGCTCACAGCTTTCACCGTTGCAATAGCTCTTTCTCAAATAGGCGAATTTTCCTTTATTCTGGCCGGAGAAGCGAATAAGCTGGACAATGTGAAATTGATAACAGACGAAAAATACAGTACGCTTATAGCCGCAGCCATAGTCTCTTTGGCTCTTAATCCTCTGTGGTTCAGGCTTGTGCCCGTGCTGGAAAACTTTCTTCTAAAATATCCCAAACTGTGGCTTATGTTGAACAGGCGAGCTGCACAGCGAGCAAAAAAATTAGGTCCAACAAAATGCATTAAAATTGCCGAGCAGAGAAGAGCCATTGTGGTAGGCTATGGACCTGTTGGCAAAACCGTCACTAAAATATTCCAGCAGTATGAGATTCATCCTGTTATAATAGACATGAATGTGGACACCATCACGCTTTTGCATGAGAACGGAATGGAAGCTGTTTTTGGAGATGCCTCCAAAGAGGATATTCTCAAAGCTGCCGGTATAGAAGAGGCAAGCTATTTAATAATTACCCCTCCGGATTTAGGTTCGCGAATTCCCATAGTAGGCACGGCTCGCGAGATGAACGGCAAAATGAAAATATATTCCAGAGCCAGATACATCACGGAGCGTGCGATGCTGGAAACAATCGGCGTTTCGCAGGTTTGCTACGAAGAAGCCGAGGCCGCTGTGAGCATAGCCGGTATGGTGATGCAAGAAGAAGGCGCAAATGCCGACTGCATAAGCAAAGAAGCTATTGCAATCCGAGATAAATTTGCCAAGATGGAGTAATATGTTAGCATATCACGATAAAGATTTCATTAACAGTGAACACGGAAGATCTATTCGCATTATGTCTGAATTTTTAGCTTCAAAAGCTATTCTTGAAGACAATCAGATAGGCAAAACCATTGTAATTTTCGGTTCTGCCAGAACCAATCCGCAAAACAAATACTACCAGGCTGCCAACGAGCTGGCTTTGAAATTAGGCGAGTGGAGCAATCAGCGTACTGAAAAATATGCGATATGCACAGGCGGCGGCCCNGGCATTATGGAAGCCGGCAATAAGGGCGCAAAGGAGGCCAGCGCGAATTCCCTGGCATTTTGCATAGAGCTGCCCTTTGAGCAAAGCACAAACGCTTATGTGGATGATCATTTGGATATTCAGTTTCACTATTTCTTTTTGCGCAAATTCTGGTTTTTGGCAAAGTCTTCTGCAATAGTCATTTTCCCGGGAGGCTGGGGAACTTTTGACGAGTTGTTTGAAGCTTTAACCATGCTTCAGAATAAAAAGACGGACAAAGTTCCATTGGTTATATTTGGCACGGAATTTTGGCACGATATTGTGAATTGGCAAAGGTTTATTGACGATGGTCTGATAGACAAAGAAGATATGGATTTTATCCATTTTTCAGATGATGTAAACGACGCATTCGAATATATTACAAGCAATCTCGGTGGCTGAACCACAAAACAGTTTTTTTGCCTGCAAATTCCCAGAACAATTTTTTCTCCTCTACGGC
>WQSZ01000153.1 GCA_009787645.1 Candidatus Fibrimonadales bacterium | reverse complement strand
CATATAATCTACGGTTATCCTTTATTCATTCTATCCATCGAAGCAAATCAGTAAATACCAATCCTCCGCCTAATGCAGCATAAGCAGTTGATATTGCATGATTCCTGTTTCGCAACGCAATGTCAGGAAGCTATCACGATTTTATTTCTCGGATGCTTCGTCGCCAGAATTTCTTTCTGCTTGGCGGTCGACACATGGGTGTATATCTGGGTAGTCGTAATCGAACTGTGCCCGAGCAGCCTCTGTATGTATCGTATATCTACATCTTCTTCAAGCAGCAGCGTTGCGAAAGAGTGGCGGAACATGTGAGGCGTAACATTCTTATTGCAGCTCGCCATCTTAGCATATTTTCTCACCATAAACCGCACGGACTGCTCCGAGATTCTGCTGTCAAGCCTGTTTATAAAAAAATAGCCCGTAGAGGCAATTGAGCTTGAAAATGCTTTTTCATAATTCAAAAGAGCCTTGATTACATCTTTGTTTTCAATTTGAATAACCCTTTCCTTTGATCCCTTGCCGTAAATTTTTATATACCCGTCACTTACGTTAATGCATTCAGCTTTGAGCGAGCATATCTCCGACACCCTGGCTCCTGTCGCAAAAAGAAGCTCCATAATGGCTATGTCCCGCATAACCGTTTTTTGCCGGTATTTGCTGTCCGCGCGGCAGAATTGGGCATAGACACACTTCAGCATTTCATTTATGTCATTGAATGGAATGATTTTGGGCAGAATTAGTGGCTGCTTGAACGCAGTCTTTATTTTCGAGAAGGGATTATGTTCGATAACCTCTTCAAAGTAAAGGTAACTGACGAATGCCTTCAGAGTGGCTATTTTCCGTTTCACCGTTTTTGGTTTGTACGATTTGTGAAGATGCTCTATAAAGCATGTCAGAGTTTCCTTTTCAATTTTCCCGTCCGAGAAGGCAAAGTATTGTCGCAAATCAATACCGTAAGCCTTGACGGTTTTGCTATTAAGACCTTTCTGATACATGCAATGCCCGATAAACAGGCTTATGCGTTGGTTTTCCATATGCTGCTCCTTTTTTTAAATCTTTAAGATAGATGTTTCTATCCGTTCGCATGGCTTTGCAGCTTGAATGAACATATGACAACCGCCATTGAAACAATCGCATTGCTGGCAATTTGCCATGTCATAGCAGAAAAAAATGCAATTTCTTTTTTTCTATGAATTTCTCTTGCCAAGCCGGATTTTTTTACTATATTTATACTAAGTCGAATTGCATATCAGAAAAATATTTTTGAGATGCCGATTTCCTAGTCCCCATATATGGAATATTGCTCCTAAATGGCGGAAAATAGGGACGCAAGAGCAATTGACACAAAAATAAAGCGTATGACAGGTTCATATACATATAGTCAGACAAAAGATAAGGCTTTTCCAGAATTCCTCAAAAAGGATGAGTGGGCAACTATTGTCCGAAGACGAAATATGAGAATATGCTAACCAACAATGTCAGGCAATGCAAACCTTTAAAATTATAGGAGCACATATGACAGCCACAGACAACTCAGCAACATTGCGAGACATAGAGAAGCTGCTAACGATAGTGAGCACGGAAGATTTCTATGTGAAGCCGGAAGAGTATCGGCGCATTATCGGCATAGGCAGAACGTAGCTCCATTACCTGAGGAAGGCAGGCAAGCTTGACGCTGGCATGCATCCGTCAACATTGGGAAAGAAGCGCCTTTTAATCCACAAGTACTTCAACGTCCAGAGCGGAAAAATTGAATGGTTCAGGGTGGATAAAGTCATTCCCAACAAAAGGGGCAGGAAAGTTGGATACCGAAAAAAGAAAGCACTGCAGGAAACGATTCCTCTGTCAGAGCGAGCAGAGGACGCAGCATTGAATTCACAATCAGCATAGGCGATCTTATATGATAGAAAATTTAATAGGGGGCAGGCCCGCTACATCGCGCGACATAGATCAGCTTTTGGCAGCAGTGAATACTGAAAGCTTGTACATCAAATCAGAGGAGTACCGCCGTCTGATTAAGATGGGCAAAACGCAATTCAGCTATCTGAAAGAGCTAGGTCGTTTCGATGCCGGAACGCACCCAGCGACATTAGGAAGCAGTCATATTCGCATCCACAAACACTTCAGCTTAAGCAGCCAGAGGATTGAGTTGCTTGAGGAAGAAGAAACAAATAAACCCTTAACAATCGCTTCAATGAAGTGAGGAGGAAAATTATGAACAGAAAGTCCAACCAGACAGAGATTGACGCTGTTTGCTAATTCGTCAAAAAACATTGCTGTGCGCCATACGACAGGCTGAAATCCAAAAAAATCTGCTGCATAACCATTAAAAATAAGTCCCATGCGCTCAAATATGTGCCCGAGAGTTTAAAGCACTAGTCCCGAATGAGAAGCGGCGGTGAACATAAAGCTCAAAAAACGTCTTCGGAAGAGGGTTTTGAATTCCTCTCCGACAGGCAATATTTTTCTATAATTATGGCTGGATTTGCCAAAAAGCAGTGGCATCATGTGTCGTGCAAGTGTCGTGAAAAAAATCCTGAGCTTGCGGCCTAGAGCTTGGAAAATCCCGAAAAACAGCGAATTCAGGGCGGAAACGGCATATTGATGCATGGCTCGGTTTTGCGGTCGGTATTTTTTCTACATTAAACATAATGAGCACAAAAAAACATAATTGCGAAAATTGCTCAATTAGAGCGAGATACGACAAAAATCCTAAATCGTTATTGGGTCGCTTATGGCGTTGGCATAGAAACTGATCCGCCAAGAGAGAGCTTTTTCAATCCTTAACGCAGCGGACGGAAAGTAAGAAGCCGCCGTTGTAGCTGTCTCTGTTATTGTAACTGGGGACGTGATATATTTTCTTTGAGTAGGGATCAACGCTATAGTAGGTGTATTTTGTTGCGCTCCACCAATTTGCGGCAGCAGTTCCATGCAAACCACGCAAAATGCTCTTGAACTCGCTGCTGTAGTTGCTGTATTTTGTGGCATTCCACCACTCTGCATTGGCATCGACACTTATACGTTCCTGACAATAGCCAACACCTGCTGGTAGAGCCGAAAAGCCGAACGCGTCTGTGCCTCTCCATCCAATTATAAGTTTATGCCTCAACGCACTCCCTACTTTTGTACTCTTAAGCCCTTTTCCGGCAACATCTTTGCCGCCTGCAAAATCAATAAGCGTCTGCCACTCTTCATCGCTGGGCAAGTGCCANCCCTCGGGGCAAGCAGCTTTTGCCGTTTCCCAGCTGTAAAGTTTGCCGCATAGTCCATCGATTTGAGTCCGGTATATGTGATGCGAAAAGCGTTGTACTGAATCATCAGCATTGTAGTTCAAATTTTCCGCCATCCATATTTGATTGCCTATTTTAACGNTCTTATACACTTGCCCATCCCGTGGGTCNGTAAAAGAGCCTTTTTTCAGAAATAACCTTCGTATTGANGGNACATTTNTGTTGCCAAACACAACGATAATNATAGCTATCACAATAGCAAACAGGCTTGGCAGTATATCAAATATTATAAATTGCAGAGTCAAAATCACCTCTTCCCTAAATAAAATCCNGCAAAAGCCAATGCAATTCCAAGAACAACGCTTAATGCCACATTCAAAATTGCAGCACCGCTGGAACCGTTTCTGTATAAATTCATAGTTTCAAGACCAAAAGCAGAAAATGTTGTGAAGCCTCCTATAAATCCCGTAAAGCACAGATTACGCATTTCCGGCGTTGCGAATAGCCTCTCAAAACGACTGCTTAAATAACCTATAACAAAACATCCAAGCAAATTCACAAACAAAGTTCCAATCGGAAAAATTCCGCCAAATAACATCTTTGCAAGCAAGCCAACTGCATAACGGCAAACCGAACCTAAGCCGCCGCCTATAAATACTATAAAAAATGATGTCATGGCGATGTAATGTAGAAAAATTTTCTACATTACATATAATGGGTACAAAAAAACATAATTGCGAAAATTGCTCAATTAGAGCGAGATACGACAAAAATCCTAAATCGTTATTAGGTCGCATATTAGTCTTATTGA
>WQSZ01000152.1 GCA_009787645.1 Candidatus Fibrimonadales bacterium | reverse complement strand
TTGGATTTGAAAATCACGCCGGAACTGCGGCAAAGCTGCATGGCGAGGGAATTGGTGAACAGAATTCAAAATCGCCGCAAGGATATGGATTTGCAAATCACTGACAAGATAGAGATTGCGTTGCGTTGCGAAGCAGACTTGCAAACCGCCGCTGAAAAATACAAAACCTATATTTTGGAAGAAACGCAGGCTATATCGTTGTCAAACGAGGGAACCGGCGAATGGGTTGATGCAAACATCGAAGGCAAAGATATTCAAATAGCGATTACCCTAGCCCATTCTCCACAACAAACAGATGGCAAGGCTCATCTTCCGGGTTAATCTCAACGTAGTTCTTTGAACCGCTCCACAAAAAGCTTTTGTTGGAGAGCAAATCTCTGACTGCGTAGCCTTGACCGTCGGAAAGACCAAGCTCCGGCAGGTTTAAATACACAAAGGAATCCTGCGTTTTTTTGACATCCAGATTAGCAATGCAAAGCACTGTGTTTCCGTTTTTCCAGTCACGCTTGCTGTAAACCATTATGTTGTTATTTTCCGCATGATGGAAACGCAAATTATCGTATTCCAAAAGTGCGCTCTGCTGCTTGCGAGCGAAGTTCACCTTGCGCAAAAACTCCTTTATATTTACCGGGCAATTCCAGTTATGCACCTTGTACTGATATTTTTCGCTGTTGTAAAGCTCCTCTTTTGCAGGGTTCTTTTCGTTTTCGCAAAGCTCATAACCGTTGTACATTCCGGTTAAGCTGGAGAGAGTTGCCGCTAAAAAATAACGCAATTTGAAAATTGCCGGCCCTTGGCTTGCGAAGTAGTCCGGAAAAATATCCGGAGTTGTTGGGAACAAAATTCCACGCATATATTCGCTAACAGGCTTTGAAGTCAATTCCCTGAAATACTCCTCCATTTCCCACTTTTCCGTACGCCATGCAAAATAAGTATAGCTCTGGTCAAAGCCTATTTTACCCAAACGCTTCATCATTTTGGGGCGAGTAAATGCCTCTGCCAGCAACACAAGCTCAGGGCGCTCTTCTTTTATTGAGCGAATGAGCCACTCCCAAAACGGAAACGGCTTTGTGTGCGGATTGTCTATGCGGAAAATCTCAATGCCTTTGTCTGCCCAAAACAGAATTATCTTTCTTATCTCTTCCCACAGTTCCTTGTAGTTTTCGTTGTAGTAATCAAAGGGATAAATGTCTTCGTATTTTTTTGGCGGATTTTCAGCAAATTTTATTGAGCCGTCCGGTTCGTGGAAGAACCATTCGGGATGTTGCTTTACATAAGGATGATCTGGGCTGCAGTTCAGAGCCACGTCCATTACAAGTTTTAAGCTGCGTTCTTTGCAAGCTCTGGTAAATTCCTCAAAATCTTCCATTGAGCCGAGCTCGGGATCCACAGCAAAATGACCGCCGTGCTTGTTGCCCACGGCGTAGGGGCAGCCGGGTTCTCCGGGTTTTGCTTTGAGCGCATTGTTTGCGCCTTTGCGGTTGGTTTCGCCTATCGGGTGGAATGGCACAAGATAAACAGTGTCAAACCCGAGCGAAGCGATGTAATCCAGGCGATTTATGCAATCTGCCCATGTTGCGGACTTGTTCGGATTTTTGCCCTGGCTTTTGGGCCACATTTCATACCAAGTTCCTTGCCTTGCATACACAGGGTCAACTCTGGCTTCAAAAATTTCGCTTTCGGTTGGCACATCTTTTGGAGAAACCGTCCATGCCACAATTTTATACTGGTAAAAACCGATTTTTTTCACCGGAAATGCACCTTCCCACAAGTCATTTTCCACATGTTTCATATGAGCACGTTCCCATTTTTTCTGCGAAGAGTGCTTAAATTCAATGGCAGCATCATATTTTTCATGGCTATGCCTGAAAATATCCGCATAAACATTTACATAATCACCGGGTTCTCTATGAACGGCATACTTGCCGCCTTCGATTAGTGGAGAGACAACTTCTATTACAAGGTTATCTTTTTTTGAAGGAAAATTTACTGGCATAAGAGTAATGTAGAAAAATTCTTGTTTTCTACCTTTCCTTCATGCGCATAGCACTCATTTCCTTTAACTCTGTTTGGGAAAGCAAAGAAGAAAGCAAATTGAAGGCTTCGGAGCTTTTTCAATTAGCCGCACCCGAACAGGTAAACTGGGTTATATTCCCGGAAATGACGCTTACAGGGTTTAGCACGAATACTCAAAAATGCGCAGAGGAACCGGACAACTCTCCGTCTATAAATTTCTTTGCGGAGTGCGCTTTGAAATACGGTGTTTATGTTTCATTTGGCCTTGCACTTAAAAAAGATGGCAAAGCTACAAATAATTTAGTCACCCTCTCCCCAAAGGGTGAATTAATCGCCAATTATGCTAAAATACATCCATTTTCGCACGCCAAGGAAAATGAGCATTATTTTAGCGGAGAAGAGCTTGTGTCTGCGAATATTTGCGATGTGCCTGTGGGCATGAGCGTTTGCTATGACTTGAGATTTCCAGAAATGTTTCAGCCTTTGTCTGCGCACAACAAGATAATAATAAACATTGCCAACTGGCCGAGCAGCAGAATTACGCATTGGAATACATTTTTGCAAGCACGAGCTATTGAGAATCAGGTTTTCTTTATAGGAGTAAACAGAACAGGAGTTGACGGTAATAGCATTAAGTATCCAAAATCAAGCGCTGTGTTTGGCCCTAAGGGTATTAAGGTTGAGGGGCGAGAAGTATCGCCGGAAGTGGACATTTTTGAGCTGAATATTGCAAGCGTGGATGAGTACAGAGAGGTGTTTCCGGTTAAAAGGGACAGGAAGCTGAATTTGTATAAGGGGTTTTACTAAATTACCATAAAAAGGAGGAGGCCCCCCACATGAAGAAGAGGCGTAGAGAGAGATATTCTATAGAAGAACTGGTTAAAAGCCATCCGGGACCGGAGGTGTGGCTCAAGCATCTTGAAGAAGATTTGATGAAGTTTTGGATAAAAAAAGACGCATGCAATTTAGACAAAGGTTTGTTCCCCACATACAGAAGCAATACCGGAGAATTTATACCGGATAATCCCGCTGAATATCCTAAAGAAATAAAAGCCGCACTGGCAGATGCAGACGCAGCAGGCTTGATTGATTTGAAACACAATTATGTAAGGGCGCACTCACGCCAGACTTTTGCTTATGGAATAGCTTTTAACATGACCGGCAAACAAGAGTATCTCAAACTTTGCAAATTGGGCGCAGAGGCGTTGATGAATGCTTTTGATAATGAAAACGGTATGTTCACAAAGCAAAACCGAGAAACCGGAGAATGGGGAGACGCAAGTTCCCAGCGCACAAGCCAGGATTTGGCCTATGGCATCACGGGGCTTGGCATGTATTATTATTTGACACACGATGAGAACGCATTGTTTAAAATAATGCAGGCAAAAGAGTATATTTTCAAGCACTACTTTTCTTATGGAAGAGGATTCTTCACATGGCACCCTAAAGAAAAAGGGCAAATTAAAATTCCTGTTGAAATAGTATCGCAGATTGACCAGATTGCCGCATATATGATTTGGCTTGTGCCGGCATTGCCNGAACCATATCAGAGCGAGTGGAAAGAGTGGCTGAAAAAAATTGTCTTNATTCTAATAACACGTTTTTACAGCGAACGATATGGCTTTTTCTGGGGNAGAAGCACNACTTCNGATATAAAGCAGCTCGGAACGGCNCACACCGATTTTGGGCATTCGGTAAAAACCATGTGGCTTATATATCAGATTGGCATTCTAACAAACGANATTTCTTTTGTGAATTTTGCCAGAGAAAGAATAGATACCATTTTGCGCAACGCATACATTGAAGAAACCGGCTCTTGGGCAAAGCGTTTCAATGCAGATGCAAAAAGGGATGAAGACAAGGAGTGGTGGTGTCTTGCCGAGCTTGACCAGGCGTGCGCAATTTTGGCGTTAAACGATCCGTCTTATCTTGAGTATCTCAACAACACTTACAAGTATTGGTTTAATTACATGGTGGATAAGAAGCATGGCGAAGTTTGGTACATGGTGCGAGCAAAAGACAACAAGCC
>WQSZ01000151.1 GCA_009787645.1 Candidatus Fibrimonadales bacterium | reverse complement strand
GCTGGAACTGGATACTCACCTTTTTCAACGCGATACATTCCTTCAAATTCTATTGGGCGAACAAGAAATTTGTGATTCAACTGCGACAATACATTTTGCAGCAGAGTAATTATGCAGCCTTCCTCTACTTCTTGGAATCTCAAGTCGGCATCATCTTTTGCAAAACGACCTATTTTTACAAATGTGCTTGGATAAAAACGACCTGGGTCTTTGCCGAATAAGATAATTGCCGCTCGTTTAAGCTGTCCCTTTTCCATAAGTCGCAGTTTGTCGAATATTTCTTTTGTAGTTAATCCTTCAATATCAGGCAAACGACCTTTTTCTTTTGAAATTTTCAAATACGAATTAAACGCATTTTCATCAATGTCAGCGAAAGTAGCTCTCAATTCGATCGCATCGTCCCAAGTTTGACCAGAGCGTTTAAGCAAAAATTCGTTAAGGGCTGCCCCTGTCAACTCGTGCTTTACGCTTCCACTGCGATAATAATATCTGCCACGCAAAGAAATCGGGACGGAGTAAGGCAGGACAATAATCTCAATTATGCTTTTGCCACTCTCTTGCAAAAGATTTACTTCGGCTGCGATTCCCAAAAGATTCTTTATTTTATTTGGGATTGTATCCATTAATTCTTTATAGTTTTTTAGACCTACCGTATTCTCGGAATCATCTTTGCCAATATAGATTCGCCCGCCTTGAGCATTGGCGAAACCGCAGACCCATTTCAGATAGTCATCGTGCCAGCTTTGCTTGTACTCTATGTTTTGCTGTTCGGGCATGTAATGGAAGATAGAAATATTTTTCTACCTTACATCGTCATGACATCATTTTTTATAGTTTTCATAAGTCTAACTCGCCGACTTTTGGTTATAACTATTGAGGCGTTATGAGGCAAGATTTCAAAATAAGTTACAATGGCGACTGGAAATACTTTTGTTCTCCAGATTACAACTATTCTTTTAATCTGAAAAACGGCACATTTGCACGATGGGGCACAACAGAAAAAGATGACCCTGAATTCTCTACGTTTGGCCCGGAAATTCTTGATTTTGAAATAACGGAAATTTGTGCTGGATTTTGCCCGTATTGCTACAAAGACAACAAGCCTTATGGAAAAAATACTTCTTTTGAAACTTTCAAATCTGTCGTTGAAAAAATTAACCCAAATAGAACTTTAACCCAAGTAGCTTTTGGCTTGGGAATGACCGGAAAGGAAAATTCAGAGCTTCCGAAAATGTGTGAATGGCTGAGAAGCAATAACATAATACCCAACGGCACCGTAGCTAACATAACAGAAGAAACGGGCAAGTGGCTTGCCGAAAACTTTGGTGCTTGCGCAGTTTCCGTTCACCATCATTGGAAAGACTGGAAAGAAATATTCGCAAATTCAGTTTTTTATTTGACACAATATGGACTGAAGCAAACCAATTGCCATTTTGTTTTAGCGCAAGAAACTCTCTCTACTCTTTACGAATTGATAGAATTAGCCAAAATAGATTCCCGTTTGTCTGGACTGAATGCCATTGTTCTGCTTTCCATTAAGCAATGCGGACGAGCAGCAAAAGGAAATTTTCATAGAGTAAACGAAAATGATTTTAACGAATTATGCAAAAAGTTACTGGATTCTAAAACTTCTTTCGGCTTTGACTCCTGCTCGGCAAAACGTTTTGAGCAGTTCCTTGACATAAACCCCGAATACAAGCATTTGTCTGTTTTTGCGGAACCTTGCGAGTCTGGGCTTTTTTCAGCATACGCAAATGTTGACGGTGTTATTTATCCTTGCTCATTCTTGGAAGTTCCCGAATTGGCATACAATGTTTTAGAATGCAATGATTTTCTTGGATATTGGAATGCTTCAAAGTGGCGAAAAAAACTGCTTGCCTGTAATCGCCATTGCCCTATGTATGCAATTTAAATTTCTATTTTATCGCTATGAAAATTCGTACTGGTTTTGTTAGCAATTCGCCATCTGGTTCCTTCATTCTGGCAAGCACTTTAAGTGGCGATGCCCTGCGTGATAAGCTGGAAAAAGTATTTGGATTTACGCCGAATGTGTCGCCTTATCCAATTAAAGAATTAACGCCTAATGGCATTGGGAAGCGTATCTATGAATTTCTTAACGATGATGGGCATTCAATCTCTACCAAAGAAGAATATCTTAAGACAATTCGCCGCACTGAAGAAGAGGCTCGTAAAGAAAAATACCACTCCAAGGCTCTTGATTTTTTAGAAAAAGGGTTTATAATTTATGAAAGTGGTTTTATATCTCATGGAGATGACTTGGATCAGATTATAGGCGAGGCCGCTATATCCTACGAAGATTCTGAGCTTCGCATCAAGCGAAACAACGGTTACGACGATAGTCTTTTTGATTGATAAACGGAGAAGAAAGAGGTCTATATGGTAACAGAAACAATGATAATTGAGCCGATAATCAAAAAGGCTATGGAAAAAGCTGGATTTCAAGACAAAGCTGAAATTCTTTTGGATGCACTATATGAAATAGAAATAGATCGACATTTAGCTATAAGTATAGAGCAAATTAATAGGGGTGAATATATAACTCTTGAAGAATTAAAAAAGAGAATGGATGAAAAATTTAAGAGCGGCTATTACTCCAAGAAAAGACCTCTTGTGGATGAGAAAAAAATTGCAAAGGCATTAAAATCATTAGATCCTATGATAATTAAGGAGGCTCTTGGTAAAGTAGGTTTGGAAAATGAAACTCAGAATATCTTAGATGCTGTTGATGAAGTTAAAGATGATGGGTTAAAAGAAATTCGGCGTATTTGGAAAGTTTGCTGAAAAATCTTATATTTTTTCCGTTAAAGACTCTTCTTCAAAATCCCATGCCAAGCATTCGTCTTCTAAGATTTCCTTTAAAGTTTCTTCTTGTTCTTTTGTAGGTTTAGGTTGAATCATTTTATAATTTCCTGATTTTTAAAACCAATAATCTTTCATTGACTTTAGAAATTTTTCTGTTATAGGGAAGCTAGAAATTTTCTCAAAGAAAAATATTGCCCTTTAAGTATAAAACAGCTTTTCCGCCAATAAGCACTCGTTCTCCTAAATGTTCACAGTCGATTTCTCCACCTCTTTTTGATAACTGCAATGCCTTCATTTTTATTTTTCCAAGTCTCTCAGCCCAATATGGTATTAACGTGCAATGTGCTCTTCCCGTAACGGGATCTTCATCTATTCCAGCATTGGGGGCGAAAAATCTTGATACAAAATCGCAGTTATCGCCTTTTGCTGTGATAATAATGCCAAAACTATCGCTTTCCATTTTAGCCTCTTCTTTTATTTTCTTTAATGCGGAAAAATTTATTTTAATATTCCTTATTTGAGTTTCATTGTCGAAAACTACTAAAAAGTCAACAGCCTTATATATGCCATTGTTATTGCACGAAAAAGATTCATCAAATGTTTTATAATCAACAGTTTTATGAGCTTTTCTTGCGGGAAAATCCAAATAAAATATATCGCTTTTTTTAGTCACTTTCATTATTCCGCTCATCGTTTTGAATTTTATTTCGTCTATGTTAGTTTCATAAAATTTAAGCAAAACAAAAGCACTTGCTATGGTAGCGTGTCCGCATAAATCAATTTCAACAGCAGGAGTAAACCATCTAAGGTCATAATAGCCATCTCGCTTTACTAAAAACGCTGTTTCCGACAAGTTGTTTTCAGAAGCGATGTTTTGAAGTTTTTCGTCATCTATCCATTGTTCAAGCAGACAAACACCGGCAGGATTTCCTTTAAATAATTTCTCCGCAAATACATCAATAACATAATAATCCATTGTTCTTCTCCTTTGAACCTTGACGAAGATAGAAATTTCCAAAAGGCACTCCGTTCCAACTTGGAAATGCTTACTCCAGAAGTGCTGCCAGTGAGGCAGCCCCATTCAGGAACCGCAAACAAAAGCCTAATACGCCCATTAAATAATTACAAAACCTGCGGGGCAAGCACAAAATCAAAGCTTTTATCTTTTTCGTTTATTTCGTAAATATTATAGTTTTCAAAACGGATGTTTTCAAGCAAGCGTTTTT
>WQSZ01000150.1 GCA_009787645.1 Candidatus Fibrimonadales bacterium | reverse complement strand
AAGGCTGGCGAGGTTGGAATTTCCACTGCCGAGTTTGACGGCAAAAAGATTTTGAAGGTTAGCCGAGACGCTTTGGTCAAGCTAACGGAAGCGGCATATTCAGAAGTTAGCTTTCGCCTTCGCCCTGCCCACACAAAACAGGTTGCGGCCATTTTAGATGACCCCGAAGCCAGCCAAAACGACAAACTTGTCGCATTCACAATGCTCCAAAACTCCTGCGTTGCAAATGAAAAAATCCTGCCATTTTGCCAAGATACAGGCACTGCGGCTATCTTTGTGAAAAAAGGCCAGCGCATTTGGACAGATTGCAATGATGCGGAAGCTATCTCCGAAGGCGTTTACAACGCTTACAACAAACTTAACCTGCGCTACAGCCAAATTGCTCCGCTGGATATGTACGACGAAACCAACACGGGCAACAACCTGCCTGCGCAAATAGATCTCTACGCCGCAGAAGGCGACCACTTTGACTTTCTCTTTGTTGCCAAAGGCGGTGGCTCGGCTAATAAAACCTACTACTGGCCCATGACCAAAGCTCTGCTCACACCTGCAGGCTTGGAAAAATTTTTGAAAGAAAAGATAAAAAGCCTTGGCACAGCCGCATGCCCTCCATACCACTTGGCAATAGTTATAGGCGGTACAAGCGCAGACGCAAACTTAAAACTCGTTAAACTTGCAAGCACGGGATATCTGGACAACATTCCAACCACAGGCTCCAAAAACGGCAGAATTTTCCGTGATTTGGAAATGGAAGAAAAGGTGAAAATACTGGCTCAAAAAAGCGGAATAGGCGCACAATTCGGCGGCAAATACCTTGTGCACGATGTGCGCATAATCAGAGCAAGCCGCCACGCCGCAAGCTGCCCTGTTGGAATGGGAGTCAGTTGCTCCGCAGACCGCAACATAAAAGCGAAAATTACCGCAGAAGGTTTGTACCTCGAAAAAATGGAGCACAATCCTGAGCAATACTTGCCAAAAGGCGGCTACGAATCTCTTGGCTTAACACGCCCGATTAGCATAAACATAGACCGTCCGGTAAAAGAAGTTCTTGCGGACTTGAGCAAACTTCCTGTGAAAACGGCGGTTTACTTAACAGGAACCATGATCGTTGCACGAGACATAGCTCACGCAAAACTAGCGGAAATGCTGGAAAAAGACGGCGACTTGCCGGAATATTTCAAAAAGTATCCCGTATATTACGCCGGCCCCGCAAAAACTCCTCCGGGCAAACCGACCGGCAGCTTTGGCCCAACAACAGCCGGCAGAATGGACTCTTACGTGGCGGCTTTCCAGGCAAAAGGCGCAAGCCTAATAATGGTGGCAAAAGGCAACAGAACCAAAGATGTAACCGACTCCTGCAAAAAGAATGGCGGTTTCTACTTAGGCTCAATAGGCGGCCCTGCCGCACTCCTGGCAAACCAAAACATTTTAAGCAACGAAGTCCTGGACTTCCCGGAACTGGGAATGGAAGCCATTCGCAAAATAACCGTAAAAGATTTCCCCGCCTTCATAATAGTGGACGACAAAGGCAACGACTTCTTCGAGGAGCTAATTTAGGATGCGAAAAAATCATGTTAATCCTTTAATCATGTTAATCATGTTAATCATGGTTCAGACAATTGTTTTGACACTCTCCTGCTCTTCAAATAAGTTTACAGGTTCCTTAACCGATGCGTGTGTTCGGGAATACAAGGTTGCAGAAGAAAAGTTCAAAAAAGGCAAGTATTGGGGCGCAAAGGAAGATTTGGCTGAAGTCATGCAGAACTGCACCGGAACAGGCGTTATGGAAGAATCTCACTTCTTGCTTGCGGAGTCTCATTTTCGCTTGGAAGAATGGCTTGAGGCTCGTGCTGAGTACGGGAGTTTCGTAAATTTTTTCCCTGGCTCGCCTTATGTGGAAACCGCTGCTTATCGCAAAGCCGTATCCGCATATAATTTATCTTACAAGGATTCTCGCGATCAGTCGAATACAACTTTTGCAATCAGAGATTTTAGCCGTTTTGATGCGGAGTTTCCCAATTCCGTTCTGCTGGACAGTGCCTATATGTATTTGGACAGTTTGAGCAACAGGGTGGCAGAAAATGATTTTCAGATAGCAAGGTTGTATTCCAGAATGGGAGAACCGGGGGCGGCTGCAATTTACTTAAAAGCGTTTTTAGAAGATTTTCCGAAAAGCCCACGGCAAAGAGAAGCGATAGTTATGATCATAAACAGCTACATTGACATGAAAGAATTCGCTTCCGCAAAATTTTATCTGGAACGTTTGCGTGAAATTTACAGTGCAGATGAGAGAATGCTGGCTTCGGCAAAAAAGCTGGAAGATCAGATTGTAGGTGCGGAGAAGTCTTTTGAAAAAAGGCTGGAAAGAGAGCGCAAGCAAAAACTTCAAAGAAAAGATGAGAACAGTTGAGATTTCCAAAGCTCCAAAACGCAGGCCATGGCTGGGTGTTATCAGCCATTGTTGCGGAGTTTATTCAAGAGCTTATTTGAGTGTGCATGGCGAATGGACCGGGCATTGTTCAAGGTGCGCCCGGCGCATTGTTGTGCTATAGCAGCGACTCGTCCCAGCTTTCGTGTTTTTCAAAGCCTAGGAGATTGGCAGTTGTAGCCGCAATGTTTGAGAGCCCTGCGTTTGGCAGGTTTTTAATAGCGAGCTTGCCGCCGGTTACATTATCGTAAAGAATTAAAGGAACCGGATTTAGCGTGTGTGCGGTTTTCGCTTTAAACGAGCCGTCTTTGTTCTGCGCCGGCTGTTTTGTTTTCTTGTCAATCTCATACATTTCGTCTGCGTTGCCGTGGTCTGCGGTGATTAGCGCAACTCCACCCAAAGCATCTACTATCGGCAGAATTCGGGCGAGTGCCAAGTCCACGGCTTCAACGGCCATAGTTGCAGCTCTGAATGAACCTGTGTGCCCAACCATATCGCCATTTGCAAAGTTGCAACGCAAAGCGTTGTATTTGCCGCTTTTAAGAGCTTCAATCATCACATCTGTTATTTCTGCGCTTTTCATCCAGGGACGTTGCTCAAATGGAATAACATCGCTTGGAACTTCAAGGTATGTTTCGCCGTCAAATTTGCCGGAGCGGTTTCCGTTCCAGAAATATGTAACGTGCCCGAATTTCTGAGTTTCGGAGCAGGCAAATTGCTTTATGCCGCATTTTGAGAACCATTCGCCGCTTGTGTTTTTTATCGCAGGAGGCGGTACCAAAAAGCGTGAGGGGAGTTTTAAGTCGCCATCGTATTGTAGCATTCCTGCGTAAGTCACTTTTGGGCGGCGTTTGCGATCAAATTTGCTGAAGGAATCTTCTTCAAATGCACGGGTGATTTCAATGGCTCTGTCTCCACGGAAATTGAAGAATACAACGGAATCTCCGTCTTGAACCGTGCCGACTGGCTCGCCGTTTTTTGCTATTACAAATGGCGGCAAATCTTGGTCTATTGTTCCTTTGAATTGTTCACGCAGGGCTTTTATCGCTGCGGATGCGCTTTCAAATTTGTCGCCTTCACCGAGTATATGGGTTTTCCAACCGATCTCAACCATTTTCCAGTTAGCTTCGTATCTGTCCATGGTTATTTTCATTCTGCCGCCGCCGCTTGCTATGCAGGCATCAAAAGAGGAGTCGCTCAATTCTGCGCAGAATTTTTCAAAAGGCTCTACATATTCCAAAGCACTGGTTTCCGGCACATCACGGCCATCTAAAAGAATGTGAACTCTAACACGTTTTAAGCCTTCTTTTTTAGCCTGTGCCATCATCGCTTTAAGGTGATCTATATGGCTATGAACATTGCCGTCTGAGAACAAACCTATAAAATGTAGCGTTGAATTTGCTGCGCCCTTTGCTATCTCTTTCCAGGCATCTCGCTCCCAGATTTCACCGGCTTTTATGGACTCTGCAACCAAGGATGCGCCTTGATTGTAAACCTGGCCTGCGCCAATGGCATTGTGCCCAACCTCGGAGTTTCCCATATCTTCGTCGCTTGGCATTCCGACTGCTGTGCCATGCGCTCTGAGCAGTGTGTTTGGATACTTTGCGAAAAGCTTATCCAGAGT
>WQSZ01000149.1 GCA_009787645.1 Candidatus Fibrimonadales bacterium | reverse complement strand
GCAGAGCACGCCGCTAATTTGTTCTGCTTAAAAGAACTCGGCAATATTTACACACGGCTCACAAACCCAACTACCGAAATTCTGGAAAACAGGGTTACTGCGCTTGAAGGCGGTGCAGCGTCTGTTGCTCTTGCAAGCGGAATGTCTGCAATCTTCTATGCCATAATAAACCTCGCTAAAGCCGGTGATGAAATTGTCAGCGCAAATAATCTATACGGCGGCACATACACACAATTTGACGCTATTCTGCCAACGCTGGGCATCAATGTTAAGTTTGTGGATCAGAGCAAGCCGGAAAATTTTGAAAAAGCCATCACCCCCAAAACCAGAGCTTTTTATGTAGAATCCATTGGCAATCCTGGGCTTGAGGTGGTGGATTTCAAAGATATTGCAGATATTGCGCACAAACACGGGATTCCGCTTATTGTGGACTCCACTTACACAACCCCGTATATGTTCAGAGCCATTGAACACGGCGCAGACATTGTGGTGAACTCGCTCACAAAATGGATGGGCGGTTCCGGAACAAGCGTGGGCGGCATAATCACCGATGCGGGTAAATTTAACTGGGAAAAACATCCGCTTTTTGCCGAACCCGACAAGAATTATCACGATATTCACTGGGCGTTTGATGTTCCGGAAGCACTAAAGAATATAGTTTTCGCCGTCCGTGCACGTTTTGTGCCGCTTCGCAATTTGGGCGCAGTTCTCTCACCGGATAACGCTTGGCAATTCCTTGTGGGGCTGGAAACCTTGCCTTTGCGCATGGCTCGCCATAACGAAAATAACCTGAAAGTCGCAGAATGGCTTGCAAAACACCCGAAAGTCGCATGGGTACGCTACCCCGGTCTGCCAAACGACCCAAGCCATGAGCTTGCAAAAAAATACTTCAAAAACGGCTTTGGCGGCACGCTTGCCATGGGCCTGAAAAGCGGCTACGACGGTGCTGTGAAATTCATAGAAAATGTGCCCCTGTTCTCACACGTGGCAAATATCGGCGATACCAAAAGCTTGGTAACACACCCGGCCAGCACAACGCATTCGCAGCTTTCCAAGGAACAGCAACTCGCCAGCGGCATAACTCCGGAGTTTATACGCCTGAGCATAGGCATTGAGCACATAGACGATATTCTGGAAGCATTAGAAGAAGGATTTTCTAAATTATAATTGTGTTTGATTTGAAAATTACAAAACTAAAAGAAAAGTGCGATAAAAAAGCGTTGGAAGCCATGTTACGTAAACTGCCCGGGCTTACCGCAAATCAGATTTCTATGGGTTTAAGATACCAGCCGTTTAAAGTGCTGACAATCAATGGAGAAGAACAAGCACGAGCCTTGAAAAATTCGCTTGAAAAACTGGGTGCCGTATGCGTAATAGAAAAAGCCAAGGCTGCTTCTTTCGGAAGAGGCATTGAAGCAGTTAAAATCACAGGCATCCCGGACAAAGAAGAAGAAAAAAAGTTTCAATGGCGTTTTTTATTGGCTATAGTTGGTATTTTGGTGTTTTTTCTGGCCGCAACCATTTATTTCTCCCATGCAAAATCCGCTCCTAAAACGCAAAGAGCACCGCTTAAGCAGATACCGGTCGCAACAGGGCCACCTCTTCCTAAGCAGGTGCAGGAGCAAGAACTGGCTTCCAGAAGAAAAGACGCTGCACGGTCTGCAAAAAGCAGAGCGACTTTAAAACATGAACTAGCTAGCAATTCTTACGATACGGAAGCCTGGAAAGCCCTAGCCGATAACCTTGAGGAGCAAGGTGATACCGCCGCTGCCCGTGTTGCAAGAGCCTCTTACGAAAAATCCGTGAGAACACAACAGGTGCTGGCAAGTTTGGCAAAGACTTTCGGCAACAATGTTCGTGTGGAAATTACGGCTGCTACGGTTTATTACCGCACAAGCAAAGATCTCACAGAAGCGCAATTTTATTTGGAGGCGGAAAAACTGAGAGACTCCTTAAGCGCAAAATTCCCCGGACAAAGAAGTCTGGTTATTGAAAATTACACGTCCGACAACAAGGTTCAGCGAACTATACTGGAGCCCAACTATGTCCCTGAGAAAACATCGGCTCCCAGAGATAAATTCTTTTACTAGCTTTATCCCAGCGAGAACGATTCCCCTAGATAAATTCTCTTCGCTTTTTCATCATTTGCCAAAAACTGAGATGTGCCTTCCGTTAGCACTTCGCTTTTGTACATAATATATGCTCTATCCGTTATGGATAGCGTTTCTCTCACATTGTGGTCTGTTATCAGAATGCCCATGCCTTTAGCTCTTAGCGAGCTTATTATGGTTTTTATATCATCCACTGCTATAGGGTCTATGCCGGCGAAAGGTTCGTCGAGCAAAAGAAAGCCGGGTTCGCTTGCGAGGGCACGTGCTATTTCCAAGCGTCTGCGTTCACCGCCGGAGCAGCTATGCGCCGTGGTTTTTCTTATGTGGGTTATTTTGAATTCTTCCAGCAATTGTTCAAGCCGTTCTTTGCGCTGTTTGCGGTTAAGTTTGAGCGTTTCCAAAATTGCCATTATATTGTTTTCAACGGATAGCTTGCGAAATATGGAAGCCTCTTGCGGAAGGTATCCGAGCCCTAATTTAGCACGGCTGTGCATGGGCAAAAAACTTATGTCTTGAGAATCCAAAAATACATGGCCTTTATCGGGTTTCACAAGCCCGACTATCATATAAAACGACGTTGTTTTGCCTGCGCCGTTTGGCCCCAAAAGCCCGACAATTTCCCCGCGCGAAACGCTGAGAGAAACATCTCTGACCACAGTCCTGCCGCTATATGTTTTGCAGATTTTGGCTGTATGCACGGTGCTTATGCTTGCTGGCATTTAGGGAATGTAGTAATTTCTTATCATCACCTTCCCAACTCGTGATGATCTGTGACTTTTTCAGTCCTTGACGCACCTAACAGAGAGCAAGTAAGACTTGCCGTTGTAGTTCTCGTTCACTCCGCTATTGACATAGTACATGTCCCAGCCGTAGGCGCTGACAGTACTGAGCTCGGTAGCACTCCACCAAAAGCCGAGGCCACCAACGATAAGGAAACTGCCATCCGGCGTACAGAAGCCGCCCGGCAGGGCCGAAAATCCGTATTCATCAGTGCCATTGCCTTCTTCCCAACCGATTTTAGCCTTGAGCTTCTTTCCGGCAATTTCATTGCCACCTGCGAAATCCACAAGAGTCTGCCATTCCTCATTGCTCGGCAAATGCCAACCCTTTGGGCAAGCTTTCGTTGCCTCTTTCCAAGTGTACAAACGTCCGTATTTCTTGCAGTTTTCTGGCTTGTTTTCGTAGCATTTGCCGCCTTTTGAGGCATCGTTAAGGTTCTCTGACATCCAAATTTGATTGCCTATTTTAACAGTTTTTTCCGTAGCAGACTTATCAGCAGTACTACCCACCTGAGACTTTTTCCCTGCGCAAGCACCAATAGCAAACATCATCAAGGCTGCCAGTACAATGTTGATTGCCTTTTTCACTTTTTCAGCTCCTGTTGTTGGATTTTCACAAATATAGAAAAAATCTGGGCTAGATTTTTCTAAGATTTAGTCGTCATCCAAGTCTTCAAGGTCATGATACCTGGTTCCTACAGAACTTACAGAACAATCTCGTTTTTCTCCTGGGCAAGTAAACCCTGCGCATCCGTTGCATGCAAATATAGTCTCAATAATAGCACATAGCGACTGTATGCCTAGAAAATCTTTCACCTCTTCTTGAAATTCTTCTGTGGTAAGAAATGCACGTGGCACTATAACATTCCGCAAGATGTTTTCGCAATCTTTGTTTCCAACAGCCTCTTCACTGCAGCAGCATTTTGCATAAGATTTGCCAAACTTTCTAAGTGCATCCGTTGATTGCCCGTATGCAACAAAAGCCAACAATAGCAAAATTGGAAGAATTTTAGCCATAGGGTTAAAAATAGAAAAAATACGGCAATTTGCCAAAATGCACATAATTCGCGCATAAAATGTGTAAATTTTACACATAATCGGCGTGATTTTTGTATTTTATGGCTAAAGAGGTGAAAAATATGCTCAGAAAAGCATCTGCTGATTTGCT
>WQSZ01000148.1 GCA_009787645.1 Candidatus Fibrimonadales bacterium | reverse complement strand
GTGCATGCATATTCTAGTCTTAGGCAGCAAAGCCGCCAAATGCGCTTTGTCTTCGGCTGTCATCGGGGCTGAACCAAGTTCAAAGTAACGAAGTTGCTCGCTGTAACGGCTTATAAAATCTCCTGAAAGACGCTTTAGAACCATCCAAGCAGGTGCAACCATGCCAATGCCGGTAGCTTTATATTCATCCATGGCTTTGAATACTTCTTTAGGGCGCATAACTCCGTCTATTATAATCTGAGTAGCTCCCTCATATAATGTGCAACGCAAGCGAGCAAGCCCAAATGAATGACTGAGAGGCATTGGGTTAATTTCAACATCATCAGCACCATTGCCAATAAACATATTTATATTGTTGACGGCGCAAGCCAGATTGCCATGCGTAAGAAGTACGCCCTTTGGCTGGGCAGTTGTGCCGGAAGTAAACATGGCATCAGCGACCGCATTGGCATCAACAGGGAGGTCTTCACCTAAATCATCATCTTCAAGACCATCGAAAATTGCAATATCAGCCAGCCCATGTTCTCCCGATACCCAAAAACCTGCTTTGGGGGAAAGAACACCTCTGATATACTTAAGCCGTTCTTCTGGTGTTTGCGGATCCAGCGGCACGGCAACTGCTCCCAAAGCGTGAACGGCCAAGTAGCCATAAACGAAGCTGAAACTTCTGGAAGCAGCCAGCACAATATAATCGCCAGAACGGACACCCGCCTTGAACAGATGTTTTTTTGCCCCTGCTATATGCTGCATAAGCTGGCCATATGAGAGTTTTTCTTCTCCTGGGCGGACAAGGGCAGTTCGGTTCGGAGTTTTTGCCGCATTCTCCAGAATTCGTTTATAAACCAACTGATGCATGCACATTACCCCTTTTTAACAATATTCAACAAATCGCCAACTTTTTCTGCATATAGCAATTTGCCAACATCAAGCTGCGTTGCAAATGCAGATTCTATTTCCGAAATAAGGTTCAAATGAGCTAAAGAATCCCATTCGGGAATAGAACCTATACGTAGTTCTTCATTGACCAAACCAGATGAAATCTGAAGCGTTTTTGCTATGATTTCAAATAACTTTTCTTGGATGCTATCCATTGTTTTTCTCCTTTGCTTGGGTTAGATTGTTCATTGCGATCTCCTAGAAGTTAAAGTAAATAAAGGGGTTGTAGCCTCCTTTCACAATGCTCATGAAACATAAAATGAATAAAATAGAGTATGCTATGCTGCTTAACAATTGAGAATTGAGAATTGAGAATTGAGAATATTTTGTCTTTGCCCAATTTATAACAGGGAAGCAGAACAATATGCCAAAGAAAAAATACAATTTCAAAGAACTTAAATAAAACCAAAAATCTTCGGTTAGGAACGGCAAATTTCCAAAACCGAACATTACTGCATAGTAATCAAATGTGGTTTCTAAAGTTGGTGCTCGAAAAATAACTCGGAATAGGACTAACGTGAAAAAAGAATAGACATATGTAAAATTTCCTATTTTTTTATGGAAATTTGTGAATTTTTCTAAAACAATCAAAATAAAATAACCCCATCCCCAGAAAACAAATGTCCAATCTGCACCATGCCATAAGCCTGTTAAACTCCAAACAACAAAAAGCGCCCATATTATACGAGAATTTGAGGCTCTTGTACCTGGAACTTTCGGAGTAACAATCGGAAAATAAACATAATCTCTAAACCAGGTTCCAAGGCTGATGTGCCATCTGAGCCAAAATTCCGTTACACATCTTGAAATATAGGGATAATTGAAATTTTCCAAAAACTTGAAACCAAACATACGTCCTAGACCAATGGCCATATCACTGTAACCACTAAAATCAAAGAATATCTGCAGAGTATAGGCAACAGCTCCAAACCAGGCAAATGCTATTCCTATTTCCCCACCGTGTTCAATTGTATCAAAAGCGGCATCGGCCGCCAAAGCGCAGTTGCTCGCAAGCAAAAGCTTTTTACCAAGACCAACCGTGAAACGCTTAAACCCCTCGCAAAAGTCATCCCAGCTTTCTTTGCGACCGTTTATTTGCTGTTCAAAATGGGCATATCGAACAATAGGTCCTGCAAGCATTTTAGAAAAAAAAGCTATATAAAGCGCACAATATAAAAAGTTTTTCTGCGCTTGGGATTTGCCTCTGTGAACATCTACCATGTAAGAAATCATTGAGAATGTGAAAAAGGAAAGACCTATGGGTAGTGCTATTTGGGGAATTAGATTCCGTGGGTCTGGAGCTGAGAGAAGCAAGCCAAGGTTTTCGGCGGCAAAGTTGAGGTATTTGAAAACAAAGAGCAAGCTTAAATCCAGTACTATAGCTATTATTAGTTTTGGTTTGTTTATGTTGAGAGAAAGTGCCCAGTTTGCAGTTATTGCCGCAAGCATTATGAACACCCATATCGGCTCGCCCCAGGCGTAAAAGAGAAGGCTTGCAAAGAGCAAAAACGCATTTTTGAATGCCCTAGCCTTCACCACAGGGTTGTAGTATATCGCTATGACTATTGGAAGAAACAGCAGCAGGAAGACGGAAGAGCTAAAGGCCATTGTATGTTGAATATACAAAATAATGAAGTTATTTTGACGAACATATTTTGTGCTGTCGCATGGGGAAAATTTGGACGCAGTCACTTTGGGCAACGTGGGTTATACATCTTATTGCGTTAGGCATATATTGGGCAATAGGTATTTGAGAATTTCCCCCAAGGATTTACCCAGCGGCTCCATGGACAACTTCAAGATTGTTCCAAAGATCAAAGAAGCCTGGCTTAAGCATCCGGAGAAGGAAGCTCTCAATTTCTTAAAGAAGGCGTGAGAAGGAGGAGTTATGCAAAAAGCATATTTTTTGGCGGCATCTGTGTTTTATGTGGTTATTTTCGGACTTAGGGTATTTGAAGCCACGGAAATAGCCAAGTTTTGCATACCCGCATTCGTGCTGACAACCGCTTTGTACAGTTTCATGAATGCCAAAGACAGGTCTTTCAAACAAGGTTCCCTGTTATTGACATTGGCACTGGCATTGGCATTCTGTGCAGATACCGTAATAAATTTCTTTCCTGATTTTGCCGCACATCACCTCAAATCTGTTCATGTATGGCATTCCTGCTTACATGGAATTACTGGCTTTGATGCTCTGGAGAGCGCTATGCCTGTTCAATGACAAGGACAATTTGAAGATAATACTGGGTTCGGCATTGTTTTTATTGAGCTTGGTTGACAACAAAAGCCGCTCCAAGGATGCGAAGTTTGATTAAGATTATTCCATAGCCTCCGATTGAGGCTATTAGTGAAATTTACTATATTCATTATTATGAGAAATAAGCCATTACTAGACAAGATTGTTGAAGCTCTACCAGATAACTTGGATGAGTTCAACGATTCTCATGCTAAAAAAATTAATGAAATTACCGCAATGGATAATTGTGAGGTTCCCATTGAAAAGGTAAATTTTACTCATCTGCATCCAAATTTTATGTAAAATGACAATAAATCAGTTTAGTGAAATTTACAACAATTATGTGAAGCAATCCTTATTTGAAGTTCTTTCCAAAAAAGAACAGTGGAAATCCTATTATTCCGAAGAGCGGTTTGGGCAAATAAGAGATTTTGCTTATGGTGAATATTGTCGGATAAATCAAGATGTTCATTCAACATTCAATAATCCTAAACAACGTATAGACAGGCATAAAGTTGCCGCATCTTTTTACATTGCATTTTTGCAGGCAGTGAGGCATTATCCGATAATAGAATTAAAATCAAAGCATCCAACATTATCTGCGGCTACTGATTTTATATACCATTATATAGCTTTTCGTTGTGCTTTATCAATAATGCTTGATTTTATTCTTGCGAATCAAGAGGCGAACAAAAATGATGATCAAAATTACATAAATTATATATCTCAAAAAGGGTTTAATCCTCCTCCAAAATTGATTTGTGAAAATGAAAAAATGTCTTACTTTGGTTATGCTATTTTACAAATATTGCAAACTTCTTTGAAAATGAAAAAAGGAACAAGGTTAGAGCAGGCAGTATTCTTAATTTCAGACAAATTTTACCATATAGAGAGAAATTCCAGAGATAATTTTAGTTAATAGCCCTTATGTAATTAAATAAGTCA
>WQSZ01000147.1 GCA_009787645.1 Candidatus Fibrimonadales bacterium | reverse complement strand
GGTAACTATTGCTATTTTGCTCAACAGTAAATTTTCTATGCATATTTATGCAAGCAAAGAAGCCTCTACCAGAGGCTCTGCTGAAAAATGCTGTTTTGCCGTTAAAAGACATAGGTGGAATATAGAAAATTTTGAGCATCCTATCAAGGCTCTGCTACTCTCAGGAATTAACAAAAAAGTCTTTAAAAACCGTCTCTATTTTTTCTGCAAACTCTAAATAAGACTTGGCTTCTTCCTCTGTTGGCAAAGCTCCATCCGGTTTAACCAATTCATCTTCCGGATAACGAGATTCTGTATATAAATTCTTTATAGCTATTAGCTTATCTTCTTCCAAACTCCAATCTTTAACTTTCTTTATCTCTCCATATAATTTTAATAAATCATGAATTTTAGGAATTGGCTTATCATGCTCTAACAAATAAGCTTTGAAATATTTCTCAATCGCTTGCTGGCAATGAAAAGCTACTTCGCCAGTTAATCTGGGAGTACCAAGCAATTCTTTTGCCGATATTATAGAGTTTTCCGCAAAAAAGATCCAAGATTTCGTACTATCTTTCATAAAGAATCTTTCCCGTTTCTTCAATTTCTTTTATAAAGAAGTTTCTCTTTTCTTTTAAATATTCAAACTCTGCTTTAGAATAAACAAAAATATCCATAGCAATCTTATAATTTATTTCTAACAACATTTTTGAAACAAGCATTTTTCTTTCCATTTTTTCTTTAAAATTTTTAACAAAATCATTGGTATCCAAAATAATAAGCACATCAAGATCGCTGTATTCAGTTGGATTACCTCTTGCATAAGAACCAAATAGTATAACCTTATACGGCTTCAGCTCTTTGAGCCGTTCAGTCATTTCCTTTACCAAAGGCCAATTTTCTTCAATAATAGACACGATTGTAATTTAGAAAAAAATCTGAACCACCCATCAAGGCTCTGCAACTTCTTCCTCTATAGACACTGGCTTACTCCCTTTGCTCATATCGTAGTAAATGCCGGAGGCCAGGTTTCCTTTTACTTTGATTCTGCTCACTTGGGAATCGTCAAATGAAATGAAAATTGATTCGCCACTGGATTCGTTTTTTCCGTCAACTTTTCTGGATGGGGTTATGTTAAATACCAGGCTGTTTGCGTTGCCGTTTACCTCTGCCAATTTCATTTTTCCGGCATCAAAGGAAATGTCAAGTCTATCGCCATTCATTTTATTTATATGATTGGGCAAATCCTCTTCGTAAAAAAAGCCTCTCGCTTCTATGTTTACATAAAGGTTTTGAGCTTTGTTGTTTTTTACCGCCAAAAAAAGTGTGTCTCCAAAAACTTCCGAATGTTGAGCTGGTTTGCCACGTGCAGCAGCCGTTTGCTGCAAACCATGCGCATTTTTTATAACCAAAACCGACTCCACCTCGTTGTTCTGCAATTTGACAAACATAGAATCTCCAGTAACTGTGTAATCGCTCATAATGCACTTTGGATTCCCTTTTAGAATTAAAAAGCCTTCTTTTTGGTTGTAAATTCCTGTGTCACCTGTGATTATCACCTCTCTCCTTGTGATTAAAACGGAGTCTGCGGCTACTGCTATTTGCTTGCGTTGGTCATAGACCATTGTTTTGGAGCGAATGGCGAGGGTATCTAATTTTCCTTTTTCCTCAATATAATAATGAGCGAGCGGTTGAAGCGGGATTTCCAAAAATTCCGTGCCACGATTGTAAATTATTCTTTCGCCAAAAAATGTACCTTTACCGGCAGAGTCGCGTGCCACTGCATTTCCTTCCGCAATTGCTATGCTGTTTATTCTAGTGTAATTTCCTCTGTCTGCCTGAATATTACCTCTTGGATAGCGAAAGTCAAATCCGTTCTCGCTGTAAACAGCATCGGAATTTCTGTTCCACTGCGCACGGCCTGTTCTGAAATCAACAGAATCGTGTTTGAATTTTACATTTCCCTGCAAAAATAAATGTCCAGCCTTTCGCATTGCAGCCAATGAATCCGCATGCTCCATTACAAGCGGCATTGTGCCCTTTTCAATTTTCGCATTCGGAAGATACGAAGTTTGAGCAAATGCCGGCAACGTAGCTAGGAGAATAATTAAAAAATACATTTTAATCGCCCCATTTAAGTCTTATGCAAACGCTATCCAAATCTATGTGATGGGCATTTCTGGTTTTCTTTTTTGCGCTGATAATTTTAGAATTTTCAACCACATAAAAAGAATCACGTGATGTCATAAAAATTTTGCCTTTATATTTCACTGCGCCAACCACAACAATTTCAGTATCCCCTATTCCAAAGTCATCTTCAGACATTGTAGTGCTTCTGCTTTGCACCAGCTCAATAGTATCCTTAACCCCAGTGATAATCCGTGTTTCTTTTATCTCAGCGTTTTTCTTGGAACCCGGCACAGGAAATGACGGCGGAACCGGAATATCTTCCAAGCAGGAAACGAGAAAAAATGCTGATAATAGAATAACTTTCCGCATAATGAAAAACTAGAAATCTATCTCTCCCGCTTTGGAAGCAGCACCCAAATGACCACCGGCGCACCCATTAAGCTTGCGACCGCATTTAACGGCAATGGCGGCATTCCCCACACACCTTGCGACAACAAGCCAGCAACAAGAGCCAGCAAAGCACCTGTCAAAAGAGAAGCCGGGATTAAAATTCTCTGATTATCGTTATTGAAAAAACCTCGAGCTAAGTGCGGAGTTGCCATGCCTATAAAACCTATCGGGCCGCAGAACGCCGTTGCAGCAGCAGCCAAAACCGCAGCAGCAAAAAGAGAAAGCAAACGCTTTTGCTTTACATTTATTCCCAAGCTCTTTGCGCCGTCTTCGCCAAGCGCAATGGCGTTCAAATATTTAATGCAATAAACTGCTAAAATTAAACCCAGCAATGCGCAAAAAATAAAGTAGGGCAACTCCTCCCAGCGCAACCTGCCAAAAGAACCAAAACCCCAAGACACAAAACCTCGCAAAGCATCTGCGTTTGTGCTGTGCATTAAAATGGACACAACAGCGTCTGCAAAATACGCAGCCATTAAACCGAGCACCAAAAGACCCGCATTGCTCGGAATGAATTTTGAAAAAAATGCTATGAACACAAGAACTGCCATTGCACCCAAAGCCGCCGCAGACAACAAGCCCAACGAGCCCAAGCCAAAACCCGCAAGCAAAAAAAACGCAACGCCAAGAGATGCTCCGGAACTTATGCCAAGCACAAAAGGCCCTGCAAGCGGNTTGCGAAAAACACTCTGCAACAAAAGACCGCTCAAAGAAAGCGAAGCTCCGGCAAGAACAGCAGCCATCGCTCTGGGCAAACGAAAATCCCAAACAATGCGCCACTCAGCACTGCCGGCATCCGCAACGCCTGCGCTTGAAAACAAAATTTTCAAAACATCAGAAAAAGAAATTTCCGCTGAACCTTGAAACAAAGTCAGCGAAAATGTTGCTGTTAAAAGAATTGCTAAAATTGAAAAGCGAATAACCAAGTTACGCTTTTGCCTTTTTCGCTACTTCCACAACTTTTGCGAAAGCGGCNGGNTCTGTGATTGCCAAGTCTGCCAGAACCTTGCGGTTGAGGCCTATTTTGGCAACATCAAGCAAATGGATAAACTCGCTGTAGNTCATGCCATGCTCACGAACCGCTGCGTTAAGACGCTGAATCCACAAAGAGCGGAAATCGCCTTTTTTATCNCGACGGTGTTCGTAAGCGTATTGGCCGGCATGAGTTGTTGCTTCTATGGCTAAGCGCAAATTGCTTTTGCGACGGCCATAATAACCCTTTGCTGCCTTAATTATTTTTTTGCGACGTTCACGGCTTGGAACTCTTGTTTTTGCTCTTGACATACTCGCTCCTTAGGCTTCTACCAGCATACGCTTAACGTGGAATTCTTCGGTTTCTCTCATCATTCCATTCTGGCGNAANTTGCGTTTGCGCTTTGTGGTTTTCTTTGTGAGAATGTGGCGAGCNCCGGAGTGCTTGTATTTCACACTGCCGGAACCTGTGACTCGGAAGCGTTTTTTCGCTCCGCTATGGGTTTTCATTTTAGGCATTTTGTCCTCTCTGGGAATCGGGGTTGCCCCCATTGTTTAAAGCCTCACCTGCTGCCTTATCAAGCTTCTCCGA
>WQSZ01000146.1 GCA_009787645.1 Candidatus Fibrimonadales bacterium | reverse complement strand
AAACCTTAAATGCAAAGGAAACGCATGTATGAGCGAACGCAGACGGAATTTTGGACAGGGGTTCGACTCCCCTCACCTCCAGATAAAATTCTATATTACCCACCATGGGAACAGTCAGTACTAATGAATTTCGTAAAAAACTCAAAATCATGATGGACGGGCAACCGTATATGATTGTTGAGAATCAGTTTGTGAAACCCGGCAAAGGCCAGGCTTTCAACAGAGTTAAGGTTAAAAACCTCATCACCGGACGTGTTTTGGAACGCACCTGGAAAAGCGGCGATACCGTGGAAGAGGCTGATGTAACATACAATGAAGTTACATATTCCTATAACGATGGCTCAAACTGGTTCTTTTTGGACCCAAGCGGCGAAATGGTGGAAATACCCAAAGATGCCCTTAACGGCGCAGACCTTTGGCTTCTGGATGGCGCAACCGTGCAGGTGACATGGTGGAACGGAAAAGCCATAGAAGTTATACCGCCAACATTCGTGGACTTGCTGATTGTGGATTCGCCACCTGGAGTTCAAGGCAATACAAGCGGAAACGTTATGCGTGCTGCTATTATGGAAACCGGCGCAGAAGTGCAAATTCCGCTCTTCATAGAACAGGGAATGCGCATAAAAGTCGATACACGTACGGGAGAATATGTGGAAAGATCGAAGTAAATTACGTAATGTTCTTTACATATTGCTAATAATCGGTACAACGTTTACCATTGCGGCTTGTGTATTCTGCTATAATTTATTTGTAGTTATTCCCAACCAAGATCCTGAGGGTAAATTTACCAGAGACAATATTCTGCGGAACCTGCATGGGGAAAGCAGAGTTTTTTACTCAGACGGAGTTTCGGTAATAGGCTCGTTTTTTGATACCAATCACAGATTGTATGTTCCTTACGATTCTATTCCGCAAGCACTTATAGATGCAATAATTTCTTCAGAAGACTCAAAGTTCTGGGATCACGGAGGCTTTGACTTCGGCGGATTTATGCGTGCGATGTTCAACAATGTAAAGGGCATGAGTTTCAGGCAGGGGGGCAGTACCCTTAGCCAGCAAACGGTGAAAAATGTTTTTGGAAGAGAAGAGAAAAACATAAAGGCAAAATGGCAGGAATTAACAGATGCTCTGAGGCTGGAAAAACGTTTCAGGAAACAGGATATTCTGGAATTCTATTTAAATCAATTTCAAGTTTATGGTTCCGGCAGGGGTGCGGCAATAGCGGCAATATACTTTTTCGACAAACCTATTTCGCAACTCAACCTTGAGGAATGCGCTTTTATAGCCGGCACAGTTAAGGGACCTTACAACTATGATCCCCGTGTGCAAAAAACGCCGGAGCGTGCGGAGCGTGCTTTGGAAAAAGGCAAAAACAGAACAAAATATGTTTTGCGCAGAATGTTTGAAAACGGTTACATAGACAAAAATGCTTATGATTCTCTTCAGCCGCCTCAACTGAATTACGGTGAGTTCAGATTCAACTCATCTTCTCTTTTGGACAAGATAGACAGAGAATTGAATGATGATTATTATACGAATCTTTTTGAAGGCTTTGGTATAGAAGATTGGCGCAGAGCGCAGATAAAAATAGTCACGACTCTTGATGTTGACCAGCAAATTGCCGCAGAAACAGCGGTGAAAGAAAATTTGCGAAATCTGCAAACAAAAATAGGAGCCGATACCACCAACATGCTGCAGGGTGCGCTTGTTGTTATAAAGAACGGTATAATTTCAGCGGCGCAATCCGGTTATAACAATTCCGGTTACGATAGAGTTTTTATTGCGCAACGTCAGTTGGGCTCTGCATGGAAGCCTCTTTTATATGCGCTGGCTCTGAAACTCGGCTGGGATCCGTTGGATGAACTGGAAAACGAATACAATCTGTTCACTTATGGCGGCACGGTTTATTTTCCAAGGCCGGATCACTCGGATAAAGGCGCATTGGTCAGCATAGCATGGGCTGCGGTTCGCTCGGAAAACATCGCAAGCATTTGGCTACTGGAGCATTTGCTCGATAAACTTCCGGCAGATGACATTCGAGAGCTGGCAGAGAAACACAATATTGAAATGAATGTTACGGCGAGCGCAAAAAATGAAATAGCTTTGGAAAAAGCAAAAGCCGCATTAACAATAGACTGGCTTTTGGAAGGACGTTTTGAAGCAGTACGTGCTTTGCAGGCACTTAAATATTATTACAACAGCAAAGAGGTTGAAAAGCAAAGCAAAACGCCGGAAAGGGTTAAGTTGCTGCAACACAGCTATGAATATTACGCTTCTTCTGTGAATTTTCTTGAAGAAGAAAAAATGTTATTCCCCCATTTCACGCTTTCTGATTTTCAGCATGTTTGGAATTTAACCGAACGAAACAAAACAACTCCTTTGCAACCCGATGATGTATTTTTATGGCCGGATCTCCGCAAAAGAATAGCTATGAGCGAGTTTGCAAGTTTTGTGAAAAGTGCAGGAATTAATCGCACTTTGCAGGAAGTTATGAGCATGCCGCTCGGCGTGAACGAGGCTACAATCGCAGAAATGGCTACTGCATATCAGAGCATCTTGAGCGGACAGCAATATAGATGCAAGGATAAGAAAACAAATGAGCCTTGCATAATAAAAGAGATTTTTGACAGGGACAATCGTTTGCTGTTTATGAACGAAGTGGAGTCGAGCGAATTTTTACCGGCTAAAGTTGTGTTGCCCATGCAGGCTATGCTGAGAGGAGTTTTCAAATACGGCACGGCAGCAAGTGCGTATTCCAAGCTTACTATAAAATATTCCGGCACAAAATACCCTTTCCCGGCTATGGGAAAAACCGGAACAACAAACGAGAATCGCACAGCGGCTTTTTGCGGTGGCTTACCGGTTGATACGCTTTTAACGATGTGCAGCTACGTTGGTTTTGACGGCAATCATCAGCTTAAAGGCAAGTCTCGCAGTTTGGCTGGTGCTTCCGGTGCTTTGCCGCAATGGTCTGCATTTGCAGAAGCGGTGCTTGCAACGAATAAAGGCGAAAAGGTTTTTGGCCATAACATAGACTTCATAAACACCATAGCGCATAACGAGGTTCTTTTGCCGAATATGCCGGACAACATTGAAGTTGACAAAAAAGCCGGCCTGCCTGTAAAGCATGATTCTGTAACTACCGGAGTAGCATTATTTCCGAATTTTTAATTTCTGCTTCTGCAAAATCCAAAGCCCGCCTTGGGCTTTTGAAAACTGCGCACGGCGAAATTCCAACGCCAATTTTTATGCCGGTTGGAACAGCCGCAAGCGTGAAAGCCGTTCCTCCAAGAGATTTGCAAGAAATGGGAGCGAAAATAATTTTAGCGAACACTTATCATTTGCACTTGCGCCCCGGAACGCCTTTGATTGCGCAGATGGGAGGCATTCATAAATTCAACGGATGGCATGGGCCTGTTTTAACGGATAGCGGCGGGTTTCAAGTTTGGAGCTTAAAGGAACTTCGCAAAATAAAAGAAAACGGAGTCGAGTTTCGCAGCCATCTTGACGGTAGCAAACATTTTTTTTCGCCGGAAAGCGTAATGCAATCGCAACGTGAAATAGGTGCAGACATTATAATGGCCTTTGACGAATGCACACCATATCCGAGCGCCATTGAAGAAGCTCAGAAATCGCTGAACTACACCAAACGCTGGACCAGAACTGCGAAGGAGTGGCTTTGCGAAAATCCGCCGATGCATGGTTATGAGCAGAAATTCTTTGGCATTGTGCAAGGCGGCATGCATGAGGAACTTCGTTTGCAGGCGATTGAGGAGCTAAAGGATATAAACCCTGATGGTTATGCGCTGGGAGGTCTTTCTGTCGGCGAGCCTACTGAAATGATGTATAAGATAGCAGATCTTTGCACGGATCATTTGCCATCGGATAAACCTCGTTATGTTATGGGTGTTGGAACGCCGTGGAATTTGCTGGAGCTTATTTCAAGAGGCATAGATATGTTTGACTGCGTTATGCCGACAAGGAATGCGAGAAACGGCATGATGTTTACGAGCAAAGGTGTTTTGCATTACAAGTCTGCGAGGCATAAGGAGGAGAAAATTCCGCCGGATGAAAACTGCGATTGTTATACCTGCAAAAATTTTAGCCGTGCGTATTTGCGGCACTTGATTCATTCNGGAGAGATTCTGGCTTGGCANCTTGCGAGCATTCACAATTTGCATTTTTATCTGAATTTGATGAAGCAAGCAAGAGATCGGATTGCAAGTGGGAATTTTGAGGAGTGGTCCAGCGAGACAATA
>WQSZ01000145.1 GCA_009787645.1 Candidatus Fibrimonadales bacterium | reverse complement strand
GCATGCATTGGCGTGAAACCATCCTGTATCATTAATTCGTTGTAACGAAATATTATATGATGTGGATTTATTTTTGCAGAAGGATTAAAAATGCAAGGATTATACAACACTGCACGCCCAATTGCAATGCCTTTTACGCCGTAATTTTTAATCGCATTGTGGGCTTTTTCCATACTGTCAATATCGCCGTTTCCTATGATAGGGATTTTCGCCTTTGCCGCAATTTCTCCGATTATATTCCAGTTTGCAAGTCCTGTGTAGCTCTGTACTTTTGTTCTGCCGTGAATGGTTAATTGTTCTGCTCCTTCGCTTTCTGCAATTTCCAATACCTCATTTATGCAAATGGAATTCTCATCCCAACCAATGCGGCATTTCAAAAAAAGCGGAATGTTTATGCTTGCCCTCATGGCTCGCAAAATTTTTGCAAGGTTGGGCAAATCCTTCAGCAAACCGGCGCCGCTTCCTTTGCCGGCAACCTTGGGGGCAGGGCATCCGGCATTTAATTCAACGAATGCTGCGCCCATTTTTTGCGATTGCAGAGCCGCCGCTGCCAGCCTTTCTGCGTTGTGCCCAAACACCTGCATGCAGAAGGGTTCTTCTTCTTTATCAAACCTTGCTGCTCTCAAATTCGAGGGAGTCAAAAAAACAGAGCTTCCCGTAGAGAGAAACTCCGAAACAAAGCGTGGCGCATTATCTTGTGAAAGTTCCCTTATCAAGCGGCGAAACGGCAAATCCGTAACGCCGTCCATAGGGGAGAGAATAATCATTACAGAACAGACTTGGCTCTCTGATCAAAAGCTCCGTATTCAAAAATTTCTTCGGGCTTGAACCAGAATGCTATTTCTCTTGCTGCGCTTTGTTGGCTATCGGAAGAATGCACGGCGTTTTCCGTCATTGATGTTGCCCAGTCGTAGCGGATTGTGCCCGGCTCTGCTTTTTCGGGATTGGTAGCTCCGTTTATAGCACGAACTTTTGCTATTGCACCTTCACCTGCAAGGACAAGCTGCACGGAAGGACCGCTAGTCATAAACTTTGCCAGCTCTGGAAAGAACGGTTTGCCAACGTGCTCTGCATAGAAGCCTTCGGCATCTGCCTGGGTCATTTGCTTAAAGCGAATTGCCACAACCGATAGCCTTGCGGCTTCATAGCGTGCGATTATGCGACCGACCAAGCCGGATTTCACGGCATTGGGTTTTACCATTGCGAAGGTTTGTTCCATATAAAGCTCCTGTTTTCTAAATTGAATATAATAAATTTTTACACTAGAGGTAAATTATGGCTCAAAAAGAATACTCCGTAGGCTATGCGTTGTTTATAGCTTGCACCGCAGCTATCGGCGGGTTCTTGTTTGGTTTTGACACTTCCGTTATAAACGGCACTTTGGATGCCTTGCGGTTTAAGCTCGGCGCAAATGATGCGCAGCTTGGCCTTGCGGCTGCAATAGCGGTTTTGGGTGCGGCNGTNGGAGCCTTTTTTGCCGGAACNTTAGCGGATAAATTCGGGCGTCGCAAAGTGATGATGACTGCCGGCTTTATCTTTTTCATAAGCTCTGTGGGTGCAGGCTGGCCGTATTTTTTAGCGGCTTTTGGCATCCCGGAAAAGCACATGATTGAATTTATTTTTTGGCGTGTGTTCGGTGGCGTTGGCATTGGCGCAGCGAGCATTATTGTTCCTGCATACATTGCGGAAATTGCGCCTGCGCCCTTGCGGGGCAGGCTTGCGAGCATGCAGCAGTTCGCCATAGTCATAGGCATCTTTGCGGCATTGCTCTCTAATTATATGTTGGGTTCAATTGCAGGCGGCGGTGCTGCTGTTATAAATGATGCGCGTGAGGTTATCGGTGTAACAAAGATAGGCTATTTTGAAACTTGGCAGTGGATGTTCTGGATTGAGTGTATTCCTGCGGCNCTTTACGGTGTGCTTGTTATGTTTATTCCGGAAAGCCCTCGTTATCTGGTAGCTCGCAAACAGCCGGAAAAAGCGGGAGAGATTTTGAGCAAAATCCTTTCGCCGAGCATTGTCGCTCAAAAGATACAGGATATTAAAAACAGCTTGCGCAGCGAGGTGGCTCCCAAGTTCAGCGATTTGCTTGAAAAAGTTGCCGGCAAAACCCGTTTAACCCCGATAGTTTGGGTTGGCATTGGCATTGCTGCGCTTCAGCAGTTTGTAGGAATAAATGTTATTTTTTATTACGGCGCTATTCTTTGGCAATCAGTTGGTTTTTCTCAAGAAGATGCCATGATCACCAGCGTTATAACTTCTGCGGTGAATATTGGCGGTACAATCATAGCGATACTTTTGGTTGATAAGCTCGGTCGTAAACCGTTGCTTTTATTCGGTTCTTTGGGCATGTTTGTGACTCTGGGCACTTTGGCATTTATCTTTGGTAGCGCAGGTTTGGATGCGCACGGCAATCCTGAAATTCACGGCATAACGGCATACACAGCGGTTGTATCTGCAAATCTTTATGTGATATGTTTTGCGTTTTCCTGGGGCCCGGTGTGCTGGATTTTGCTCGGTGAAATGTTCAACAACAGAATTCGTGGCGCAGCACTCGCATTGGGTGGTTTGTCGCAATGGGTTTCCAATTTTGCCATATCAAGCACGTTCCCTATTTTGCTTGCAAAGATAGGTTTGGGTGGAGCTTACGGCATTTATTGTTTCTTTGCGTTTGTGAGCATATTCTTTGTGCTGCATAAGGTAAGGGAAACAAAGGGAAAGGAATTGGAAGATATGTAATAAAAGTATGATTTCCGCTGCAAAAACTCTCAGATTTTAGTGACTTTTTGCAGTACACTACAAAAACTTGTTAAAATTTTCTATTTTTTGTATTATGATAGAAAGACCGCTTTACATGAGCCAGCTTTTGTCTTTAAAAGACAAGCATATAACAAAGGTAATAACCGGAGTTCGCCGTTCCGGCAAATCAACCTTGTTCGATATGATACAGGCAAAATTGCTTGAAACCGGCATTGCTGAAGAGCAAATAATAAGCATAAATCTTGAAAATCCTGATTATACGGACCTGCTGGACTGGAAAAAACTGTATGATTATGTAAATGTCCGTCTTTTGTCGGATAAAAAAAACTATGTCTTTTTAGATGAAATTCAAAATGTGGAAGATTTTCAGCGTGCCGCCGACGGATTGTTCATAAAGAAAAATGTGGACTTGTACTTAACCGGCTCTAATTCCAAAAATAAATCCAGCAAATGGGCCACGTTGCTTTCGGGGCGTTATGTGGAAATATCCATATTGCCGCTATCTTTTAAGGAATACATATCATCGGTTGGCACAGACAATTTGCAGCAAAAATTCAGAAACTATCTTGAAAACAGTTCTTTTCCGCAAGCGTTGGAATTTGACAACAAGGATGATATTCAAAAATATCTTACCGGCATATATAACACTATATTGCTAAAAGATGTAGCCGAAAGCCTTAAAATCAGAGATATAGGCAGGTTGGAAAGAGTCTTGAAATTTATGGCAGACAACATAGGGAAAGAAACTTCTGCAAACAATATATCAAATGTTATGAGCTCAGACGGCGTGAAAATCAATGTGCGAACGGTTGAATCTTATCTCAAGGCGTTTTGCGATAGCCATATTCTGTATAAGGCTGACAGGTATGATGTTAAGGGAAAAAAGTTGTTAAAGACTTTGAGCAAGTATTATATGGTAGATGTTGGGCTTCGTTATTTACTGCTTGGGGATAGGCAAATAGATACGGGTCGTATGCTTGAAAATGTAGTGTATCTTGAGCTTTTGCGGCGCAATCGCAAGGTTTATGTGGGTAAAGTACTTGAAAAAGAAATAGATTTTGTGGTAGAAGGCAAAAACGGCACGGAATATTACCAAGTTGCAGAAACCGTTTTGGGGCAGTCAACATTGGCACGAGAGGTTGCCTCGCTTGACGGAGTAAAAGACCATAATCCAAAATTTTTGCTAACTATGGACTATTTGCCGCAAAACTTGCATAATGGCATAAGGCAACTTAATATTGTTGAGTGGCTGGGAGATTAACTTTTACAAAAAAGCTTTCTATATTACCACCCATAATGTGGATACAACAATCTATGGAGATCAATATGACAGTAAAATATAATGATGCACATCTCGCCCTAATCCCAGCCCTGTTGTCTACGTTCCTTTTGTCATGTTCCGATGTGAACTGTCTCGGAAAAAAAGTATATTAAGTTAAGCGACAGATGAATTGTTACTCACAAATATAGAATCTTTTTCCTCCGGCGTCAAGTAGTTATTTGAG
>WQSZ01000144.1 GCA_009787645.1 Candidatus Fibrimonadales bacterium | reverse complement strand
GATTTTTAAATTTACTATTAGTTCAACTAAGGAGAACACCATGAAAAAAGTTCTGTTCGCAGCAATACTGGCAGCAACATCAATGCTTGCAGCNCAAACAATCATAGGCTCAGACACTGTTTTGCCGCTCTCTCAGCAGCAAGCCGAAGCNTTTATGAAAGCCAATAAAACCGCAAAAGTAACCGTTACCGGCGGCGGAAGCGGCGTAGGCATCAATGCCCTAATATCAGGAACCACAGACATCGCGCAGTCTTCTCGCAAAATAAAATTCGATGAAAGAAAAAAAGTCACAGATTCCGGAACCAAAGTCGCAGAAGTCATAGTCGCTTACGATGCTTTGGCGGTAATTGTGCATCCCAGCAACAAAGCAACAAACTTAACCCGTGANCAGCTTGAAGGAATCTTTACNGGCAAAATCACAAACTGGAAAGAAGTTGGCGGCGCAGATTTGAAAATAGTTCCATATTCCAGAGAAACATCATCGGGAACCTACGAATTCTTCAAAGAAGAAGTTCTGAAAAAGAAAGACTACGTTGCCGGCATAATGAGCATGCCAGCGACCGGCGCAATAGTCCAGTCCATAAGCCAGACTCCAGGCGCAATAGGTTACATAGGTCTTGGCTATCTTGACAAAAGAGTGAAAGCGGTCAAAGTTTCCTACGACGAAGGCAAAACATTCGTAGAGCCGTCCGTAGCAAATGCCAAAAACGAAACCTACCCGATTGTCCGTCCCTTGATTTACTACTACACAGAAAACAAGCTGGGCACTGTAAAACCTTTTATTGATTATTCCCTTTCCCCGGCTGGACAAAAGATTGTAAGCGATGTTGGTTTTATCAATGTTAAGTGAACGTTAACATTTCCTTAACGGAAATGTAACATTCAAAAGCTAAATTTTAAGTACCATTATGAGACGTGCGATTGAAAGAGGAATAGAGATGATTTTTGCCGCTAGCGGAATGGTGACTACTGTTGTCATTCTGCTTATAGTGGCGTTTTTGTTTAAAGAAGGATTTGGGCTGTTCAAAAGCCCTGCTGTTGAAAAAGGCTACGCTTTGTGCGTAAATGCCGATAATCCTGTTGAATTTATAAGTGCTGCTGATATAAAAAAGATTTTTAATGAAGAAATAGAAGGCTGGGTGCCATATCGCTTTGACGGAGACGAACTCAGCGAAAAATATGAAGAAGAGCAGTTTGCAGGCAGACTTGGCGAAATAATCGCAGAAACACCAAAAATACTCGCTTTTATACCCGAAGAATATTTGCCCAGGAATGTAAAGGGCGTAAAAATACTCAGCGGAAATACGGTAATTCCCAAAGACTTTTTCCTTGGCAAAGAATGGATTCCAACAGCAACGCCTGCGCCGCAGTTCGGCGTATTGCCTCTGATACTCGGCACTTTGCTGGTTAGCCTGGTAGCAATTTTCATAGCCACGCCGCTTGGAATAGGCGTTGCAATATACCTCTCAGAACTCGCTCAGGGCAGAGTGCGTGATATTTTGAAACCAGCTATTGAACTGCTCGCCGGAATTCCCTCCGTTGTTTACGGATTTTTCGGATTGGTGGTTTTGGTGCCTATTGTGCAGAGAACTTTTAATTTGAGTGTGGGCGAAACCGCATTCACAGGCAGCATAATACTTGCGATTATGGCTTTGCCAACAATAATAACAGTCGCAGAAGATGCCATGCGCAGCACGCCTCGGGCTATGCGTGAAGCCAGCCTTGCTTTGGGCGCTACTCACTGGCAAACTATTTACAAAGTTGTTATACCATATTCAATTTCCGGAATTTCCGCTGCTATAGTTTTGGGAATAGGCAGGGCAATAGGAGAAACTATGGTTGTGTTGATGGTCACTGGAAATGCCGCAAAAATGCCATCACTGTTCGATGCCGTGCGCACAATTCCAGCGACAATAGCTGCCGAACTCGGCGAAGCACCATTTGGCGGTGTGCATTACCAAGCACTGTTTGTGCTCGGTTGCGTTTTATTCGTCATAACATTATTTATAAGCATTACTGCAGAACTCATTTCCAAACGGCAACATAACAAGGGATTATAATGGATAAAAGAACATCTCAAAAAATTGCTTTCTGGATTTTTCGCCTTCTCGGCTGGTTTGTGGTGGGCGTTCTTTTGTGGATACTCGGTTTTATAGTTTACAACGGAATAGGCGTTATAAGCTTTGAATTTATTTTTTCAAAGCCAACCGGAGTCGGCATGCTAAAGGGCGGAATTTTCCCGGCAATTATCGGAACTTTTTGCCTTATAATCGGCAGCATGATTGTGGCTTTTCCTCTGGGCGTGATGTCTGCGATTTATACGAATGAATATGTTCGTGATGGAAAATTTTCAAAGTTTATTCGCATGATGACAAATAATCTCGGAAGCATTCCTTCAATAGTTTTCGGGTTGTTCGGCATGGCACTTTTTGTTTCACTCTGGGGCCGCTCAATTATAGCCGGAGCTTTTACTTTGGGGCTTCTCGCTTTGCCATTGGTTATTCGCACAACGGAAGAAGCTCTGCGAACAGTGCCGGATTCTCTGCGTATTGGCAGTTATGCTCTGGGAGCTACAAAGTTGCAAACCATAAGGCGTGTTGTTTTGCCGAGTGCTTTTCCTAATATTGTCACTGGCTTGATTCTTTCCATAGGAAGGGTGTCTGGGGAAACTGCGCCAATTTTATTTACGGTGGCGGCTTACTTCCTCGCTGAACTGCCTTCAAGCATTTTTGATCAGGCTATGGCGCTTCCATATCACCTTTATGTGATGTCCACCAGCGGCAAGAACTTAGTGGCAGGGCGTGAAGTGGCTTACGGAACGGCTTTGGTTTTGATAACCATTGTTTTGATGATCAATTTTACCGCATCATTTATACGCCGGCATTTTGCCAAGAAGCATGGAGGGCATTAGATGAATATCATAGAAGCACAAGACATAAATTTCTACTATGGCGATTTTCACGCTTTGAAAAACGTATCTTTGAATGTCGCAAAGAACAGCGTCACTGCATTCATTGGGCCATCTGGTTGCGGAAAATCAACCTTTCTGCGGCTTTTAAACCGCATGAACGATTTAATTCCAGATACAAAATTAACCGGCAAATGCCTGATTAACCAGGAAGATATTTACGCAAAAAAAGCGGATGTGGACGCTTTGCGCAAAAAAGTCGGCATGGTATTTCAAAAGCCAAATCCTTTTCCAAAATCCATTTTTGAAAATGTTGCTTACGGGCTTAGAGTGAATGGAATTAAAGGCAAAGATTTTATACAGAATCGCGTTGAGGAGTCGCTCAAAGGTGCAGCGTTGTGGGAAGAAGTGAAAGACAAGCTCGGGCGCAGTGCTTATGATTTATCCGGCGGCCAGCAACAGAGGCTTTGCATAGCACGTGCCCTTGCGATAAAACCCGATATTCTGCTTATGGACGAACCGGCTTCTGCGCTTGACCCTATTTCAACTTCTAAAATAGAAGATTTGATTTACACTCTGAAAACCGAGTACACCATTGTAATTGTCACTCACAATATGCAGCAGGCGGCCAGAGTCAGCGATACAACGGGATTTTTTATGCTTGGCGAACTGATAGAATTCAGCGATACAAAAAAGATGTTTTTGAATCCGGATAAGGAACAGACTCAGAATTACATCACAGGGAGGTTTGGATAATGGAAAATAAAATGCCGAAATATTCCGAGAAGGAGTTGATTTCCTTAAAGGAAGAAGTGAACAGCATGTGGCAGCTTACGCTTTCGCAGTTGCAAAAATGCAAACAGGCTTATTTAACGGGCAATGCGGAAGTTGCTCGTGAAGTGGTTATTCGTGAGAAAAGCGTTAACTCCTTTGAACTGAGCATAGACATAGGGTGTGAAAATTACATGGCATTGTTTGCACCGGTCGCTATGGATTTGCGGTTGATAATTTCCCTGATAAAAATCAGCGCAACGCTTGAGCGCATAGCGGATTTTGCCGATGGCATAGCGAGGCACGTTATTGAAGAAACTTCAATGGCAACGGAAGTGATGAGAGAGGATTTAAAAGTAGAATCCATGTTTGATGCCGCAATCTCAATGCTTTCAGACAGCTATGTTGCGCTTGAAACGGAGAATTCAAAGCTTTCCGGCAAAATTTTGCACAAAGACGATGATATAGACAAGCTATATCGTGAGGGGAGAACCTATTTGGTGGATTTTATCAAAAAAAATCCGGACAAAGGGGCGTGTGCTCTGGACACCTTCTTAACGCTCAGAAAGATTGAGAGAATAGGCGACCATTGCTGCAACATTGTTGAAGAGATTGTTTTCTACATTGATGCAAAGGT
>WQSZ01000143.1 GCA_009787645.1 Candidatus Fibrimonadales bacterium | reverse complement strand
ATCGCAGATGACTTTGCCAAAAACCAGAACTTGCGCAAAAAGAAATAGTGAAACTGAATATCCAAATGCTCATCCACATAAGGATTTGTGCTCTGCTCAAAAGGCAACTCTATGCAAAAAGCCAAGGAGTTTGCATTGGCCTCCTTTGCGCCCTTGTTTCCGGCTTCCATAATGCCCGGGCCACCGCCTGTGCATATAGCGTATTTTTCCGGTTGCTGCTTTTCCCATTCGCCTAATTTAAAAGCCAGTTCGTTGGTAGCTTGATAGTATTTATTTTGCGGGCTGATTCTCGCAGAGCCGAAAATTACAATTGTTTTGTCTATTTTGTTGTCTTCAAGAATAGCCTTTGAAGCTAAAAATTCAGACATAATGCGAATAGATCTTCCGTGTTCACTTTTAATGAAATCTTTATTGTGGTATGCTAACATTTTACTCCATCTTTGCAAATTTTTCACGAATTGTAGCAGCCTCTTCATTTATGCGGGCATCATCTGCGCCTTCTTCTTTCAACACCATCCCTGCTATGCTCACGGCAGCCTCGGCTTCTTCGTAGCATACCTGCGAAACGCCGATTTTTTCCAACATCGCGCGTTCGGTGATATACCTCGCTCTGGAATATATTTTTACATTGTTATTCAATTCTCTTGCAGTGCCGACTATGGGAATTCGTGACCCCAAATCCGGCGGAGTGATTATAAGATAGCTCGCCTCTTTTATGCCGGCAACCGTTAAAATATCTTCTTTTGAAGCATCTCCAAACACGGCTTCCATACCGGCTTGATGCAAAAGGGTAATGGTATCCACATTCATGTCTATGATTACAGGATGAACACCGGACTGCTTGAATATGCGAGTGACGGTTTGTCCTACCGGTCCATAGCCTACTACTATGGCTCTCTTTTTTCCGATTGCTTCAATGCATTTCGTTGGGCCGAGCTTGCTTGCACGTTGCGCAGCTCGCCTGTTTAATAAAAGCCACAGTTTTGGATATTTATGGAGCCAGTTTTCCAGTACGGGCACAAGCCTGAACCACAACGGATTAAGGGCCAGTGAAACAATAGCTGCGGCTATAAGCGTGCTGTATTTTTTGTCTGTTATCAGATTTACGTTGTCTAGCTTGTTCGCTTCTCCGGCGAGAATAAATGAGAATTCTCCTATTTGAGAAAGTGCTATGGCAACGGTGAAAGCCGTGATCGTTGAATAGCCAAGCCCAATCACAACAATAAGAGCCGCAAGGGGTTTAGCAATAACTATAATGCCCATTAGCAAAAGGAAAAGTTCTGTGTTTTCAAGTAAGGCATTTGGATCAAATAACATGCCGACTGCCACAAAGAACAGCACGGAAAATGCATCTTTCATGGGCATGGCATCTGCTGCTGCCTGCTCGCTGAGTTTTGATTGCCCAACAACCATGCCGGCAAAGAATGCGCCCAAAGCAAAGGATGCGCCAAAGTAATAAGCTCCGGTGGCGATCAGCAGGGCAACGGCCAAGACCGCTAAAGTGAATAGCTCACGGGAGCGGGTACGGGCTATTTGTGTGAGCATCCAGGGTATAACCTTTTTGCCGCCGGCAAGAATAACCAATGCTACCAAGCCCATTTTTCCCACGGCAATGCCGAGCGAGGTGAGTATTTCCAAAGGTCCGGTGCTCCCTCCTTGCGAAACCTCTCTCAAGGCCGGAAGCAGCACCAATATAAGCACAGAAAAAATATCTTCTACAACAAGCCACCCTATGGCTATATGGCCTTGGGAGGAATTAAGCACATTGTTATCCGAAAGAACACGGACAAGCACAACGGTGCTGGCCACGGAAATAGACATGCCTATAATAAGCCCTGAAAGCCAGGGAAATCCGAGCAAATGCAAAAACAGGGTTGCAAGCAACGTAGCTGTTGCGCTCTGCACAATGGCTCCGGGCACTGAAACTCGCTTAACGGCCAATAAATCTTTAAGGGTAAAATGCAAGCCCACACCGAACAGCAGCAATATAACACCGACCTCGGAGAGTTGCGTAGCGAGGTCTTTATCTATGTTAATGCCGAATTTGGAAAGCTGCGGCGCAAGAATAGTATGAGGACTGACCACCACGCCCGCAAGCAAGTAGCCCAAAATAGGGGAAAGATGCAAGCGCTGGGTTATGTAACCAAAGCCAAGTGCAATAGTAAAACCCAATGCTAACAGTATGATTAAATCGTAGCTATGCTCCATTATCTTCTGAATATAGTAAATCTCATTTGCTCATTATAGTCTTTGCAGACTTCTACCGGTGAAAGGTCGGCGAATTTCTCTTTTTGCAGAATTTTCTCCTGCCCGCCGGTTATTTCCAGGATTATGGGGGCTCCGGGCTTTAGGTGGTTTGCGCAGGAGTTCAGGAGTTTGCGTATAAGCTCTAGGCCGTCTGCCCCGCCAAATAGCGCAAGGTGAGGGTCACCGTTCAACACTTCGGGCTGCAGTGTGGGGGCATCCGAAAGCGGAATATAGGGCAGGTTGGCGAGTATGGCATCGAATTTCATATCACTAGGCACAGCAGAGAGCAAATCGCTATGAACAAGCGTAACCTTATTTTCCAGTTTATGCAACGCTACGTTTTCCAGTGCAAGCTCCAGTGCATCCTCAGAAACATCACAAGCCCAAACCTCAGCGTTAAGCTCTAGGGCAGCGGCAATAGCCATAGCTCCGGTGCCTGTACCTATATCTGCTATAAGTTGAGAATTGAGAGTTGAGAGTTGAAAGTTTTTTAGAATATCGATCATAAGCTCGGTTTCCTGCCTTGGGATCAAAGCTCTTTTGTCGCATTTTATTTCGTGGCCTCGGAAGCTTACGCTTCCCAGAATGTGCTGCAAAGGTTCTCGTTTTGCACGTCTTGCTATCATTGGGCGCAGTGGAGCCAACTCTTGTTCCGAGAGTGGCTGGTCGAATTTCAGGAACAGATCCATTCGTTTTAGCCCAAGCCCGTGGGAGAGCAACAACTGCGAATCCAGTTTTGCATTTGGAACACCGTTTTTTTTCAAAAAATCGGTAGTCTTATTTAGAATTGAGAGAATGGTTTGCAAGTTGGGAAATATAGTAACTTAAATTCGATTTTCTATCTTCACATAACCCATGCGTCCTGTGTCGCCAGAAAACGAATCCGTAGAAGAAGCTGTTGCAGAGCAAAGCCTGCGGCCTCTATCACTCTCGGATTTTACGGGGCAAGAAGCTTTGAAAGAAAGTCTTTCCATTTCCATGCAAGCTGCGAAGAAAAGAAAAGATGCTCTGGATCACTGCTTGTTCTCCGGGCCGCCGGGGCTAGGAAAAACTACGCTTGCCGGAATAATAGCGCAGGAAATGGGAGTGAAAATTCATGTGACCAGTGGGCCTGTTTTGGAAAAGCCCAGCGACTTGGCTGGATTGCTCACAAACTTGCAGCACGGAGATATACTGTTCATAGATGAAATTCACAGACTTGGGCGAGTCATTGAAGAATATCTTTACCCGGCAATGGAAGATTTCAGGCTGGATATAATGCTGGATTCGGGACCTGGGGCTAGAAGCGTCAATTTGCCGCTGCGGCCTTTTACCCTTGTCGGCGCAACCACCAGAAGCGGCCTTTTAACAAGTCCGTTAAGAGACCGTTTTGGGCTTCTGTTCCGTTTGGAACTTTATTCGCCCGAAGAACTTTTAACCATCATAAACAGGTCTGCAAAAATTTTGCAAGTTGAAATTGAAAAAGACGCCGCTATTCTTCTTGGCTCACGTTGCCGTGGTACGCCTCGTGTTGCAAACAGGGTTTTGCGCAGATGCAGAGACGTGGCTCAAGTAAAAGGCAGCGGAAAAATCACCGTTGAGATAGCGGAGCGAACTTTGCAAATGCTCTCCATAGATTCAGACGGATTGGATTTGATGGACAGGCGAATTCTGGAGTGCATAATTGACAACCACAACGGCGGTCCCGTTGGGCTCAGCACAATAGGAGCTGCGCTCGGCGAAGAACCCGATACCATAGAAGAAGTTTATGAGCCTTATTTAATTCAAAAAGGATTCTTGGCTCGCACACCAAGAGGCAGAACTGTGACTCAGAACGGCTACAAAAAATGCAACCGAATTCCACCGGAAGTTGGATTATTTGCGTGAATGGGAAATAACAAGAATTTTTCTATCTTATTCCTATGTTCGTTTACAATGACGATGAACCTATAATCAACACTCCACGATACGAGGAGTACCAAAGGCTATTCTCAGAAGCTGGCAGGCTTGCGTTTTTGGAGAATCAAAGGCTTGGAATTCCCAATTGCTATGTTGAAAAAGACCAAATAGTGAAAGAATACCCCGATGGTCGCAAAGAAATTTTA
>WQSZ01000142.1 GCA_009787645.1 Candidatus Fibrimonadales bacterium | reverse complement strand
ATGCATAAGACACGCCACCAGCGTTCGTTCTGAGCCAGGATCAAACTCTTCATTAAGTTGATCGACTCTAAAATCATTATTCACTCCCATGACGGGAGCATGTTCGTTCTCTCACCAAGTTCTTTTCTTTGCTTTCCAAACAACAAATTGCCTCTTTGGGCAATTTTCCCTCTACAAAAATATAAAAGGGTATTAAAATATAGAAATTATGACGGACTTTGTCAAGGGATTAACGCTAATTTATTTTTTTTAAAAAAAGGGCTTGTATTTTGCTCATAAAAATGCTATATTTAATAAAAAAGGAGGTTTTTATGTCGGCTGAACTAGAAGCTAAAATGGAAAAAGCAGTTGAAGCTACACGGCGTGAATTTGCCAGACTGCGTACAGGGCAGGCATCTCCGGCTATTTTAAATGATGTAAAATTGGATTATTACGGAACTCCTACACCTATTTCTCAGGTTGCCACAATAAAAAGCCCGGAACCGAGAATGCTTTTTGTAACTCCTTGGGAAAAACAGTTTGTGGACGCTATATGCAAGGCTATTTTGGCAGCAAATTTGGGCTTAAATCCTTCAAAAGAAGGTGATGGAGTTAGAGTGTCCATGCCAATTTTAACCACAGAACGCAGGCAAGAATTGGTGAAAATGGCAAAAAAACACGCAGAAGATGGCCGTACGGCTATAAGAAACCTGCGTAGAGATGCTAACGATACCGTAAAAAAGAACAAAGAATTGCCGGAAGACCAATCTAAAAAGGAAATTGAGAATATTCAAAAAATTACAGATAAATTTATAGGTTTAATAGACTCGGCTTTGGCGGAAAAGGAGTCGGATATTTTGAAGGTTTAGCATGGAATTGGAAGAAGCAGCAAAGTTATACTTTGGCAGAGCGCAAAAAGCTTTTGGAGCCGCAAGAAGAAAGATAAAAAAGGCGGCTGAACGTGGTGATTTGGAGCTTGATTTGTCTGATATGGAACTTTGTGAACTTCCGCAAGAGCTTTTTTCCCTTAAAAATCTTGAAAAATTGTGTTTAGACGGTAATAAAATAACATGCATCCCTGAAGAAATAGCTAATTTGAAAAAACTAAAGCACCTGTCAATAAGCGGTAACGGCATTATGTATTTGCCAAAAAATCTGGGCAAACTGAGAAAAATGGAAAAACTTTATATAGGATATAACACAATCTCAGAATTTCCCGATTCAATTTGTGATTTGCAAAACCTGAAAATGCTCAATGCAGCCAGCAACATTTTAACCTCTTTACCGCTAAACATAGGCAATATGAAGTCTCTTGTCAAGTTGAGTTTGCATGATAATATGATAACATCTTTGCCAAAATCAATAGGCAATTTGAAAAGCTTAAAGAAGCTCTTTTTAGACAATAACAATTTAACTTCTGTTCCGGCAACAATGGCTAATCTGCGCAATTTGGAAGAATTAGTGCTTTCCGGGAACGAACTAAAGCGCATTCCAAAGGAATTTTCGGACTTTAAGAAGATCCTTGAGCTTGTTTTGGACGAAAATCATCTTACAACTTTGCCGGTCGGCTTGGCAAAGTGCTCTTCTTTGGGTCTGATAGGGGTGTCCGGGAATCCTATAAAGAGCATTCCGAGCATTTTGTTGAAAAGACCCGGATTGGTAGTTGACAGAGACTGATTTTTTTTCTATATTTATTACCCCACATTTATGGCTCAGAATATCATCGCAATAGACGGACCTAGCGGAACGGGTAAAAGCACCACGGCAAAAATGGTAGCAGGGGAGCTTGGCTATACCTATTTGGATACAGGAGCCATGTACAGGGCTATTACATGGGTGCTTGAAAACACTAAAATATCCTTTGACAAGAACAATCAAGTCTTAATAAATGGCGAAAACAGGGAAAGCGAGATTAGAGACCCTAAAATAAGCGCTGTGGTTAGCAAATACAGCGCAATACCGGCTATCAGGGAAGCCCTAACAGCCCAGCAAAGGGAAATAGCCTCTGCACAGCCTTGTGTGCTGGATGGGCGTGATATAGGAACTGTTGTGTTCCCAAACGCCAAACACAAATTCTTTTTAACGGCAGACTATAAAACACGTGCGGCCAGGCGGCTGCTAGAACTGCAAAACGCAGGCAAAGCCGGGGGTGAAACCCAGGAAAGCGTGGAAAAAAATTTAAGAGCACGGGACGAAGCAGATTCTACAAGAGAAGTCGCTCCTCTAGTCAAGGCTCAAGACGCAATTGAAATAGACACTTCGCATTTAACAATCCAAGAACAGGTTCAGAAAGTTTTGCAAAGCGTTGGCGAAGTGGCGCGTTGCAACAACTCTTTGAACGCAACCCACAAAGGTTAAAAAATGTCAAAACAGACACTAAAAACAGGTTCTCAAGAAGACTTAGACGAAATCTTGAGCGCAGAGCAGGAAAACAAAGGCTTCACAGCTCCGATTCAATCCATGGAGGTCTATAACAATACCTTGAAAGATTTCAAGGAAGAAGTTGTTATAGAAGGCATAATTCGTCAAGTGAATGATCAAGAAGTTTTTGTCGATGTCAAGGGTAAATCCGAAGGCATAATTCCTCGTGAGGAGTTCAAGGAAGGCGAACCTATATACGTAGGTTCTAAAATTGAAGTCTATATAGACAAATTTGAAAACGATGACGGCCGCCTGGTTCTCTCCAAGCAAAAAGCCGATTTTTTGAGAATTTGGAAACAGGTTTACGAAGCTTACGAAAGAGGCGATATTGTGCGTGGAACTCTTTCCCGTCGCATAAAAGGCGGTGTGGAAGTTGATTTGTTCGGCATTCCGGCTTTCTTGCCCGGCTCGCAAATAGATCTCCGTCAGATTCCCGACATCAACATTATGATCGGCCAGGAATATGATTTGAAAATTATCAAAATAAACAAAGACCGCAGAAACATAGTCGTTAGCCGTCGTGTTGTGCTTGAAGATGAGCGCACCAAACAAAGAGGCAATGTGCTTGATACTCTTGAAAAGAATCAAGTTCGCAAAGGCATTGTCAAAAACATCACCGAATTCGGCGCATTTATCGATCTCGGTGGAGTTGATGGCTTGTTGCACATAACGGATATGAGCTATAAGCGCATAAATGATCCTAAGGAAATTGTACAGCTTGGCCAGGAAATTGAAGTTGTGATTTTGGATTACAATGACAAGAAAGAACGCATTTCTCTTGGTGTAAAGCAGCTTCATCCGCATCCGTGGAAAGATGTTGCAGAACGTTATCCGGAAGGCGTAAAAGTCAAGGGCAAAATTGTTTCTGTAACAGATTACGGCGCATTCGTTGAGCTTGAAAGCGGCTTGGAAGGCTTGATTCACGTTTCCGAAATGTCTTGGAGCGCACATTTGCAGCATCCGAACAAGCTGTTCTCCGTTGGGCAGGAAGTTGAAGCCGTTGTTCTGAAAGTTGAAGCGGAAAACGAGCGCATTTCTCTGGGAACCAAGCAGCTTGAAGCTGATCCGTGGGAATCCATTGAAAGCGAGCTTTTGCCAGGCGCAAAGGTTACCGGCGAAGTTCGTTCCATTGCTACATTCGGCGCATTCGTTGAGATTAAGGAAGGCGTTGATGGTTTAATTCACGTTTCTGATATGAGCTGGACAAAGAAGATTGAGCATCCGGGCGAGATGATCAAGAAAGGTGACAAGGTGGAATGCGTTGTGCTTGCAGTTGACAGCGAGCGTCGCCGCATTTCTCTATCCATGAAGCACTTGGAAGATGATCCGTGGGATAGTGTTGACAACGATTTCCAGGCGGGCGCAGAAATAAAGGGCAAAATAATTCGTCTCATTGATCGTGGCGCAGTTGTTGAGCTTACTCGTGGTTTTGAAGGTATTGTTCCTGTTTCTAAACTCGGTACTGACTACATCAAAGTTCCGGCTGAAGCCTTCAAAGTAGGCGACGAGGTTCCTGCTGTAGTAACCGAGCTAAATCACAGCCAGCGCACAATATACTTGTCTGCCGCCGATTATTTCAAGAATCACGGTGATGAGTTAGCGGCTTGGAAAGAAGCACACAAGCCCGGCATGAATGCAACGGAAAAAGCAAAAAAGAAAGAGAAAAAAGATAAAGAAAAGAAAAAAGAAGACGTAAAAGAAGGATAATTAAAAATTATTAACAGGGGCAGCCTTAACGGGCTGCCTTTTTTTGTTAGCCTCACTTCTGAATCATGGTTCAGAAGTTTTCTATATTTACCTAGTAATGGCAAATTATTGCAAAAATAAGTTTGGCGAGCTTGCGGTGCAGGCTTTGGGAACTTATAATTTTCGTTCTTCAGAAATGGCTCATAAATGCTCATTTTTGCACGTTATTTCTTCTATGGCGAAAATGGGATCCAAACCTCAGAAAAGCGATTGTAGCCGCTCTCAGGGGCGTTTAAACGCATTCTGCCC
>WQSZ01000141.1 GCA_009787645.1 Candidatus Fibrimonadales bacterium | reverse complement strand
TCTTGCCATTCTTCAAAATCTCATCCCTTGAATCTCTTGTGAGTATATAACCCTCTTTGGCTTTGAAATGTTCCAATGCAGAGAAAATTCCGTTGATTTCATACATCACCCCAAAAGACTATTCCATTCATAATGGAATATATATTTCATTGCTAATGGAATAATATAGAAAAATTTGGGATTTATATACTTTAGTCACCATACTTTCATTCCTTATACGAAGGATCTGGCAGTTATAAATTTTATATATTTAAAGCGGAGATCGCTTTATGTTAACACAAATGAACAGTTTTTTTAAAACAACGGTAATTTCGGCAATTTGCAGCTTGACAGTTTTTGCTCAAGACAAAATTACCGATGAGTTAAAGGCTTTATCGGACAGTGAACAACATGACAAGATAATTGAACAATATGCCCCAAAATCTAAAGACTATTCTGCAAAATCTTTGTATTATATTGGGCTTGCATATCATATAAAAGAAGATGACAGCAATTGTATCAAGTTTATGGATTTATCCATAAAAAAAGATGCCAAAGACCCTGCGTCGCATTATATAAAGGCTTCAACATTGAATTATATGGGCAAATACAACGAAGCAATAAAAGGCTTTCAAACAGCAATCAGTTTAAAAGCTGACCATGCAGAAACTTATATTAGGCTCGGTGATTCTTACGATAGGCTTGGGAAAAAAGACCTTGCTCTTGAAGCCTATAAAAAGGCTACGCAACAAGAGAAATGCCCCGGCATAGCATATTTAATGATAGCGCAAATTTATTATTACTTGAAAGAAAACGACAAGGCATTAGAAGCGTATTATGCTGCAGAAGAAAAAATCTCTAAAGAATCAAGTTCATATATAAACACACTATTTAATATTGGATTGCTTGAATCATTAAAAGGGAATTATGATAAAGCAGAGCCAATGTTTTTAAAACTTATCCAGTTAGACCCAAAAAATTATCATTCATACGCTAAACTCATTCAGATTTACTATCATCAAAAAAAATATGATAAGGCAAAACCATACAAAAACAAATTATACGAAGCTCATAAGAAAGGAGAGTTGAAGGATAATTTAAAAGATATGTTCTGTTTTGACCAATTCAAATGGAAAGATAAATCAATTCTGGCGTATGAGAGATTTCAAGAATTGCCTAATAGCATGTTTGATCTTTACAACAAGCATTTATTTTACGTATTTGACAAAGAGGATAAAGTTGAATTTACAATTCAAACAGAATTTTCACCAATTTCTGGAGAACAAGGCAATCCAAAATATATTCTTTGCATGACCAAAGGCAATACACATTTTAATTTTGGTATTGGCTTTAACGATAATTTTAAATATGATGATTTGAAAAAAGCAGTAATTGATATACTTGAAGAAAAAATTAAACCAACGGCAAGTTTAAGACCGGGTAAATGATAATAGGTAACTTGCTCGGACTTTATATGTTCTATATTAGCAAGAAGGCATAGTGACTAAAGTATGTAATTCCCAAAAATTTACACATTTTATGCGCGAATTATGTGTATTTTATCAAATCAATAATAAATCCATAGCAATACCGGCTTTTTACTGCCTTGCAGTTTAGCATCCAAATAGGTCATTGTCTCATCATCTGTGACGGGGCAACCCAAGCTCCAACCTAACGGAAGATGCTCAGGGTAGATTTCACCTGAAGGAATAGGCGTGTAAGAGTGAAGAACTATAATGCGCTTAAAGGCATTACTGTTGCTCGCTTCCAAACCGTGCAATTTGTAATGTATGTTAATGCCCCAGCTACTATATGAACGAGCACCTGTTTTATACTTTCCGAGTGAAGTCAGCCAACTGCCGGATTCGTTGCTGAAAAGAGGCTGTTCCTCCGTGCTTTCCTTATCGCCTTTTCCGCTCCCATGAGCGCTCAAAGCCATTCGCTCAACTTCCTGTTTGTTAAAATCATAAACAAACATACGATATTTTCCGGAATGAATTTTCTTGTCTATCAAAATGCAAAAATCCGTGTTGCAATTGTTTGATTTACAAAATGATAATGCCTCTTTCGCTTTTTCTTCAATTCGAGCTTTAGTTTCTGCCGAAAGCAACGCCGCATCTGCAGAAGCAATCGCCAACAAGAAAAGTAATGTGAAATATTTCATTGCTAATGTGATAATATAGGAAAATGTCTGAATCTGAATTTTTAGGCTTTACTGGATTTTTCTATTTTTAACCCTATGGCTAAAATTCTTCCAATTTTGCTATTCTTGGCTTTTGTTGCGTACGGGCAATCAACGGATGCGCTTAGAATGTTTGGCAAATCTTATGCAAAATGCTGCTGTAGCAAAGAGGCTGTTGGAGATAAAGATTGCGAAAACATCTTGCGGAATGTTATAGTGCCACGTGCATTTTTAACCACAGAAGAATTTCAAGAAGAGGTGAAAGATTTTCCAGGCATAAAGTCGCTATGTGCTACTATTGAGACTATATTTGCATGCAACGGATGCGCAGGCTTTACTTGCCCAGGAGAAAAACGAAATTGTTCTGTAGGGACCAGCTATGATGACCTTGGAGACTTGGATGACGACTAAATCTTAGAAAAATTCAACAAATGGAGAAGAAAAATAAAAAAGGCAATCAACATTGTACTAGCAGCCTTGATGGTGTTTGCTATTGGTGCATGCGGCGGTGAGAAAACCGTAACGATAGGCAAGCAAGTTTGGATGGCAAAGAACCTTAACGATGCCTCAAAAGGGGGCAAATGCTATGAAAACAAGCCGAAAAACTGCGAGAAATACGGTCGCTTGTACAATTGGGAAGAGGCAACGAAAGCTTGCCCAAAGGGTTGGCATTTGCCAAGCGATGAAGAATGGCGGGCTCTTGTGCATTTCGTAGGTGGCTACGATGATGTTGCCGGAAATAAGCTCAAGGCTAAAAGCGGTTGGGAAAGCGACGGTGGCGGTTCGGATGAATACGGATTTTCGGCCCTGCCGAGTGGCTACGCTGATTCGGATGGCAGTTTCGGCTACGTTGGTGACTTCGGTGGTTGGTGGAGTGCTACCGAGATCGATACTGGCTACGCCTTTAACTGGATTATGCAATATTACAAAAGCATAGTGTACAAGGGCAGCGGCAATAAGTCTGTCTTGCTCTCTGTTCGCTGCGTCAAGGACAGAAAAAGGCACCCTGTTCCCCTCGGGAATGCTTCCCCAACCCCACGCTGACCGTGAGGGCAGTTGCATGAGCAGCAAAATATAGTAAATTTTTTAACCCTATACCTGAGAGTCATCTAGCCTCCACTCGAAGCTTATGTAAAATTACACTTTACACAATTACTATATTTATGTAAAATAGGAGTTTACATGATTGAGCGTAGCATTTGGGGTGCCCTGAAAAAGGAACTCGGCAAAAAAGAAGCGATTGTGCTGACCGGGCCAAGGCAGGTTGGCAAAACTACCACATTAAAATGGTTGCTGCAGCACGTTAAAGATAACAAAATATATCTGGATTTAACGCTTGAAAGCACCGAGCAGTTGTTCAATTACAGCGATTACAACAACATTGTCAACAATTTGCAGGGAATGGGGCTTGACTTTTCAAAAAGGGTAACAATAGCCATAGACGAAATTCAGTATTCAAAAAACATCCCTAGGATTATAAAATATCTTTACGACAACTACAACATAAAATTTATTTTGACAGGCTCAAGCTCATATTACTTGAAAAACCACTTTATAGAATCTCTTTCCGGCAGAAAGCTGATTTTTGAAATTCTGCCGCTCTCTTTCGCTGAATTTCTGGAATTTCAAGGCGTGAAATACAAGACAAAAGGCATAGATATAAGCGAGCCGGAAAAATGGAAATTTGATAAATTCGCTTTCCAAACTTTAAGCTGTTGCTATGAAGAGTACATTGAGTTTGGCGGTTTCCCTGCGGTAGCTATGAGTGAAAGCAGAGAGAGAAAAAAACAATTGCTGGATGTTATTTACAGTTCTTACATAAATATGGATGTGAAACAGCTTGCGGATTTCAAATCCATAACGGAGCTTAAAAAGCTTATACAACTGCTCGGCGCAAGAGTTGGCTCCAGGCTTAACATAGATGAATTGTCTAAAATAATCGGTTTGTCGCGCCCAACGGTTTCAAATTATTTATCGTTTTTGGAGCAAACATATTTGATTAAGCTCATTCCGGCATTTTCAAAAAGCCCGGATGTAAGGGAAAGGCTTCCTAAAAAAGTGTATTTTGTGGACACCGGCATTGCCAACATAAATGCAGATTTATCCGGTGGAGCAAAGTTTGAAAATACCGTGTGCCACCAGCTTGGCTTTTTTGGGAAACTGTCTTTTTACAATGACAAAAGCGGCGAAATAGATTTTATATTGCAAGTAGGGGCTGGCCTGCGTGCCAGCCCC
>WQSZ01000140.1 GCA_009787645.1 Candidatus Fibrimonadales bacterium | reverse complement strand
GGTTAAAAGTGGAGAGTTGAAAGTGGAGAGTGGAGAGTTATGAAAATTAAAACTTCAAATATGCAATTATTGAGCAAAGTTGTAAAACCCAACTTTCAACTCTCAACTCTCAACTCTCAACTAATTTTAATCGTAGTATTCTTTCTTCTTTCATGCGCTCCAAGCTTCACCAATTCCCATAAGTTGTACAGCGGTTTGCCAGCTAAAAGCGAAAGCGTTGGCTACGTTGAGCTTGGCGATGGCTTTATGCTAACTCGCGCAGACTGGTTTACGGAAAAATTGAATATCCCAAACGATTCCATCTATTCTAAACTGGAAAAATTAACCGATTCCGTTATTTCAAACGAATTGCAAAAAAACTGGAACATCTCAACAGTTTCAAAGAATGACACTTTTTTAAGAGAAACATTGAAAATGGACAATACGATTTTCATAAAAACAAAATTCCCGGAACAGGGCGTAGAGATAGCGGCCAACAATGGATCCGTTCCGAATTATCTTTTTATAATTCACGAATACACAATTGGCGGAGATTTGGAAGCCGAGAATTTTTATGATTACAGAAAAGCGAATCTTGAAACAGTTCAAAAAAAGAAATTCAAAAAACTTTCGATAATAGCCACCTTCACGCTTTGGGACAACAAGAAGCAGCTTCCATTGAAAAGCGGCATAATAAGCGTTCAAAAACCGATAAAGAATGATTCCATAGACCGAGATTTCTTTATAAACTCAACAAAAGCGGTGGTGGAAGAATGTTTAAAGATGCTATGAAGTCAGTGGAGAGTGGAGAGCGGAGAGTGGAGAGTTATGGAAAACTCTTCTTGTTTTTTTTCATTCTCAACTTTCAACTCTCAACTCTCAACTCTTATGCTGAGCCTACGGTTTGGAAAGACGGGGAGTTTTATATTTGGAGTTATGGGAAGCGGCATATTTCTCCTGGAGATTTTTGCTTTGCGCTTCGCTTTGAGAACGATAAAATTGGCAACCCGAACTGCTACGAAGCTGGCGATTGGGAACGCGATACAACCGCTTCTTTGTATGCAAAATGGTTAAACACGAATTTATCTTCCCGCTTGCAAGCCGAAGATTTGCAACCTCGCCATACTCATGTCAAAGAAAGACTGCAATCATTGAGAGACAGGAATTTATTGTTCAGCACGATTAAGAACGATCAAGTTTGGTATTTGCTTTTTGACGAAACAAGCTCTGAGCCAAAAGAAATAGCAGTTTTCCCTTTGAGCATGGACAGCGCCAAAATAGCCAGAAAGATTGCAAGCGACTGGTTTAGCGGCACGCCAAGGGTAAGACTAAGCGATTCAGATCGAGCTGCAAAGCAAAAGGAGCCAGACGAATATTATGGCGAGCAACCCATGCACGATGTTTGGCTTGGCATAGGAACAGGCTGGAGCAGGGCGAAAGTTCCACTAACACCTAATTCCTGGTATAAGAACACTCTCAACTCAAGGATCAAGAATTACCGAGATGTAAGGGATTCTGTTAGCGCATGGAGTTTTGTCGATGATTCTTCTCCGTTTTTGGTAGCATATATTGGCGGTTCGGTTTATGATTTTATAGGGTTGGAATTGGAAATTCATCGCTCCAGTCACAAGGCGAAAATTGATGAAAGCGAAGAAGTTTACAACGAGCTTTCCAGTTGGTCTTTCAATCGCTATGAGTTGTTGCTTTCGCTCATATTCATGCATGTTTTCAATCCGCATCCAAAGATTGAAATTGAGCCATACGCTTCTGCAAGCGTTATTTTCAGCTGGTTTGAAGAAGATATCGCTCTTAAAAAAGGCTACAGCGGCTCGCAACCTTATAAGGATCGTTTTGAATTTGAATCTTATTACAGGGGCGTAGCCATGAATCTTGGCCTTAGGACCGCTTTTTTCAAAAACTACGCCATTAATTTACGTACCGGCATAGCCAACCGAGGTACTTCAATGGTGGCGAGAGAGATAATAGCCAGTTCCACAACGGATGTTTATGTGGCCGCCGGCTTGGAATATCATTTCAGGTGGCGTTAGCCTTTCTTTATTGTAAACTGTATTTTATTTGTTTCGCAAAATTTGATAGCATCGTCTCGAGTGACCACGTCATTTTTGCAGCGATACATGATTGTATCTTTGGGATCTTCTGTTATATACACGCCTCTTTCCGCAAAAAAACTTATCAAAGCCTCGCCTTCAAGATGCATATCCATTGCTTTAAGCTTTAGCGTAACGCCGCCCATTTTGAGTCTCCTTTGGTTTGATTAGGTTAGAAGATAGAAAATTTCCAGCCATTCCGCACCTTCAGGAGCTAGATTCAAAACAGCAAATTATTCATAGGTTCTGTAAATCCATTATTAAAAGCTATTATCACAATATCAGGCTTGTTTGCTAGATAATCATCCAGCAGACTTGATTTGCGGTAAATAAAATTAACTTCCTTAAAAACCAATGCAAAAAACTTACTCAAAGAATTGTTGAAACTATCTCCGATTAAAAGAATCTTTTTGCCATTCGGCAAGTTGTTATTTCTTGAGAAACTGAAATCTGTGTATGCTATAGAATATGTTACCTTTCCTTCATTTGCTTGGTATAAAAAATGGTGAAGGTTGTCAAAGCTTCCTTTGCTTTCAAACAATTCCTTTTTGAAAAGCAACCAATTTATATCTGTTACGTATTTAGGGCTGTAAGTGTAAAAATCTTCTTTGGAATAAAGTGGAATGACTTTCTCGCCAATTGAACCTAGCCACTTTTTAGCAAATATTTCCGTGAAATTAGCAGCGTCTAAAAGTTCGGTCTCCAAATCAAAATCATAAAGTTCATTTAGCCTTTCGCTGATTATTTGCCCTGCCCAGATTGCAGTTTTCGCTTGCCAATGGTGATCTGTTTTGTAAAAAAGAGAATGGTGAAATTCCTTGCTATCATTATTTGCTCTTTGATGAAACTCTTTGTGCAAATCAACAATAGGAATATTTATATCTCTTAACTTTTTCATAAGTTCATTTTTAGTCCGTATATTTTGGTCTTTGCCTGTTTTTGAAATATTGTCTTCGCTACATATAACATGCGGATATTGAACATAAACCAAAGGTATGCCAAGAGAATCTAAAATGCGCTTAAAATAACCAATTTTTTGCACAAATGCATCTACATCTATGTTCATTATTTTTTTTGATTCTGTTAAATATCCATTGCCCAAATCTACCACATTGTTCGGCAGAATTTTGTTGCCAAAAGAAAAATCGGCAAAAAAAGCAGTTTGTACAATAAGTTTACGAAACGGCAGCCAATCAGTTGTATAATCTTCAATTTTCTTTTTAAAATTTGATCCGCGGTAATTCCTTGCATTAAAGAACTTTTGCTCCTTTTTTATTTCTAGTTTCTCTTTTACAGCTTTGACAAATATTGTTTCATCTTCTGAACGAGAAAAAGCATTTTTAGCATCAAACATGACAATCTCTGTGAATTTATTTTCTACGCCATTGTCTATCAAAATTTGCTTCACCGAAAAGCGAAGCAAAATAAAACCGCAGAAAAAGAACATGATTGCAATAGGTAAAATAGGGAAAATATTTTTCATTTTATTCTCCTAAAAATTAAAGTATATAAATGGGTTATAGCCGCCTTTCACTACGCTCATAAAACATAAAATAAATAGAATGGAGTGTACTACAGAGCTTAATAATTGAGAATTGAGAATTGAGAATTGAGAATATTTTGTCTTTGCCCAATTGACAACAGGAAAACAGAACAATATTCCAAAGAAAAGATACAATTTCAGGGAACTTAAATAAAACCAGAAATCTTCTGTCAGGAATTGCAAATTTCCAAAACCAAGCATAACGGCATAGTAATCAACTGTCGTGTCCAAAGTTGGAGCTCGAAAAATAACACGGAAAAAAATTATGACAAAGAAAGAATAGAGATATGTAAAATTACCTATTTTTTTATGGAAATTTGTAAATTTTTCCAAAACGATCAAAATGAAATAACCCCAACCCCAAAAGATGAATGTCCAATTGGCACCGTGCCACAAACCAGTCAAACTCCAAACTACAAAAAGAGCCCATATGATACGAGAATTAGAAACTCTTGTGCCTGGAACTTTTGGGCGGACAATCGGAAAATAAACATAATCCCTGAACCAGGTCCCAAGGCTAATGTGCCATCTAAGCCAATATTCGGTTGCAGTCTTTGAAATATAGGGATAATTGAAATTTTCCAGAAATTTAAAACCAAACATTCTTCCAAGCCCGATGGCCATATCGCTATAACCACTGAAATCAAAATATAATTGCAATGTGTAGGCAATTGCTCCAAGCCAGGCAAAGGCTATTCCTATTTCCCCACCGTGTTCAATTGTATCAAAAGCGGCATCGGCCGCCAAAGCGCAGTTGCTCGCAAGCAAAAGCTTTTTACCAAGACCAA
>WQSZ01000139.1 GCA_009787645.1 Candidatus Fibrimonadales bacterium | reverse complement strand
CTTTAGTATATATGCGACGATCATTAGGTGCGACCATATTTATACTCCTCTACGGGTTATTGTCGCTTAACTTAGAATACTTTTTTTCAAGGACAGTTCATTGTGGATTATGTGAAAAAAGAGCATATCCGTTCAATGGGAAATCTTGTTATAGCCACAGTTTTAAGTTTTCTTGTGAACTTTTTTAAACATTTTCATCAAAGTTTACTATATTATCATCTATGAGCGCACATTCCTATAGGCATAACAAAAATGTCCTTTGCATGATTATGGCCGGTGGCCAGGGTAGCAGACTTTCTCCTCTAACTCGTGACCGGGCTAAACCCGCTGTGCATTTTGGCGGAACTTATAGAATAATCGACTTTGTACTGAATAATTTTATAAATAGCGGTGTGCTGAAAATAAAAGTTTTAACGCAATTCAAATCCGATTCACTCAACAAACATGTATCCGCAGCTTGGAGCCTTAACCCAAGCATGGGGCAATATGTGGATTTGGTGCCGGCTCAAATGCGCACAGGAAACGCATGGTATAAAGGCACAAGCGATGCAATTTTTCAAAACATAAACCTTATAACAGATGAAAGACCGGATCTAGTGGCTATATTCGGCGGAGACCATATTTACAAAATGGATGTCAACCAAATGGTGGACTTTCATATAAAACACCAAGCCATGCTCACAATAGCGGCTATTCCGGTTCCCGTTGCGGAAGCCGATGAATTCGGCATTATTGAAGTTGACGAAAACAACCGCATGATAGGCTTTGCGGAAAAGCCAAAGAACAGCCCAAAGCAAATTCCGGGACGCCCCGGATGGTGCCTCGCCAGCATGGGCAACTACCTTTTCACAAGTAAATTCCTTGTGCGACAGTTGCTGGAAATTCACCAGAGCAACCCAAAAGCCATAGACTTCGGGCATAATATTCTGCCACATCTCTACCCGAGCCATCCGGTTTATGTTTACGACTTTACCACGAATACGGTTAGAGGCGAACACCAAAAAACAAACGGATATTGGCGAGATGTTGGAACAATAGATGCATTCTACGAAGCGAACATGGATATATGCGCACACGAACCTATATTTGACCTTTACAACGAAGCTTGGCCCATTCGCACATTTAACTGGAACATGCCTCCAGCAAAATTTTCCGGCACAGGCACGGAACAGGACTTGGGAACAGCGGTAAATTCGGTTATCTCTGCCGGATGCGTTGTGAGCGGCGGTACTGTGGTCAACTCCGTTTTAAGCCCCGGTGTTGCGGTTCAAAAGGAAGCCGTAGTGGAAGATTCCATTATTTTCCCCGATGTTACAATAGCTCCGGGCGCAAAAATTCGCAAAGCGATTATCGAAAAAGGCTTGCACATTCCGGCTGGTTTTGAGATTGGATACAATCTGGATAGAGACGGCGCAATGTTCCATCTAACGGAATCCGGAATTGTTGTGTTAGCCAAGGATACTGTAATTAAGGGAAACTAAATGGGCAGGGTCGAGCAAATAGGCGAGGCTATTTATGCCCTGTACTACGAACTTAAACATATACTTTATCTTTTGAGCGAATCCATATATTGGAGTACGCTTGGGCGTTTTGATAAAATGCGATTGCCTTTTAAGGGCGTGCTCTCGTTGCAGATGATTAGGCTTGGGAGCTCGGCTACTGCCATAGTTTTTCTTTTGACTTTTCTCGTTGGATTAACGCTTTCATTTCAGTCTGCGATGATGCTTGAGACTTTTGGCGCAGGCGTTTTTTTGGTTAGAGGAATAGCAATCACCATGTTTATGGAAATAGGCCCGCTGATGACTGCAATTATTTTAGCGGGACGTAGCGGCTCTGCTATTACCGCTGAGATTTCTTCAATGGTTGTTCAAGAAGAGGTTAAGGCGCTGAGAGTCATGGGTATTCATCCGGTTCAATACCTTGTACTGCCAAGGTTCCAGGCTATGAGCATGGCTACGCCACTTTTGACCATGCTTGCAAACGTAGCCGGATGTTTTGCGGGTTATTTGGTAGCCGCTCTTTACATAGGGCTCCCCACTTCCATATTCATATCGGAGCTCAGAGAGTCGCTTTCAATAGACATTATGGCAAAGTCTCTTTTCAAAGGCCTGGTTTTTGGCTGGATAATAGCACTGGTGGCCGTATCAAAAGGTCTCTCCGTAAGAGGCGGCGCAGATGCGGTAGGTGTAGCTACAACCAAATGCGTTGTGTTCTCAATAACAGCGATAATTTTAACAGATGCGATATTTTCGTTTATATTTTATTAAACGTCCAAACCTTGATTTTCTATCTTCCCCTAAATGCAAAGCTCCGCCCCTCCATGGCTCGTCTCTAAATACCCGCAGTTTGCCAAAATTGCCGTGTGGATTGTGCTTTTTTTACTTATATATTGGTTGCGCTCCTTCTTTTTGCTGATATTTTTAACCTTTGTGTTTGCGTTTTTGCAATACAGAGCGGGGGAAATGCTTAAACCCAAAATAAAAAACCACAGGCTTAGAACCAGCCTTATAGGCATAACTCTTTTACTCGCAATAAGCGGCAGCATCTATTTTTTTACAACGGAAGTCAAAGGTCAAACAAAATTATTTGTGAATAATATTGATACCTATATAGGAGCATTGGATAAGCAAATTGCAGAACTCAGAGTGGCATTCCCTATTGTTGAGCAATGGATTATAGATATTGAACACGCTACGCCGGAAAACTCAGGGAATAAATCGCAAACGCTTTTAATTTTGCAGCACGCATTTGATTTGCCTTCTACGGATAACAGCGGAAATTTAAAAAAGAATCTCTCCACAGTGTTTTTCTATTCCGGCAAATTAGTAGGAATTGCCAGTTCCTTTTTGCTGTCCTTGCTGTTCTCGTTTTTGATAATTTTAGACTACCCTCGCTTGATCAAATCCATGGCTAAACTTGAAAAGTCAAGGATGGCATTTATTTTCCATGAAATAAAGCCCGGTATAATGCAATTTTCAGGAATGCTCGGAAAAGCATTTGAAGCGCAATTTTTTATAGCGGTGCTAAATACTCTTTTAACAGCCGTTGGGCTTTGGATACTTGGCATAGGGAAATATTCTGCGTTTTTGCTTGCAACCGTATTTTTGTGCAGTTTTATACCAATAGCAGGAGTGTTCATGTCTTCCGTGCCTATATGCATGGTGTCTTTGCAGGACCACGGTCTTTTCCACGTATTTTTGGCCATCTGCTTTATCACAATAATACACATGATAGAGGCCTATATACTCAACCCGCGCATCTATGGTTCTCGCCTGAGCTTGAACCCGGTTATAGTGCTTGGCATTTTGACAATCTTCGGAAAAATTTTCGGGTTGTGGGGATTGATTTTAGGCGTGCCGCTGTGCACCTGGTTCTTCAAGGAAGTTTGCCTGCAACAAAGTTTGCATCTGAGTTTACAGCAAGAGACTTAGCAATCCTGTTAATCTTAAAATCCTGAAAATCGGGGTTCTGACGTTTTAAAAAATGTAAACAAATGTTTGCAAAATGCACTGATATGTAAACACTTGTTTGCAAAATTATGTGTTTTTGCTCTTTTTTCGAAAAATGAAGTTATATTTGTAGCTGATTTTTTCAAAACAGGAGTTTTTATGAGCAAAAAAGAAACCATTAGCGTGCAGGGAACGGAGATAACTGTGCTTTCTTCATCAAAAGAAGGCGATTATATTTCTCTAACAGATATGGCTAATGCCAAAGAAGGCGAATCCAGGGCCGCAGACATTATAAAGAACTGGATTAGAACTCGCACCACTCTTGAGTTTTTAGGAGCTTGGGAGCAAATGTATAATCCAGATTTTAAAGTGGGTGAATTCGACCACTTTAAAATGCAAGCAGGTTTGCCAAGTTTTGTGTTAAGTCCCGGGCAGTGGATTGAGAAAACTGATGCAAAGGGCATTATTGTTAAATTGGGAAAATATGGCGGAACTTATGCGCATAAGGATATCGCTTTTGAATTTGGTTCTGCAATTAATGCTGTATTTAGATTATTTTTGATAAAGGAGTTTCAACGCCTTAAAGAAGAAGAACAAAAACAGCTAGGTTGGTCAGCAAAGCGAGAACTAGCCAAAATAAACTACCACATTCACACTTCAGCCGTTAAACACAACCTTGTCCCGGCTACACTTACGCCACAGCAGACTTCCATTGTCTATGCCAGCGAAGGCGACGTTTTGAATGTGGCTCTTTTTGGAATGACTGCGAAGCAGTGGCGGGATAAGAACGCTAATTTGAAGGGGAATATTAGGGATTATGCTTCTATAAATGAGCTGATTTGCCTTTCTAATATGGAAACCATAAATGCGGTGCTGATTAATGAGAAGGTTCCGCAGAAAGTGAGGTTGATTAAATTGAACTGTCTCGGAAAAAAAGTATATTAAGTTAAGCGACAGATGAATTGTTACTCACAAATATAGAATCTTTTTCCTCCGGCGTCAAGTAGTTATT
>WQSZ01000138.1 GCA_009787645.1 Candidatus Fibrimonadales bacterium | reverse complement strand
GTGACAACATCATAACCGCCTTGTGCGTTTGCGATAACATAACCGCTTATCTTATCCATAAAGACCTCGTTTTAGGTGTTTAATATTATATATGCAAAAATTGTGCCGTTTTCGGCGAAATTTGCTTGGAAACGACGTTTTTTATGTAGCTAAGTGGTTGGAATTTATGGAGTTACATATAATTTATACAACCCAGCTATTTGAAATCGTAGTGTGCGGAATTTTCGATTTATGCTCGGCTTCGTATGCTAAAATTGTATCTGAAAAAACATTGTTTAATTTGCCTAATCTTTCAATTTCTGCATTAGTTGGAACCATTGCCCAAATACCGCTGCTTGAAATATAGTACATAAGCTCATTGTCTCCACGATAATTCGTTTCGTTTCCGTAAACTTTATGATCTCCATTAGATGCAGCATAAGCCGCTTTTCTGTCTGGTGAAACTACCGATACATACATATCCATTAAATCAGCCTTTCTGAATTCAAACTCGTCTCTCAAGTTTTTAAGCTGTCTATTAATCATAGAAGAAGGCTTTCCAGAATTACCTATCTCCGCCGATCTTTCAGCAAACTCACGCCCCAATTCAGCCATTTTGTTTTCCATTTCCTCATCAGTCATTGTAGGTTCGCTTTTTGTACGAATATTACTCCAAATAGGCGGTGGAGGTTTGCCACTTAAAGAAAGATTATACGCAGGGTTTGCTTGCGTAGAGCTTAAAAGCGCTTTTTCGGCTTGGTTTTGTCCCTTTTTCCCTTTCTTGCCTTTGATTTTCCCCATTAGCTCATTAATAACATTGTATTCTGCATTTTCAACTATCTTTTTGCCTACTTTATTATCCTGGCTTATTCTTTTCACGCCTTCTTGTATCTTCACAATTTCATTGATATTCATAAAATACTCCTATACTATTATGTATATCGGCACTTTTTGAGGAAAGTTTAGGGAAAAATTTCGGCCCATAGGCAATTAAGATACGACCTTTTTCCTTGCAAAGGATTTAGGGTATCTCGGCTTTAACTGCTTCAACTGTTCAGCAGTCAATTCCGGGCAATCCGAAATGTCCGTATCTTTGAATAGCTTTATTTCCGCTATTCGTTTAAGTGAAAGCTCTTGCGATGTGCTCATAATACGCCTCCTCTTCTTTTAAGGTTGCTTTCCTTGCGGAAATTACTCTCGTTCTTTCTTTTCGTTCCGTGTAACAAGCAAAAAGAACAACTATTCCATTCAACAATCCTAAGCCATTTATTCGCTCTTCATCAGACGAATGGCTTTCATCATAAATTTCAAGCATACAAGGATCGTCAAATATAGGTAAAACTTCTTCAAACGACAGACCGTGCTTTTTCTTGTTTAGTGCAGATTTATCTGCATCCCACTCAAAACGCCCATCTGGTGTTATCACTGTTTGTCCCATACTTATAAATATAGAAAATTTCAGATATTCCGTTCATGTTTACGCTAACACATTATACAGGCTAGGGTACGCACTTGGGTTATACGCTGCCCATTGCGAATACCAGTAGGAGTTGGGAGCAGATTTTTTGTCTTCCACATATGGTAGTTTCCCATGTTCTGCTTCATATTCGTTTATTGCATTTATATAAATTCCTCCAAACTTTGAATATCTTGCCATTTCTTCTTTTGTTAGATATTCGCTAACCCAAACTCCGTCACTGTTGCGTGTCATTAATGTTTGGTTAAAATTTCCTTTAATTGTATCTCCTTTTCCGTTAAAGTTTTCATAAGCAGCTTTGCGGTCTGGCGATACTACAGATATGTATTCTATTTGTAACTTTGAATACTGCATTGCTCCTGCTTGAATGCCTTTTCCCGCATTACCCATTTTCATTCCTCTGTCTGCGTCTGCAAATGCCAAAGCTCGTATGGCTTCTTCAAATTCTTCTTCTGTCATTTTGACATTTTTGCTCGGAATGCGGTTCCAATCGGGTTGGAGTTGTGCATTTTTGGGTATGTTTGGCTGAAGAATGTCGTCTAGGGCTTCGCCTTTGTCTTTCTTTGCTTTATTTTTCCGAAGCTCTTCAAGCAAAAGCATAAGTTCAGGGTCCATTGAATTCAAAGTTACTCTCATATAGATAATCTCCTTTTTTAAGCCGTTTCGTTTATGAAATTGCCACTTACAGAACCTTTAGAATTGACTTCTTCTTTATAAGCTTCATTATATACTTTTAAAAGTTCAGCGCTACGCTTACCTTCTTTTTCTGTTCCAGACATTGTAACCGATAACTGCCCGGGGCTATGTATGCTGCTAAAGATCATTACTACTTCTCCACTATTGTCTTTAATATGTGCAAAATTCACTTCGCCATTTTCAACGCAAGCATCATAATTAATACCTATCATATTAAATTCGCCACCAGGCATACCCTTTGCTATGCCGTTGCTAGCACTAGTGCTAAATCGCGTTCCACTGCTGCCGCTTGTTGTCTTGCTTTTACCCTTCACATATTCCTCTCCTCCAAGCATTTCCAGTAATTTGCCTATCTGGTCAAAATTATTTATCTGGTCAAAATCTTCTTTTTTTCCTTTGTTTTTGTGCGAATTGGATATTTTTATTTTTTCATTTATTTCACTTACTGCGTTTCTTAAAATACTTTCCCTATCTGGCGAAGCAGGAGAGATGTACTCTTTCATTAAACTTTGAAATTCATAGTCGTGTAATTGGGAGGTGCCGTTTTTTGCGTGTTTTTTTGCCAACTCTATCATATCTTTTTTTATTTCATCTTCACTTCTCGTAAGCTCGGTTTTTGTATAAACCCAACTTGGCACACTAACGGTGCCTGTTGCAGCCATATCTTTGAATGGGTCATAGGCTTTGACTTTAAAAGGGTCATTGCTTGTATTGCTAACCGTATTGCTATTCGTGCTTTTGGGCTTTTGTTCAGGAATTGCGGTAGGAACAGTAAAAGTTTTTGCTTTGTTGAGCAAAGTGCCATAAGCGCTATAATTAAATGATGATCCGTAGCTGCCTATATTCATAAAAACTCCGTTTTTAGGTTGTTTTTCAGTATATATGCAAAAAATGTGCCATTTTCGGCGAAATTTGCTTGGAAATGGCAATTTTCTGCGTGGTTAAGTGGTTGGAATTTATGGAGATATGGAAAGATGTTGTTTTATGCGGTTCTATCTGCCATAGGGAGTGTTGCGGATTTTTCTATCTTTACTCAAAGAGAGGTAACACTATGGCAACAGCGACAATGGAACCGAAAACTGCGGTAATGGCAAACGAGACGGAGATAGCAAACGCTATTGGCGTTTTGCGAGTTGCGGGTCTAGCCGATGACCTGTTGGACAAAATAGCACTTGACAGGGCATTAGCGAAAAGCTTGGCACAGGCGGACAGAGGCGAAAAAATGCCTATAAAAGAAGCTGAAAGAATAATAAATGAAAGGCTGGCAAACGGATTATGAAAAAGGGATGAGGAAATTTCTACTAGGTAAGTTTCGCTATAACATTTATTACAGAGAAACGGAAACCGAAATAGAAATTCTCGGCATTTGGCACACAAGAGATGCCTTCAAGTAGCAAAATCGCATTCGGGTAGCGGAGCTTTCCGAATTATTAATCACCCCACCACATCAATATTAGCACCGCCTTCAATGTGTTTTGGATGGCTTGCTTGCGGAGCCTTGTAAACGCTATTAAAGGCTTCGTTATATACGGCAGTAATTTCACGACTACGCTCCATTTCTGCCTTTGTTTGATCTAAACTCCACCCGCTTTTACTATCATAACAAGCGATTAATTCACCATTACCGTCACTAAAACTTGCATTTTTTAAAGTGTCACCTTCCATCCAGCCTACATTGTAATTAGCTCCGCTGATTTCGCCGTCTAACCATATTCTAGCACGGCCTCCATTATTGTTTTTCATTTGTTCCATAGCCATAAGCGTTTGCTTCAGTATGTTCTGCGAGTGTTCTTTCTTCATTTCCGATAAAGGTTTTTCAGTAGAATTTGCTTTGCTAAATATTTCATTTAATGAATTTTTCAAAATGCTTTCTCTATCAGGAGAAACGGAAGAGATATATTCTTTCATTAAGTCTAAATATTCATTGTCCGCATTGTGGAATGCTCCTTTTTCGGCGTGTTTTTTTGCCAATTCCGCTATGTCTTTTAATATTTCTTCATCGCTTCTAGTAGGCACTGTTTTTGTGTACCCTTCATTGTTTTCTTTAAAATTCGGCAACCTAATAGTTCCTATTTTAGCACCTGTTCCAAAACGGTCGCAATGATGTCGCAAAGCACCAAACAACCTTAAATCTCTTAGCTCTGTAGCTCTGTCAACTTGCATAAAATGCTCCTTTTATTTTTATATCGGCACTTTTGGGAGAAAGTTTAGGGGAAATTTTCTATATTAACCACATTGAAATTGAGGGAAATAAAGATGAAAGTTAGATTTTTGGTGATGGCATTTGTATTGCTGTGCTTTGCTTGCTCGCAGGATCAGGATGTTCCTTGCGGAAGCGGGCATGGATATTTATACAAAGACGGCAAGGAATTTGGTTGCCCATTTACTTTGCAGACAAAGTCTGCTCTTAAAGGATATGTTGAA
>WQSZ01000137.1 GCA_009787645.1 Candidatus Fibrimonadales bacterium | reverse complement strand
TACAAAGATGAAAGCAATTGCAAAGCGGCAACCTCTTCCCTGCTTTTAGGAAAAGCGTTTTCCTTGAAATAAAATGTGAGATCCACCAAAGGAATTGTAGTGTCTCTAACGGCGTAAAGGGTTATGCTATCGGTGATGGGTATGCGGTAATCGCCGGGATAAGGAGCGATGTATTGGAACTCAGGAAAAACAATGTCCTTGTAAGACCCCGGAATTTGCGATGCAGCCAAAGCATCTGCTGCGGAACTCCCGGTGGCAGTTTCTTTTTTCTGCGCAGCGCAACCTGCCAAAAATATGAGAATAACAAAAAGCTTAAACATTGTGTGTTAATTTAGAAAAAAATCCGCTATTTATACAGGGTGAAGTCTCCCCCCTCGGGGCAAACTTCCTCCAACCAGCTATTCCAACTTGTAATAGCAAAGTTCATTTTATCTGAGCTGTAGTGGCTGGAGAATGGGTATTTTGATTAGGGATTTACTATCTTTCGTTGTATGCGTAAATTCAATGTAACTGGCCTCTGCATTCCAGGCAAGCATTACATGGCAGATACTTCTGAGAAGATTTGCCAAATTATGGCTATGGTGGAACAAGGCGATTATTTCACAATAAACCGAGGCAGGCAATACGGAAAAACCACAACGCTTTCGCTTTTGGAAAAAGGATTGCCAAAAGAATACACAATTATAAAAGTCAGCTTTGAAGGCGTAAGCGATAGCATGTTTGATACAGAAGCCGATTTTTGTAAAGGGCTTCTTAATGTATGTTCGGAATATTTTACGGAGAGAGATTTGCCAGGTTCTGAAGTTTGGGTAGATGGCTCGGTTACAACATTTGATTTGCTTAGTGCATTTTTAAGCAGAACTTGCAAGGATAAGAAAATAGTTTTAATGATAGACGAGGTGGATAAAACTTCCAATAACTTTATATTCTTGAAGTTTTTGGGAATGTTGCGAGATAAATATCTGAAAAGAAACGACGGAGCAGGAGCGACTTTCCTGAGCGTTATCCTCGCCGGCGTTTACGACATCAAAAATCTTAAGCTCAAAATGATTCAATCTGGCACACACCAACTTCAAGATGGAGAAAAGCGCATAAATTCTCCTTGGAACATTGCGATTGACTTTAAAATAGATATGTCGCTAAATGAAAAAGAGATTGCCTCAATGCTTACTGAATACGAAAACGATCATAAAACAGGAATGGACATAGAAGCAATCTCAAAGGAAATCAGAGCTTATACTAACGGCTATCCTTATCTTGTTTCCAGAATTTGCCAATACATAGAAAATGATTTAGATAAAAACTGGACCTTGCAGGGAGTCCAAAACGCAGTCAAGGAAATGCTTTTTGAGCAAAGCACTCTGTTTGACGACATATTCAAAAACATAGAAAGCAATCCTGATTTGAAAGATTTACTTAGGGAGCTTACCGTTGGAAATAGAGCTTATTCCTACAACATAGACAATCAGGCAATTCAATTGGCTGCTATCTATGGTATAGTTGAAAAAAGAGATAGACTAGTAGCAATACACAACCGAATCTTTGAGGTTAGAATAACGAATTATTTTGCGACAGAAAAAGATATGCTGAAAAACAGAATAATACCGAGTTCCTTAATCAACTTGGTAGCCGGGAAAGAAAAATTTGACATGCCTTTATTCTTGGAAAAATTTGCGAATCATTACTATGAAATATACCACAATAAAGACATAGATTTTTTAGAAAGAGAATGTCGCCTGCTCTTTATAACCTACTTGAGACCTTACATAAACGGCACAGGCTTTTATCATTTGGAAAGCGAAACGAGAGATGGTGAAAGAACAGATGTCATAATAGATTACAATTCCGAGCAATTTGTGGTGGAATTGAAGTTATGGTATGGGTATGTTGCCCACGAAGATGCTTTTGAGCAAATTGCCGGTTATTTGGACAGCAAAAATAAGGATACTGGTTATTTGCTAACTTTTGATTTCCGAAAGGAACAGAATGTGGGCAAGCCTCAGGTCAAGTGGGTTGAGCATAAGGGCAAGAAAATTTTTGATATAATAGTTGGGTTTTGATTGCTCATTAGGCAGTATTACCTGATCATCTTAACAAAAATCTCTGCCAAATCCCGGTTTTCTGCATGCTCTTTTTGCTTAATATTAGATTCTATGTTTTTAATGCGCTTTTCCATTATGGGGTGGGTGCTCAAAACCTCAATGTTGGGACCCACAGATTGCAAAATTTTCATCAGTTTCAGCATGCCATTCTGATTAATTCCATTCTTCTCCAGCAAAGCCATGCCGCCCTCATCCGCTTCCAACTCCATGTCACGGGAATAAGACAAATTGTTCAAAGTATTCGCATTTTCCAAAACTATAGCCATCAAGCCGCTTACATCCGTGGTTAAAACAGATATAAACGCATAACCCACAAGGCTTTTGCATATTATATGCATGGAATGTCTTTTATTCACATGAGTAACCTCATGGCTTAACAACGCCGCCAACGCCTCATAGTCATCTATTTCTTCCAGCAACCCCGTAAAAACAACCACATCGCCGCTCGGCAACGCAAACGCATTTATCGTACTTGAGTTTATCACATGGAATCTCAGCTTCACTCGGCTATCCCAAGAAATTTTACTCGCAAATTCATTTAATAACTCAGTTTTCAAAGAATCGGTTTTTCCAAAAGATGTCGCAAATTTTTCCATAAACACCTCGCCCAATTTAACATCAATTTCCACCGGGAGCAAGGCCACAGCCTTCTTAGCGATAAAAGGCGTAACAGAAACATATACGCCGGCTATCAAAAAAACAACCACAACCGCCAGCAACAAATGCGTTCCAAGCCCCAAGCTAACCACTTTTTGATACAAGCTGGCTTTTACATTGAATAAATTTTTTGTCTCATTTATAAAATTCTTATCTTCAACAATAATCGAAGTTTCCCTGTTTTTAAATTTTATTTCCATTCTATTATTGAGAACTTCATATTCAACATCGTAAAGAGAACAGTGTTCGTTTTCTGCAAATCTCAATTCTTTGATCGCACTGTCCAGAGTTAATTTTCCATGGTGCGGAGTAGAAGTTTGCCCATCAAAATAATGAGCCTGCGTTGTAAAAATGCTCATGCATCTCTCATTATTTTATAATGAATGCCATCCAAAAGCGCAAGCCACGAAGCCTCAATTATATTGGTGCTAACACCCGCAGTATTCCAGTTCTGCTTGCTGTCGCCAAAAGTTATCCACACACGCACAGATGCATCCGTTCCAACCTTGCTGCCCAAAACACGAACCTTATAATCGTCCAGCTTCACGGATTCAATGCAAGGGAACCGCTCAACCAAAGCTTTGCGGAGTGCCAAATCCAATGCGTTCACAGGCCCGTCGCCTTCGCAAACTTCATGGATAATTTTCCCATCAATATTCAGCTTAACCGAAGCCTCTGAAATATGCGCTCCGTTTTCGCCCATCTCTTCTATAACCCGGTAGCCAAGAGTTTTGAATTTATCCGCATAAAGCCCAAGATGGCGCCTGGCGAGAAGCTCAAAGCTGCCTTCAGCGGTATCAAAAGCAAAACCTCTATTTTCTTTTTCTTTAACGCATTTCAAAAGCTCAGCGACAACCGGAGATTTTTTATCTACATTGGGCACAATCTTAGAAAGTTTTTCCACAATCAAAGCACCACCGGCTTGGTCGCTTGTCACAAATTCTCTTGAATTCCCAACGAGTTCCGGCGCAATATGCTCAAAGCTCTTTGAAATTTTAAGCACGCCGTCTATATGCGCTCCTCCCTTGTGCGCAAAAGCGGTTTCTCCGACAAAAGGCGCTCTAACATCGCATTGCACATTTGCGACTTCATCAACCGCAAGGCTAAAATAGCGCAAGCGGTTCATATTATTTTTGCATTTAAGCTCATAGCCCATTTTCAAGCAGAGGTCTGCAGCTATGGTTATCAAGTTGGCATTTCCGCAACGCTCGCCGTATCCGTTCACAACACCCTGCACCTGAACCGCTCCGGCCTTCACCGCCGCAAGCGAGCTCGCAACAGCCATGCCGGCATCGTTGTGGCAATGTATGCCCACTTTGCCGCAATTTACTTCACCTACAATTTTCTCAATTTCCCACGGAAGCGTTCCGCCGTTTGTATCGCAAAGCACAATATATTGCGCCCCACTGCTCTCGGCTCTTTTTATTGTTTCCAAAGCGTATTTTGGGTTCGCCTTATACCCGTCAAAAAAATGCTCCGCATCGTAAATCACTTCCTCGGAATGTTTTTTCAAAAATTCCACCGAAGAGCTTATCATATCCAAATTTTCTTCCAGTTCCGTGTGTATAACCTCAGTCACATGAATATCCCATGATTTTCCGAAAATAGTTTTCACAGGAGCCTCGCTTTTCACCAAAGCCTGCAAAATCGGGTCTTGCTCAGGCTTAACCTTTGGACGGCGAGTACTGCCAAAAGCGGCAATTTTTGAATTTGCGATATTTTCCTTGCGAATTACCCTGAAAAACTCCTCATCGGTCGGGTTGCCTTCATTTGGCCACCCGCCTTCTATGTAATCAACGCCAAACTCATCCAAAAGCCG
>WQSZ01000136.1 GCA_009787645.1 Candidatus Fibrimonadales bacterium | reverse complement strand
GAAATCCAAGCCACTGCGCATTTTCCGGTAATTCTACATTCACTTCTTGTGGGGCAAAAAGCTGGGCCGCAGAACCTTGATCCTTTAATTTTGCAACTACAAGCCTATAGTTGTTTGTGATAACCGTATTGAATACCATGTCCATAGGATAAATTTGCTCAAAGCGGTCGCACACCGTTGCTATGCGGCGTTCAACGGCTTTTTTGTGATAAGTTTGGCTATCCCAGCAATCAAGGCCCTTTACATAATAAACTTCGCCGTTGTATTTTTGCAAAAGAGAACTCAATCTTTGCGGAGTCAATGAGTTGTAATGAATGGCGTTTATACCATAGCCTATAAAATGCCAGGGTCTCGCATACACAAATATGCGGTTTTTCTTGGGTTCTTTTTTAAGCCACTTATGAATTTCCGCTTCTTCGGTTGTTAAATGATTTCGGTTATACATTATGTTTTTTTCAAAGCTATCGTTATATCTAAGAGTATTCCCCCACAAAATTCCCGCACTCGCAAGCACAAAAAACAAGCGATTTTCCTTGGGCAAAAGCAAGCTCGCCTTATCTATGAAAAATGCGCAGAAAAATGCCATAGCGGGGAACACAATAAGCGTATATCTCTGATTTATCTCAATGGTCATATCTCCTGAAACATTGTTAAGAACCATAAAGACTTGCGGAAAGTAAAGCAGGAAAAACCACAATATATTGCGATGATGCCCCTTTATTGCAAAAATAATCAGCAAAATAATTCCGCCAGCAGTTAAAATGCTAAACGAACTCAAAAACGGATTTTTAAGCAACCCCTTTTCCAACGGGGTATTAACGCTAACATTCCAAGCCTGCTGCAAATTACTCAAAAAATGCCCATGCGCCGCAAACTCACCGCCCTGAAAATTATACCCTTGGTAATAACTTATAGTCAAAAGCACAGGAATGCAAAAAACNGAAATCACCANCAAGAAAGTTGGGAACGACGAAAGAATAGCGCTTTTTAAATAATCCTGAAAATCCTTTAATCCTGAAAATCGAGGTTCAGACAATTGGGTTATTCTAAAGAAGGAGAGGACTACGAATGCACCTAAGCAGAATACTGTTTCTTGCCTTGTTTGCGCAAAAAATGCTAAAACCAACCCTAATAAAATCCAGTGTTTTATGGTGTTTTTATCCCATGCCCATTTCCACAAGAAAACACTTAAAGCAAATAGGAATGCGTAAAGAGGTTCAACCGAGGCGGAGCGAAACTGGAAAAGCGTTGTGGGTTGCGCCGCAAAAATCGCAGCGGTCAAGAAAGCCAGATTATCGTTTGCCGTCCATGCCCGCACGGCAAAGAAGAGCAGAAAAATAGTTGCCAAAAGCAAAAATATGTGCACCGGAAAAGTCCATCTCAAATCATGGCCTAAAATCGGTATGCCTATTGCGTATAAAAAGGATTCCCCTTTAGTTTTGAAATTATGCACGCTTTTTTGGCAATCCAAATGCCCGTTTGCGGTAAATTCGCCCTCATCGCAGGAGCCTGCAATCTGATTAGCATACATGTTCTGAGCTATGGACAAAAAGATGCTTTCATCGCTTTGAACCCGGTGTCTTGGTTCAATCCAGACCAAGCTGACTAAGAGGGCTAATGCGGCTACTACACCTACAGGAACAAGGGCCTTGATGTTTGGGGCTAGAGGTTTTGACCATTCTTTGAAGTCTTTTGCCAGATTTATTGCTATGCCCAAGCCTATGGCGAATTGCAGCAGGTATAGCCAGAAGGGCAGGTTCAGGTCTAGGTTTGCTATTAATTGTTTTTGCCCGAGATTGGGTAAAGCGTAAATTAAAAGCGGAATGGCAAGGGCAAAGAAAATTTTTAAAATGCCATCTGCCATAATCAGCCTCTTTTTACTGCTTTTATAACTATATGCTCTTTTTCAACTTGATTTTTCAGTTTGCTAGTAAGCTTTGCCGCATCAAAAACATCCACGGCAAAAGGCAATCCGGCTTCTGCAAGCGAACGTTCTATTGCGATCATGCGCTCCAAAGAGATAGGAGCCCTGCCGGCCATAAGAGCCAAATCCAAATCAACTTCAGGTCCCGGCTCGGCATCTGCTATGCGAGACCCAAAAGCATAAACTTCAACTTCGGGCAGTTCCCGATTAAAAACCTGGATTATAGTATCCAAATCTGTAGCATTTACATGAAGAGGCATAGGTATAATATAGAAAACTTATTTCTATATTATATCCAATGCACACTAACGCCAACAACTTACTCGCAAGCGCAATTCGCGAAGTTTTTTCTTACATTTCAAGATTCAAAGGACAATTATTCATATTAAAAATAGAAGATGCGCTCTTAGATGAGCCCGCATTTCCGGTGCTTGTAAGAGACATAGCCGAATTGCACAACGTAGGAATAAAAATAATAATCGTACCGGGCACAAGAAAAAGCATAGACCGCCAGCTCGAAGCTTATGGGCTAAAATCCCAGTTCAAAGACGGAATAAGACTGACCTCAGAAGAAGCGCAGCCTCTGGCAGAGCAAGCTTCGCTGGGTGCGGCGCAACGCATACTTTCGCATTTAACCGCAAACGGAATCAACGGCATTCAGGGGAACTGGGTGCAGGCTCGCAGCATGGGCGTTGTGAACGGCGTTGATTATATGCGCACCGGCAAGATTGAACGCATTGAAAAAAGCATCATCGAAAAACTGCTGCACGAAGGATTTATCCCCATTTTGCCACCCATCGGCTGGAATAAGCTTGGGCACGCATATAACATTTCAAGCACGGAACTTGCCACCGAATTCAGCCACTACTTCTCAGTAGGCAAACTGTTCTTTATAGGCGAAGAAGACGGATTAAACCAAGCTCTGGACATAAACCAGGCTGCGGAAGTTCTGAAAAAAAACAAAAAGCTCCCGTTTGCGCAGCGTGAATATCTGGAAAATGCGATCAGAGCTTGCCGCTATGGCGTAAAGCGAGTGCACTGGCTCTCCGGCATTGCAGCCAGCATTTTGCAAGAGGTGTTCTCCAGCCGTGGCAGCGGAACAATGGTTTACGCAAACGAATACTGGAATTTGCGGCTCGCTACCATAGAAGACATTCCCGATATGCTACGCATAATGCAGAGTTATGTTGAGCGCAAGTTTCTTATCCCCAGAAGCCAGGAAGATATTGAGGCGAAGCTCGGAGATTATGTGGTTTATGCTGTGGACAATGCCATTCACGCTTGCGGAGCATTGCATGCTTTTGAAAACAAGAGTTTTGAAATTGCGGCGATCGCAGTTGGCGCAAATTACATAGATGCAGGCATTGGCGAAGCTGTTGTAAAATTTTTAATTGAAAAGGCGAAAAAGAAAAAGGCGAAAAAAATATTTCTTTTAACCACCCAGGCATCCGATTGGTTCTACACTCTGGGCTTCAAAAACGGCAATATCAACGACTTGCCAAAGTCGAGAAGAGAGTTTTATAATCACAGCAGAAATCCAAAAATTATGGTTAGAGAGGTGTAATGGATCGTCGCAAATTTATCAAATTAGTAGGTGCAGGAGCTGCGCTTACCGCTTTAAGCGGATGCGAAGAGAAATCTTCCGTCGCTAAGGCAGAGGTGCCACTTGGCAAAATGACTTATCGCAAAGATAAGCTCGGCAACAATATCTCGCTTTTGGGATATGGCTGCATGAGATACCCGAGAATNGCCAGAGCTCGCAGAGAGTCTTTGGCTGATGACAACGACCTTGACCAGGAAGCGATCAATGAATCTATAGATTACGCTCTTGCGCACGGCGTGAATCTCTTTGACACCTCGCCGAGGTATTGCAAAGGATTTTCGGAAAAAGCTACNGGCATCGCTCTGAGCCGCCATCCTCGTGACAAATATTTCATCTCCACCAAGATGTCTAACCACACGCAAAAAACTCGTGAAGAGTCGCTCAGAATGTATAAAAAGCAGTTTGAAGATTTGCAAACGGATTACATAGATCATTACCTTGTGCACTCGGTTGGCAACCTCCCGACATTCAAAGAACGCTACCTTGATAACGGCATTCTGGATTTTATGATGAAGGAACGTGAGGCAGGGCGAATTCGCCAGTTAGGTTGGTCGTTTCACGGAGACGGCGATTTTTTTGAATACATGATGTCTGAATACGAATGGGATTTTGTGCTGATACAGGTGAATTACCTCGATTGGGAAAATGTGATTGGGCGCACAACAATGAATGCGCGGCGCCAGTATGAGATACTCGTTGAAAAAAATGTGCCGGCGATGATAATGGAACCGCTTTTGGGTGGGCGCCTTGCAATGCCGCATTACAAAGCCAAAGCGTTGATGATGCAAGAAGAGCCAAATGCCAGCGCAGCTTCGTGGGCGTTTCGTTTCGCAGGAAGTTTGCCGAATGTGTTCACCGTGCTGAGCGGCATGACCTTTATGGAACATCTGCAAGACAATATACGCACTTACTCGCCGCTTGCGCCCTTAACGGAAAAAGATTACGCAATGCTGGACAAGGTCGCAGAAATTGCGCTTGAATATCGCAACATAAACTGCACAACCTGCCAATACTGCATGCCCTGCCCTTACGGCTTGGACATCCCGGAAATAATCACGCACTTCAACCGCAGCCTGAACGAAGGCAACTTCCCGGACAACAAACAAGACCCGGACTATCGCAGAGCACGCCGTGCATTCCTAATCGGAATGGATCGCAAAGTTTC
>WQSZ01000135.1 GCA_009787645.1 Candidatus Fibrimonadales bacterium | reverse complement strand
AGCTCTTTTAACAGGTAGGTTTTTCCGCATTGCCTTACTCCCTTTAAGATTAAGGGTTTTCTGGAACTGCTGTTTTTCCATTCAAGGAGCTTGTTTAAGAGAAGTCGCTTCATAGGCATAATATAGCAATTTTCAGAGCTTAAATATGATTTTTGCAGAAAATATTGCGTTTTTGGTATGTAAAATGCGTGTTTTATTGCGTTTTTTGGCGTTTTATCCTTTTTAACAGAATTATCTACATTACCCCCATAAACCCTCCACAGGAGACTTATAATGCGTAAATTTTTGCTTATCACAACCATTGCCCTGGCAGCAAACGCTCACAGCCAAAACAAAGGCGATATAAAATTGCTCGAAAGCATCAGCAATGACGACAACGTTATAATGTCGTTTGAATACGATGACAAAAATCGCATAAAAAAAATGGTGGATTACTATGGTGAAAGCCAGTTCACTTACATTCTGGGCAATCTCACTAGTTTGAGTGCTGAAGATGCGGGGGGATACATAACGGCAGATAACTACGGAAACAATACAATCTCCGTACATAACGGAATGAGCTGCAGCAATACCAGCAATCATTCAATAGATCTGAACAAAAGCGGATATATCATTAAGGACAGCTATTATTCATACCATTGTGATGATTCGTTCCGGCAATCCATTCCTTCAACAGTCAAGACCTATCAATACAAAGGCGATAATACGGTTAAAGTTAAATATGATAAAAGAGATATCTATATGGAATATAAATACGACAATAAGAAATCTCCGTTTTTTTACAACAACACTCCTAAATGGTTTTTGCAACTGTACTTTGCAAACGAAGATTTAGGGCTTAATAATAATATTACCGAAATTATTCATAAAAGAGGCAAAGATACCTTGGCTGTCAAAAAATACACATACAAGTATGACAGCGACGGATTTCCAACCGAACGGACAGCCATCAAAAAAGAAACTTCTTACTCGGAATATGACACAACCGTAACGATAGATACAATGACGGTAACTTTCAAATATCGCTATGCAAAGAATGTCTCTATAGAAAAAGAAACCGCTCCTCTGCTTACCTATGGTCGGACCGCCAACTTTAGCGAAGACAACACTTTTCATTTTCCCGGATTCGTAAAAAAACGCTCGCAATGGGGCTTTGGGCAATATGAAGAAGAATTTACGGCAAGCTCCTCATTGTCACCTAACAAAAATATCAGCTACGATGCGAAAAATCTGCAAAACGACAAAAAAAGCGGCGGCGGCAAGCGTTCAACAGCATGGTGCGAAGGCGAGAAAGGCTATGGCATTGGCCAGCGTGTGAATATGAGCATAAAAACATCGCTGCTATCCGCAAAAGCTGAAAATACAATGCGCTTCAAATCGCTGATGTTTGTAAATGGTTATGCCAAAGACGAAACAACATGGGAGAACAATTCTCGCATCAAAATACTGCGGCTCTATGTGGACGGCAAGCACTGGAGCAATTTGCTTCTCAGTGACAGCAAGGAACCGCAAATATTCTACCTGCCGGAAAATTTGCGAATATATCCGAAAAAATCTGGCAAAAAGGTTGGCGATAATTACCAAACAGATTTGAGCTTTGAGATTGCAGAGGTCTATAAGGGCAGCAAATACGATGATGTTTGCCTCACAGGCATTGCAGTGGATGTTGACGGCGGAATAGACAGGAGTTCGCAGAAAGGAGTAATGCCGGCACGTGATGGCACTATTACCGACCCGCGAGACAAACAAAAATACCGCACTATGAAAATTGGAAAATTAACATGGATGGCGCAGAATCTGAACTTTAAAACAAAAAATTCTTTATGCTATGAGAATGATGATTCCAACTGTGAGGAGTACGGGCGCATGTACGCTTGGGATGCGGCAACGGCGGCTTGCCCAGCCGGATGGTGGCTGCCAGAGGATGATGATTGGAAAAATTTGGGCATGGCTGTCGGAGGAGTGCGTGCGCTTAACGGCGGATGGCATATTGATGTTGAAAAGCTAGGCAAATTCATCGATGATACAGAAGGTTGGTGGAGCGCCACAGAGGACTGGAACAACAGCGTGAACTATTGGCAAGTGGTAAATGAGGATTTCTTGGGCAGAGTCTGGGCAAAGAACGAAGATAAGGCTTATGTGAGATGCGTAAAATGACAAATTACCCCCCTTAAAAAAACAAGATATGAGCACAGCAAAAATGCGCAGAAATTAGTTTTCTACATTACCACAATAAACCCTCCACAGGAGACTTATAATGCGTAATTTTTCAATATTGCTTACTGTGCTAGCCCTTTCTATTTTGGCACTCTCAGGGTGCAAAGAGAAACAAAGCAATAATAAAACGGAAAGTACTCCCGCCGAAACATCCGCCGTCGAACAGCCCGCAGCCGTTGAAAGCGATGCCAAATCTGGCAACGATGGCTGCCCTGGCAATGTGAAGTTGCTCAAAAGCATAACAATGGGCGATGATACGAGAAAGCTTGAATACGATGCAACAGCGCGTGTCGTAAATATAATTAGATACAATGAAGGCAAACGAATATATACGCAAACGGTTGTTTATGATGACGATCAAGTGGTAGCAGTCAATCGCTCTGATGATGACTCTGAAAGCATATCTTACTCAGTATCTGCGGATGGGCTCTATGCTGAAACAAAAGGACAGCATTTTTTAGGAGTTTATAATGTGCAAGGCGGATATTTAAATCGTATAGGCAATGAGAGTGGTGAGGACAATTTTCACTATCATGGTGGAAATCTGAGCAAAACTACAGGAAAAGACAATGAATATCAAAGCGATTATGCCATAAAATATAAATACGATAATAAAAAATCTCCGCTTTCAAATAGTAAATCCCCTAAATGGTTTTTGCAGTTTTTTTTCAGCGAATTCTATTTTGGCCTTAATAATAATATTGTTGAATACGAATTTAATAGTGGAGGCGAAGGCGATTCGCATATTACATTTGTATTTGAATACGACAGTGATGGATTTCCAACCAAGCGAACAAAGACTGTTGATGGAGATACGGAAACAACAACTTTCACATATTGCAATTAAAAATTCACAGGAGACTTATAATGCGTAAATTTTCAATATTGGCAATGCTGGCGGTTGCGCTGTTATTCTCAGCTTGCGGCGAGGTAAAGCTGCTGGAAAGCATAACGCAAGACGGGCAAACGACAAAGTTTGAGTATGATGATAAGAACCGTATCATAAAAATTTCCTCATACTCCTCAGAAGGAAAGCTTGGTGAGATACACATATTAAATTACAGCGGCAACAAATTGATTGAAGTAAAAGTTGAGAATTCTTACATTTCTCCGCAGTTTACGATTACCGGAAATGCAATACGCCAGGATTACCTGCAAGTTGATGGGGGATATGCAATGACCACGAATAGCGATGGATACATTTCCGAGAAGAGACGAGAAGATGCAGGGGGCTGTTCTCCTCCTAATGAGCCTTACGATTGCAATGATACTTATCAATATCAAGACGGTAATATGATTAAAAATACGCAAGTGTGCAAGATACTTACTGCTGAGTGTGGTGATGAAAAATCGGAAGAAAAAAATATAGAGCAAATCACAGAATTTAAGTACGATAGTAAGAAATCTCCGTTTTATTACAGCAAAACTCCGGGATGGATTATACAGTTTTTATTATCGCCTACTTATACGAAAAAAAATAATGTCATTGAAGAAGGCGGAAAAGGTTACAAATACGAATATGACAGCGATGGGTTTCCAACCAAGTTAACAACAGGCTCGGAAACAACAACTTTCGCATATCGCAATTCAAAATAAGAGACTTATGTAATTTTCTATATTCCACCTATGCAACTCCGAGCCTACCCAACCCCTCAAGAATACAAGGAAATGCTAAACCAAGGCGCAAACCTTGTCATTCCCGTTGGAGTGCGAATTTTAGCCGACACCGAAACCCCGGTTAGCGTGCTCTCCAAGCTTACCGATGAAAAATCCCTGTTCCTGTTCGAATCCGTTGAAGGCGGCGAGCGCTGGGGCAGAAANAGCTTTTTGGGNTTTTCNCCGCATTTGGAAATCAAGGTTTTCAGAGATGTTGTTGAGATAAACAATACGGAAAAAATTCCGCACAACGGCGACCCTCTAGATGTGCTGCGCAAAATTGCGAGCAAATATCGCTATGCAGAGCTTGCCGGCTTGCCAAGATTCAAAGGCGGGCTTGTGGGCTACTTCGCTTATGAGATGGTATCTTTTTTTGAAAACAGGGTAGAGAACAAATTGCCGCCGGACCAGCCTCTTGCCCATTTGATTCTGCCGGAAGTAGTGTTGGCCTTTGACAATGTGCATCACACTTTGGATATAATGTCTTTCGCATTCTCGGAGAATGATTTTGAAAAAGCTAAGGAGAGATTGGATGCTGTTGTAAAACGTCTGAATCCTGATTTTCATGATTCAAGGATTCTCTTGATGGATTCTAAAGATCAGAAGCATTCTTATGTTCCTGTGCCGCAAATGGAGCCGGAGGCTTTTAAGGCTATGGTTGGGAATATTAAGGAGCGTATTGTTGCCGGGGATATTATTCAATGCGTTTTGTCTCAGGCTTTTGTTTGCGATGCGCCTCCAAATTTGCTTGGGCTTTATAGGGCGCAGAGATTTATAAATCCTTCTCCTTATCTTTATTTTATGAAACTGGGTGAGATAACTTTGGTTGGTTCAAGCCCT
>WQSZ01000134.1 GCA_009787645.1 Candidatus Fibrimonadales bacterium | reverse complement strand
TGTTCGTTTTGAACGCAGTTTCCATAAAATGGACTCCTCTTTTAGGTTTTGCCTATTAGACGGAGTTCGCAGGATTTTTTTTCAAAAAAATGCATAAAAAAGTGAAATTAGTCAAAAAATGACGTAAAAATTACATTTGTCGGAGATTTTCTTTACAATTTCCTTAGCCTAACCCTTTTTATCAAAATCTTGTGCTTGTTAATTTAGATACGTTTGCCCTGCCTTACATTTCTATATTCATTAACCAAATGAAGTTCCACCACGCATCACTTTTACCCCGGAATTTAACTCTTTTAGAAGCGCAAAACTGCTTAAAGGAACTTTTTGAACATTGTGTTTTAATAGGTGTTGATGAAGCAGGTAGGGGACCTTTGGCCGGGCCTGTGGTTGCGGCTGCTGTTGTGCTAAAAGATATAGAATCGCAGCAGTTGGTTCTGGACGATTCAAAGAAATTATCGGAGAAAAAACGAGAACAGATTTTTGAAACATTACCGAATTATTGCGAATATCATTCAATTGCAGAAGCTTCTGCGCAGGAAATAGATGAACTCGGAATTTTGAATGCGAATTTTTTAGCTATGCGCCGTGCCCTTGCGCCGATTCTTGCGCAGTTCCAGGAAGGTGCCCCATATAAGATTTTGGTTGACGGAAATTTATATATAAAAGAAATGGAAAAAGCAGTGCAAATGCCGATAGTCAAAGGAGACGGCAGAGTTGCTTGCATAGCTGCGGCGTCTATTTTCGCAAAGGTTCATAGAGATGCCCTGATGAAGAAATTCGGTGAGCAGTTTCCGAACTACGGTTTTGAAAAACACAAAGGCTACGGCACAAAATCGCATTTGTCTGCAATCAAAGAATTTGGACTTTGCGAAATTCATCGCAAAACTTTTCGAAATTTACTTTTCTAATTTATTGGCATGACATTTGAAGAAATTTTTGCTTTAGTAAAAGAACGCAAGGAACAAATGCCGGAAGGCAAAAGCACTACGGAGCTTTTTAAAAAAGGTTCTCACGGAATTGGCAAAAAACTTGTGGAAGAAGCTGCGGAATCCTGGATGGCTGCACGCTATGAAAGCAAAGATGATCTCGCTTTGGAACTTTCGCAAACACTTTACTACGTTGCCTGCATGATGGCGGAAAAAGAGCTTTCGCTGGAAGATGTTTATGCAAAACTATGAGAAATTTTGTGGAATTTGAATTCATAAATCATTTGCTTAGCAAAGCTGGCAGGCTTGCTGATGGTGTAGGCGATGATGCTTTTGTTTTTGAAGATTATTTGATTTCCGCAGATATGTCCGTTGAGGGCACTCATTTTAGATTGGACTGGAGCACGCCGGCACAGGCGGTGGAAAAATGCTTGCTCTCAAATTTTTCAGATATAAATGCGATGGGCGGTATATCAAAAGCAATTTTATTTTCAATTTGCGTAAATAAAAGCTGGGCTAAAAAAACAAGAGATGAAATTGCAGATACAGTGGCAACAGTTTGCAAAAAACACAAAGTGAGAATTTTAGGCGGAGATACCGTTGGCGGTAGCTTGGGCGCATTTTCGGTGACGGTTTTTGGAAAAACGAAAAACAAAGCTTTATTGCGCAGTGCGGCAAAGGCAGGTGATGAAGTGTGGCTTACGGGGTATCCGGGGCGTTCAGCAGCGAGTTCTTATGTTTCTGTTCCTTCACCTCCGTTGAAACTTGGAGCACAACTTGCAAAAATAAAAGGCATGGGAGCCTGCATAGATTTAAGCGATTCGCTTGCGGAGAGTTTGCATCATATTTCCGAGCGATCAAAAGTTAAGCTTCAAATAGAAGAAAAATTGATTCCGGTTTTTCCCGGAGTGACAAAGGATATGCTGTTGAACGGTGGCGAGGATTATTGTTTGCTTTTCACGGCGAGGAAGTCTGCGAGAAAAAATATTTTGCAGTTGGCGAAGAAATTTTTGATCAATAAAATCGGCGAAGTAGTCGGGGCAATCCCACGTGGTTACCCCAACAATAAAGTATTTTTAGACGGAAAAAAGTTAGGGGTTAATGGGTGGCGGCATTTTTAGTTTTAATTGTGCTTTTCCTCTTTGCTTGCGAAGCTTCACGCATGGAAATTGTTGAAGTCTTTGACAATGATGCTCCTAAAGAAGCTTATATGGTTTCTCCAGATGGTGAAAAAGAGGCGTATTATTCGTGGTATCGCAATGGCATAAAGGCAGAGGAAATGACTTTAAAAAATGGGGTTCCGGACGGTTCTTATCGCAAATGGAGTGTGACGGGTTTTGTGTCGGAAAAGGGTGCGTACAAAGATTCTCTGCGAGAAGGTAAATGGACATTTTTTTCAAAAGAGAAAATTCCCTATATGCAAGGCTCTTATAAAAATGGTTTAAAACAGGGTAAATGGATTCTCTTTGATGAAAGCGGAAAAGTCATGGGTGAACAGTTTTACAGAAACGACTCTGCAACGGGATTCTGGAAAAAATTTTACAAAGATGTTTTGGTTGAAGAGAACTCTTGCCACCCGACTAACGAAACCGGTTATTTCAGATCATATTCGGACGAGGGCAAACCTTTGATTTATCAGGCATGCCGTGAGGGAAAGTTCAATGGAGTTTTTCTGTCTTATTATCCGGGAGGCTCTTTGCACAAAGTAGGTAATTTCGATGACGGGTTGCGAAGCGGATCGTGGGCTGAATATTATGCGAACGGCAAATTGCGAAAAATTGAGCATTGGATAGCCAGCATGCGAAACGGCGAGTGGGTTCGTTATGATGAGTCCGGAAGGCGAATTGACAGAGCGGAGTTTGTGGACGGTACCGGAGTTTTTGAAGATACCTCTTGGCAGAACAACAGAATTCACGGCGAAGTTCGCAAAAAATTGGGTGACGGTTCATATTTTCGCATTGAAACTTATGAGAACGGCACAAAGCGCATAACGGCGGACTATCCGGAGGGTGCAACCCGGCCTTTGGTTAAAGGCTTTTGGGAAAACGGAAAAAAAGAGGGAGCTTGGCGTTCATGGTACAGGAGCGGAATTTTAAAAGATTCACTGAATTTCAAGGATGGCGAGCTTTTTGGCGAGCAGTTTCACTATGACAGCACAGGCCGATTGTATAAAAAAGAAACTGTTATGGGAAAGAATACAGTTGTGGAGATGATTAGGTGATACTGCTTGACCAGGACTCGAACCTGGAACCAATCGGTTAACAGCCGATTGCTCTACCATTGAGCTATCAAGCATCAAATAGGAATACAAATATAGAAAAAATTTAAAAGCCTGTCAAGGATTATCAAGGTTTATATCTCCAAATCGCCGCTATAAACCGTTTTTAGCCCGTTTTCTGTTCTAAAAAGCAAGGAACCATCGTCTTGCACGGCTTCAATTACTCCTTTTAACCCGTCAATTTGAGCACTATGCCCCACAAAGCAGCCCATTTTTCGCCACTCATCGATAAAGGGTTTTAACCCTTCTTCGCATATAATCTCAAAATTAGCTTTGAACTTGGCTATGAATTCCAGCAAAATCTCCTCTTTGTCAAAGGTTTTTCCGGCTTCAATAAGCATGCTGGTAGCTAGACGGTCAAGCTCTGCGAAGTTGCTTTTTTCGGTGTTTACGTTTAAGCCTATGCCTAGAGAAATTTTTGCCCCTACCGTCTCCGAGAGCATTCCGCATATTTTGTGCTTGTTCACCAAAATATCATTGGGCCATTTGACATCTGCATTTATGCCTTTTTCTCTCAGCATTTTTGCCAGGGTTATGGCTGCTATTTGCGTTGTGGGCGCATAGAATTCCGGTTTTAAATTTTGCGTTGGCAAAAGGATATTAAAGCAGAGATTTTTCCCCTTGGGCGCAATCCAAGCCCGCCCATGCCGTCCGTGCCCTCCGGTTTGAAACTCTGCAGCCACCACCGCCCAGTCCTGCAAATCCGCAATGTTCTCCCGCATAAATTTATGCGTGCTTTCACACTCGTCCAGACGGATAATCATAGCGGTAAAGTAAAAATTTCTAAATTCATTTATCCATGCCGCATATCACAATTCTATATCCCGAAGAAGACAGGCAAACCGTGCAAATTCCGGAGGCCGGGTTGCTGATAGGTCGTAGTTCTTCTTGCAATTTAAACCTGAAAGACGAATTTGCCTCTGCCGAACATTGCAAAATTTCCATGGAAAACGGTGCTTTTTTCATAGAAGACTTGGGCAGCACCAACGGCACTCTAATAGACGGCGAGCAAATCGACCGAAAATGCCCCCTAAATGCAGGGCAAAATGTTCAAATCGGGGTGACGGTGATGGCTTTTGGCAACTGAGCGAGATTTTCCCACCTGCCTTGCCCCTCGGAGCACTTTTGCCATAATTTCAACCCAAACTTAAGTCTTTTCTGCACGAATTTCGGGGCAAATGTTTTGCGTTTTTTGTCATAAAACCCTATATTTGATAAAAAGTCAGGTTTTTTAAACTTCCAGTCCCCATTTTTCTTATATAAAATAATCTATATTTATGTCTAAGTTATGTTTGTAAACAGATATTCAGCATATTATAGTTATTTAGGAAACTTTCAAGAGCCTCCAGTAGAGGGTCTTTTTTTTAGCAAAAAGCGTTGTCCGCCATTAAGCAAAGAATTATCTCAGCACCAAATCCGTGAAGTTTTGAGAAAAGCTACGGATTGTGAAGCACGTTCGTTTTTAGCTAATTATGCACTATTTAACGTCGCTAAGAGCGGCAATGCTCAGGGTTTTATTGGAGTAGATGAAGAATTGTATCTATCGTTACAGTCTTCTGCGACCCCCCCCC
>WQSZ01000133.1 GCA_009787645.1 Candidatus Fibrimonadales bacterium | reverse complement strand
AAGTTTGGCATAAAGAAGTGCGAAAATGTTTTGGGAAATGTAAGTGATGTTGTGCAAAATTTTAAGCATTATGCGGATAAGCATGGGTATGTGGGGGAGAAGGCAAAAGCGGTGTGGGGGAAAATAGGAAAATGAAACTCAATCACGTAGCTTTGTATGTAAATGATTTGGAAAAAACGAACCCATATTTAGCAAGCGAGTTATCGTGATTGCCTCGAAAAAACATGACTTCTATTCCCATATCTTCTATTTTCTTTTTAGTTTCGCAAGCCAAATTATATTTCATCTCATTCTTTCCCCACACAAAATCTCCGCCATATAGCAAAATTGAAAATGCCAATCACTGGTAACCCAAAGTGGGCGAGTTGGGCTTATGGTTAGAGTTTTCATTATTCCGCCGAAAAACTCCATCCATGGTCGGCGTGATACACCATCAACTTGCTCATTCCGCCGTCGATGACGATATTTTCTCCGGTAATAAAACCAGCCTTGTCGCTGCATAGATACAGCACCATCTCGGCAATATCCGCAGGAACGCCTACATGCCCAGCAGGATGCTGATATTTATCCGGTTCAGAATGTTTTGGGCTTTCGGTTGTGTCAATCCAACCCGGACTGATACAGTTTACCCGTGCCCGCCTTGCAAGGCTAATAGCCATTGCATGAGTTAAGGCAACAATACCGCCTTTAGCAGCCGAATAACTTTCGGTGTCTTGTTGTGACTGGAAGGCTCGTGTGGAAGCGATGTTTACGATAGCTGCATTAGAGGCGAGCAGATTGTTTTGAAGCAACAGGCTTGTCAAATAATACGGTGCAGTAACGCCAACTTTCTGAACATACTCGAAATCTTCGTAGGAACAATTTGAGAACAAACCCTTGCGACCTACACAGGCATTGTTTATAAGGAAATCCACAGGTTGTGCCAAGCTTCGGACAAACTCCTCCAACACAGATTTTTTCGTAATATCTCCATGAAAAAAGCGAACATCTTGCAACTTTTCACCTGCAATCTTATCTTCATCAATCACAGTAACAAGCGCCCCTTCTCGCAAAAAGGCTTCGGCAATACATCGCCCAATACCATTGGCGGCACCTGTGACAACTACATGTTTGTTTGCGAATTCCATAGCATTATTCCGTATTTGTAATTTAGAAAATACCTGCCGAGCTTGGCGGGTATATAATGCGTGTATCAGGCTTTTGTTTGCGGTTCCTGCATGGGGCTGCCACTCACGGGCAGCGTGGCTTCGGCTTCGCTCAGCCACTGAGTTGAGTAAGCATTCCCAACCTTGAACGGAGTGCCTTATAGAATTTCCTACATTAAACTTATGAGCGCAAAAAAACATAATTGCGAAAATTGCTCAATTAGAGCGAGATACGATAAAAATCCTAAATCGTTATTGGGTCGCTTATGGCGTTGGCATATAAATTTTTGCCCTGGCTGGAAAAGATATATGAATTCGTTAACCGAAGAGCAAAAGCTGGCATTGAGAGAGAAATATGAGCTTAAGTAGCGTAGTAAGCATTATTGCCCAACGGCAAAGCGATCGCAGCTATAAAACAACTCCTGTTGAGCCGGAGAAAATACAATTATGCATAGAAGCAGGGCGATTAGCTAAGTCAAGCAATTGCTTCATATCCCAAAGTCTCGCAGAGTACCGCTGATGATTAGCTTGGGTTATACCGATGGCGAAAAAAGAACTAAAAAAAGAAAAACTATGGAAGAAATTTGCTCGTATAATAAATATTGAGGAAAATTTTCGCTAATGAACCAGCAAGGACTTGAACCTTGAACCCGCGCCTTAAAAGGGCGCTGCTCTACCAATTGAGCTACTGATTCAGAATACACAAATATAGTAAAATTTTAGCCCAATGTCAAGGGTTAATAGACTTCCAAAATTCTCGCTGCAATGCCATTGCCCGAAAGCCCAAGCTCATCCCTCAACTCGTCAATCTCACCCTGGCCCACAAAAGCATCCGGGAGCCCAATGCGAACTAAACGAGGCGGATTCTTCATTTCTGCTAAAATTTCGGCGATTGCAGAGCCAAAACCACCCGCTATGGAGTTGTCTTCCACCGTTGCAACAACCTTGTGCTCGCTGAAAAGCTCCCTATACGCCTCAATATCCAATGGCTTTACAAATCTGGCATCTATGATTGTGGGCTTTATGCCCTTTTTCTCCAAAACACCTGCCGCATCAAGACACTTGGCAAGCACAAAACCAACGCCTATCAACAAAACTTTGGTGCCCTTGAACACCGTGCGGAACTTGCCTATCGGCAACTCCGAAAATTCCGTGCGAATATCGTTTGTGTAGGTAACTGCCCTCGGATAACGCAAAGCTACAGGACCGCTTTTGTGCTGAGTCGCCGTGTAAATCATATTGCGCATCTCGTTTTCGTCTGAAGGAACCATAATCACCATGTTTGGAATTGTGCGCAAATAAGACAAATCCAAGGAGCCATGATGAGTTGGGCCATCTGAGCCTACAAGCCCGGCTCTGTCTAAAATAAAAACAACCGGAAGATTTTGCAACGCTACATCGTGGACAATCTGATCGTAGGCACGCTGCATAAAAGAGGAATAAATAGCTACAACCGGGGTGAAACCTTCGCACGCAAGCCCGGCGGCAAATGTCACTGCGTGCTCCTCAGCTATTCCAACATCAAAAACCCTCTCTGCGGTATCGGGGTCTTCTTTTAAAATGCTCAGTCCGCAGCCATCAAGCATGGCGGCTGTGATGCCGATTATTGTTTTATCCTGCTTTGCCAAAGTGAGCAAAGTCTTCCCGAAAATTGTGGTCAATGTTGGGCGTGGCTTTTCCATTATCACCGAGCCGTCTTCTATGTGGAATGGGTCTGAACCGTGCCATTTTGTAGGGTTTGTGGTGGCAAGCTCGTAGCCTTTGCCTTTTTGCGTCAAAACATGGATCAGGCAAACTTCGGGTAAATCCTTTATGGAATTAAAAGTCTCAATGAGTTCCTGCATATTATGCCCGTCAAATGGGCCAAAATAGCGAACATTCAAATCTCTGAAGAACTGGCCGGGATTAGCCATATTTTCGAGCGCAAGCTTTCCGCTTTCCATAATTTCACGGATTTTGCCGCCTATATGCTCCGGAATTGAGCGCAAAAATTTACCGAACTCTTCCAGAGAGCTGTTGTGCTTAACGGAGAGCTTGCTCAAATACTTTGAAAGAGCGCCCACGCTTGGGCTAATGCTCATTTTGTTGTCGTTCAAAATTATTGTGAAATTCTGCTTTGTTTGTCTGGCATTGTTCAGAGCTTCAAAAACCATTCCCCCGGTCATTGAACCGTCTCCTATAACGGCTATCACCTGATTATTTTTCTGAGCGAGGTCTCGGCCAATGGCAAAACCCAGCCCTGCGGAAATGGACGTGCTTGCATGTCCAACTCCAAACGGATCATAAACGCTCTCGCTTCTCTTTGGAAAACCCGAAATTCCGCCACGTTGCCTCATGGAGAAAAAGCTTTCATATCGCCCGGTTAGCAATTTATGGGCATAAGCCTGGTGCCCCACATCCCAGATTAAAATATCGCTTGGAGTGTTATAAACATAATGCAGGGCTATGGATAGTTCCACAGCTCCAAGGCTGGAAGACAAATGCCCGCCGTGCTCGGAGACTTGCCGCAGAATAACGGCTCTAATCTCTTCTGCCAAGGCTTCCAATTCCTTTACGCTAGCACCTCTAATATCTTTAGGGGAGCTTATGTCTTTGAGTTGCATTTAAGCTATGGAAAATAGAAAATTTCTATTTTTTTCTCATGTTTTCACAATATTTATCTCAATCTGCCCATAAAGGCTCCGTTAAAGAACTAATGACTACCGGCCTTGCCGCTGAATTTATTCAGCCTTGGTACACGCCACTCCCCGCAACGCCTTCAACAACAGGCATCGCTGTTGGCGGAATAGGTAGCGCATTTACCGTGACTCCTGCCGGCACAACGCCGGTTATGCACTTTTTGCCCGGAATTCAGGTTCGTGGCGAAAAAGTGGGCGACTTAAAATTAAATGATTTCTATTTCAAAGAGTCGGTGCAGGGTTCACCGCTTATGGTTGAAAATGCTGCGCAGGTTTACGAACTGCTTTCGTTCTTTCCTTTGGTGAACCTAAATGGCGAAGCCCTTGTTCCGCAAGGTCTTGATGCAGAGGAAATTGCCGCTCTTTTGGAGAGTGCTGCGAAAAAAGGCGATTTGTACGCCGCAAATGAAGAAAATTTGAACCGCTGGCGCATTGAATGGAGCCGCCGCACCGAAGCTATGCTTGCAAGCAATAATCGCAGCCCCCGTTTTCAAAAACTTTGGCTTATAGACTTTTTCAACGGGCTTGTGGGCGAAACCCCGGAAAGGCAAGGTTCGCTTACGGCAGCTTGGGGTGAGGAACAGGAGTTGCTTGGGCAGTCAGGCTATGACCCGGAGCTTATGGAATACACTGCGTTGTATCCGGTTGCGGCTACTGAATATGTTTCCAAAAAAACGGTGAAAATTCGCAAAAAGCAGTTTTCTCCTGTGATGCCGGGCAACGAGAGGATGAGCTGTTTGCCGGTAAATGCAACTGTTTTTGAACTGGAAAACTCAACAAATAAAACTCGTGAAATTACCATTGTGCAAATGCAGGATAATATTTGCGGTTACAATGTTGTGAAAGACAGGCACGGAGTTCAGGATTCATCTTTTGTTTTGCAGCCCAATGCGAAATTTCCGTTGGCGGCAAATTATGGAATGGTTCAGTCCGATGGGCGCCATACAATAGGCGTGGAATTTTA
>WQSZ01000132.1 GCA_009787645.1 Candidatus Fibrimonadales bacterium | reverse complement strand
GCGGTAATGTATCCGGGTTCATCAACTCCGGAAATTCCCATTCTAACCTCTGCCGTAAGACCGCCGGATTTATCAACGGCATCAGCCCAACTCTCACAGTCGCTGCAAGCTTCTTCGCTTTTTGAAAAATTACCTAAAGAGTAGGTCTTTGGGTCTTCTCCCTCTATTTGCGCTATAATTTCCGGGCCATTTAATGTTATGGTCACGGGCTTCTTTTTCATTTTTGCTTCTGCAAGCATTCTTTCGGTAAAGGAGGTCAGCGTTCTAGCTGTATCTTTTGCTCTGCTCGTTTGAATCAAATCAAACATTGTTGCATAGCCGAGCGCAGATAATATGCCGATTATAATAACTACAGTTAGTACTTCCAGAAGGGTAAAGCCATTTTTCATTTTAAATCCCTCCTGCGCTTGGATGCACTATGATGCCATTATTGGGAACAGGGATAATCATTGTAGCCTTACTTTTCTCGGATTTCTTCTCTATCTCCAACTCCAATCTGAAGGCTTTAACGGAAGCTTTTCCTTTGGTATCCGCTCCGGCTGTTACACCAGGATTGTAGGTGGAATCGGAAGTGTCTTCAAAATGATAGACTTTATCCAGTTTTCTATATAGCTTAAAATTGCTGAAAGTAATTTGACCGCTTCTGGCCTGGCCGTAAACGGCTGCGGTTATAGCTATGCAGGACTTAGTGGCACTTGGAACGCTGAATTCAAAATTCCGTTCAATTGGAGAGGTTGAATTCTGCGGAGGATAGAAAAGAAAGTCCGGAATATTGGCAACAGGAAGCCCTTCAAATCTAAGCCCTACACCCAAGTGATCCAAATCCGGCCTGAATGTCGATGCCATGCGGTTATATTTTTTGCAACTTGAAGGCGAACCGGAACCGGGTATGCAATCAGCAGGAGTTTCATATGGTATATCAAATTTTATCACATAAGTTTCGCCAACTTCAAAATCAAACTCCGTGCAGTCTTCCCAATTACCTACACCATTCCTTGCACCCACATAATACTGACCGGATGTATTGCTTGAAGTGTTTCCCTCTACTATGGGAGGAAAGCTTTTAAGGCTAACAAAATTCATTCCTTGATTGATAGTGGCACTCGGATATCCTTCTCTGGCTTTCAGGGTGAAAATATCACCGGATTCAAAACCAAACATAAGGGTATCGCTGTAACATGCGCTAAGTGCTGCACAAGTGCTTGATGTTGTTCTGATACCGGGTTTAGACGGAAGAAGCTTGAACCTGAGTATGTCTTTTGCCATCTCAATTGCATTGCCGGAGCAGTCGTTGCTTTGAGTTCCTTCAAGGGTTGTGCACCGTCTCTTAAGCACAACCGTATTGTTGACGGTTTCCGCAAACCATCTTATTTGCTGAACTGCCTGGTAGATTCCGTCGGAATTGTATTTGACCTTGCGAAAGGTAATGTCGTTAAGTTTATCATTATCACCGCTCCGCAACAAACTGTAGGAGCTAAAATCCGCACCCACAGTATTTTCGTTCTGGTTGTAGTTTTCATAAATTGCATTAGCCTGATTAAGGGTTTCCAATCCTATTTCATGCTCAAGATTTGTGCCGGAGCCAGGTTTTGCCCATGTTTTTGTGCCCATTTGCGAAAGATCTTCTTTCAAAAGGCTTGCCACTTGCCCTGCTTCTTCAGTGCTGGCAAGCATATTTTGGCTACGAATCCGCATCTTCGTGGAGTCGGAGAACGCCCTTCCGGCGACAACGATTATGAAGCCCATTATCGCCATGTAAACGAGCAGTTCAATGAGAGTAAACGCTTTTTTTGGGACAACTGCTGGGGCGGCGGTTTGTCCTGCCGTCGGAGAGCCGTTTTTAGCGGCTCCACACTGAATTTTCCGAACAATTTCCATAATGCGCCTCTATGCATGCGAATATGAACCAACCGTTTCCCAAACAATTGGCGTCTAATTCAAGGATATCCACGTATAAATATATATAATTTTAGGGGCAAAAGTATAAATGGAGGTGTATTTTTGGAAAAAAAGTTAATTTTAGGTGATTTTCTTGTCAAAATTTCGCATTTGAGGGGAAAACGGAAGCTTTGGAAGGATATCTTCGGGGACTACCTGGCAGATTTCTTAAAAACAGCCAAAGCCAAGGAATCCTGGAAAACGCAAGTGGAGAAACAGATTTTCACCATAAAGCAGTGGTTTAGCGACCAAAAAATCGTTTATTATAGCGATTTAACAAGGGAAAAAGCCCGGAGCTACGCCGACTGGAGGGGGAAAAAATCAGCTTCTACCGTAAATAAAGAGCTCTTAAGGCTAAGAGCTGTAATGAAATTTGCGGAAAGATTCGTAGGATTGCCCCCTAACTTCGCGTTTGATGGGATAACCGTACGGGAAACCAGCGAGAATACTCGGCTGGTTGCCCCATTTTCCATCTCTGAATGCAAGAAAATACTGGAGTGGGTCGAAAAAAAGCCCTACTACCACGATATGATCCTGCTAATGCTGCTAACCGGCATGGAAAACAAAGCCATCACTCACATGACCAAAGACTGGTGGCACTTGAAGGAAAAACTTCTGTTCGTTTTCCCACAAAAAGTGTCCGGAGTAATAGACGCAAAAAATCAGCACAGAGCAAGGAAAATCCCCATAACCAAGACAATGCTCGAAATCTACAGACGAGGGCATATCTTTAACAGCAACGGCAGAAAATTCAATATGAAAAGCCAAAAGCTGTTCAAGAAATGCATGGACATGACAGGAATAAACAACGTTCACTGCCACAAGTTCAGACACACATTCGCAAGCCAAGCCTTGAGTGCAGGCTATGATGTTGTACGAGTCTCTAAAATGCTCGGGCATAAAAACATAAACGTAACCTTAAAACACTACGCCGACTTCATTTTCAGCGAAAGCGATGCGGGATTTGAAGGCATGGTAAAGATACATAAGGAATGGGTAAAGTACTTAAACGAAGGTTATTTTAAGCAGGTTTCTTAAGGATTATATAACTGCCGCCCCAGCAGTATTTGCTTTTTTTCTGGGGAAGGTCGAAAATAAATATGGAAGGGGCGGCTTCACTTTAATTGAACTTTTAGTTTACATTGCCATAATGGGCTTCATAGTAGTCGTGGCAGGACGTGCCTTTTCGGATTCCACTAAGATGCGCATTCGCAGCCAAAACATGCTTGCCAGCACCGAAGAAGCAGGGCAAGTGGCAAGCCTTTTGAAAGAAGATATTTCGCAGATGGGAACAAAAACATGGGCAAAGCCAGGTTCCGGCACAAATCTTGAGCATGAAATAGGATTGGAAACCTCTGATCAAGCTAATGCGGTTTATGAAAGCTACAATTCGAATGAGAACGATCCGACCGCAGATTATAGCTCATATAGCTTGCTTCGTGACGGTGACAATAATACAATGAATGAAATCAGATTTCGCAAAGTGTTCTACGAAGCTAACGGAGCTTACCGTGCTGTTCAGCAAATAAGGTGGTTTGCCGAAACCGTAAACAACACAGTCGTGCTAAAACGCCAGTGCGAAACTCTTCTCGGAGAAAAAAACAATGATTGCTCCGGCGATGCAATTGAAATGGCACGAGATGTGCACAGATTCAAACTTCTTCCATCTAGACCAGGCCTTAAAACAACAACAAGTGATTGTGCAACGTCGGTAGCATGTTATAGTGATACTCTCATGCTAGGAGGGGCCGGCGATATCTTCAGCTTGCAAGCCAGAGAGGGATATCCCAGCGCCGCTATAATACCGGGAACAAATTACGTTACCCTTAAAAGTTTTCCTCCCATAGCTACAGCGGGAAACTCGCCGAGCAATACGTCCGGGCAATATTATGTGGGCGCAAAAAACGGCGAACCGGGTTGGCAAAATTGCGAGCTATTTAATTTCAAAGTAGGTGAAACTTATGCTATGCAATTCAACATTCCATACGAAGCCTACGATTGCATACCGGGGTCCGGCAATCCGTCTGCCTGCCAAAAATATAGTCGCATGTCAACATTCAGGCCGGATTTGGATCACTTGTCCATAGGGCTTAGAAATGCCGGTGCTTCTATTCCCAACATTCCGGACTTTCTTTTTTACCCTCCGCAATACTCATCATCTCCTATAGAGCGGAATTTTGAATTCAGCGTTCCAAACGATGTATCGGCCTGCCTGGCTATAACCGCAGCCATTTACGGCCAAGCCAGCGCAGGTCAAATTACTTTCAGCAATTTTAAGCTATATAGAAAACTGGATAAAGTCTATCATTTTGAAGATACTCCTGATTCCAACTACAATCCGGGCATAACCGGAGCAATCAAAGGAAAGGCAGCGGTTAAAGCCTTCAGATTGGAGTTGGAGATAAATAAGAGAACCGAAAAAAGCAAGGCTGCAATGGTTATTCCTGTTCCCAACAACGGCATTATAGTGCATCCAAGCACAGGAGGAATTTGAAATGAAAAATGGTTTTAGCCTTTTGGAAGTACTAATTGTAGTTATTATAATCGGAATTTTATCTGCACTCGGCTATGCAACCATGTTTGATTTAATTCAAACGAGCAGAGCAAAAGACACGGCTAGGGCGCTGACCTCCTTTACCGAAAGAATGCTTGCAGAAGCAAAAATGAAAAAGAAGCCCGTGACCATAACATTAAATGGCCCGGAAATTATAGCGCAAATAGAAGGTGAAGACCCAAAGACCTACTCTTTAGGTAATTTTTCAAAAAGCGAAGAAGCTTGCGGTGACTGTGAGAGTTGGGCTGATGCCGTTGATAAATCCGGCGGTCTTACGGCAGAGGTTAGAATGGGAATTTCCGGAGTTGATGAACCCGGATACATTACCGC
>WQSZ01000131.1 GCA_009787645.1 Candidatus Fibrimonadales bacterium | reverse complement strand
AAGCCGCGGGGAAAAGCAGCCTAGCTGCTCGAGGGGTTTTAATCATCATAGATTACTCCATTTAGAAATAGTTTTTGTTATCTGAAATATATATTTTTTTTGGACAAGTGTCAATATTTTTTTTAAAAATGTCAAAAAAAAGTAAAAAAAAATCCACTCACCGTAACATATATAAATAGCAATTGCTGTAATTTTTGACTTGATATAATATATATATGTGTATAGACCCCGTTTGCATATATTATATATATATATCGCAAGGGTAAATTTATGCAGGGGAGGAGGGAGGGAGGGGCGTGTACCCCCTGGCCAATTCTGATTCAGACAATTTTCTATATTCGGAAAAAACCTTTAATAATAGGAGATAAAAAATGAAAAAGGTAGTCAAAATAGGGTTAGCAGCCTTAATGGTCTTAACAATTGGCGCATGTGACCGTGAGAAATCCGTCAAAATAGGCAATCAAACCTGGATGTCAGCGAATTTGAACGATGCCTCAAAAGGAGGTGTATGCTACGATAATAAACCAGAAAATTGCGAGAAATATGGCCGTTTGTACACTTGGGATGAGGCAACAAAAGCTTGCCCTAAAGGTTGGCATTTACCCAGCAATGCGGAATGGGAAGTTCTTGCAGCTTTCGCAGGAGGCATGGATGTAGCCGGAGGAAAACTCAAGGCTAAAACCGAATGGGAGAGAAATGGTAACGGTTCTGATGAGTACGGCTTTTCAGCTCTGCCAGGTGGCTTTGGTCGTTCAAATGGCATATTTAACAATATTGGTAATTCCAGCAACTGGTGGACTGCTACTGAGTACAAAGCTAACGACGAGGCCAACACTTGGCGCATACAAGATCTTGGCAGTAAAATATACAGTAGCCAGGGCAATAAATCTGTCTCACGCTCTGTCCGCTGCATTAAAGATTAAATACAAAGCACGCCGCTAAGGTCTGAACCGGAATTCACAGAATTTGAATAATTTTCAGAATATTCTGTTAATTCAATGAATCCTGGCCAATTCTGATTCAGACAATGTTTAAACGCTCTACCTCGGCTAACAAAATATGCTAAACGTCTGAACCACGATTTTCACAGCACTGTGCTTTTGGTAATCCTGGAAATCTTGGAAATTCTGTGAATTCCGGTTCAGACAGTTGTTTGTCATAATACAGACCTCCTATTTTTTTGTCCTAATACTTAGACGCATTTTAAAAGATTTTTTTTGAAAAAAATGCAAAAAAAAAGTGAAAAAACGCATTTTTAAGCTATTTTCGCCGTTATATTTTGAAATCACTCTCCACTGAGCGACTAAATCAGCGTTTACTATATTCTAATCCGAGGTTAATAATATGGGATTAATAAAAGCATTATCAGGTTCTGTTGGCGGAGTTTTGTCTGACCAATGGTTGGAGTTTTTTGTTTGCGAAAGCATGGAAGCAGATGTACTGGCCGTAAAAGGGCAAAAAAAAGCCAGCAAAAGAAGCAGCAATACCAAAGGAGAAGATAACATTATCTCAAATGGCTCAGGCATTGTGGTAAACAAAGGGCAGGCAGCCGTAATTGTGGATAACGGCAAAATAGCCGAGCTTTGCGCAGAAGAAGGACATTATACCTACGACCAGTCTTCTGAACCAAGTATTTTTCACGGGGGCCTTGGAAAAGGTCTTGTCGGAGCCATCAAAAATATGGGCGAGCGTTTTAAATACGGCGGTAGCCCGGGCAAAGACCAGAGAATATACTATTTCAATACCAAAGAAATATTGGGGAATAAATACGGAACGCCTAATCCAATACCATATCTTATTGTAGATCCGAACATAAACCTGCGCTTAACCATAGGGCTAAGGGCAAACGGAGAATATTCCTACCGCATGGCTAACCCGGCCCTGTTCTACGCAAATGTTTGCGGCAATGTGGAAGAAAATTATACAAGAGATAAAATAGACAGCCAATTGAAAGCGGAAATAATCTCCGTTTTGGGGCCCTCGCTCGCAAAGCTCGGTCCGGGCTTGGAATACCATGAAATTTCCTTTCAAACCGAAAAACTGGCTGAAATTCTCAACGAAGCTCTTAGCGCAAAGTGGAGAGACGGCAGAGGATTGGAAATCGTAAATTTTGCGATAACCTGCTCCGCCTCACCGGAAGATGATAAGAAAATCAAAGAGCTTCAGGCCACGGCTGTAATGCGAGACCCGACTATGGCGGCTGCGGCTTTGGTGAGCGCTCAAAGCGATGCAATGCGCTCTGCGGCTACTAATCAAGGCGGCGCAATGCAGGGTTTTCTTGGACTTGGCATGGCGGCTCAAGCCGGCGGCATGAGCTCACAGGCCCTATTTCAAATGGGCCAGCAGCAAGCTGCGCAACAACCACCGGCGGCTCAGGCAGCGGCACCTGCTCCAAGCGCATCTTCCTGGACCTGCCCATGCGGACACGCCGGCAATACAGGCAAGTTCTGCGGTGACTGCGGAAAACCGGCACCGAATCCGGCTTGGACCTGCCCCTGTGGGCACGCCGGAAACTCAGGCAAGTTCTGCGCCGAATGCGGAAAACCGGCACCAAGCCCTTCTTGGACTTGCTCTTGCGGACAAGCAGAAAATACAGGAAAATTCTGCGCTAACTGCGGAAAAACAAGACCTTAAGGCAGGTTGTTTATGGATATAAAAGAATACAAATGCCCCAACTGCGGCGGAGCTGTCAAGTTCGATAGCTCTTCTCAAAAAATGAAATGCCCTTATTGCGATGCAGAATTTGAAATAAAGGCACTTGAAGAATACCAAAAAGAAATATCCGAAAGCGCAAAGGATAATTTTGAATGGGGCAAAGAAGAAGCTGGGGAAATCTTAACAGAAAGTGAGCTTGGCGATTTAAGCGCCGGGGTTTGCCCGTCTTGCGCCGCAGAGCTTGTTGGCGATAAAAACACCGTTGCAATGGTTTGCCCATGTTGCGGCAATTCCCAGATTGTGAGCCAAAGGCTTTCAGGATTTTTAAAACCCGATTATGTTATTCCGTTTAAACAGGATAAAAAAGCNGCAACGCAGGCTTTGAAAAATTTTTGCAAGGGCAAACGCCTTTTGCCGGATTTTTTCCTGGAAGAGAACAACATAAAAAACATACAGGGGCTTTATGTTCCATTTTGGCTTTTTGATGCGGAGGCTTCCGGCCTAATACGCTACAAAGCGACAAAGGTNAAAACCGGTTCAACTGCAGCTTATACTTACACCGAAACNAATTATTATTCCGTGCTTAGAGANGGCGATATATCTTTTGAAAAAATTCCGGTTGACGGCTCAGAAAAGATGGACGATGCCTATATGGATGCCATAGAGCCTTTTGATTATGGGCAAATGAAGGAGTTCAATCCATCATTTTTGGCGGGTTACCTCGCCGAGAAATACGATGTTGATGCGGAAAAGAGCAAGGAAAGGGCAGAAAAGAGAATAAAGACTTCGGTGGAAAGCGAGTTTGTGCGTTCGGTTTCCGGCTATAATTCTGTTGCGGTTGAAAGTTCATCTGTTAGTGTTAAGGGCGGCAAGCCAAGTTACACGCTTTTCCCGGTGTGGGTGCTTAACTCCAAGTATAAAAACGAAAACTATACCTTTATGATGAATGGAGAATCCGGCAAGCTTGTTGGCAAATTGCCCATAGATTCTCGCAAAATTTGGAAATACGGATTTTTATATTCGGGAATTTTGAGCGCCATTCTCACCGCTTGCATTCTGGCATTTCTTATTTTTGCAGACGGCACCAGCGTTCAGAGCGTTCACGATGTTTTGGCAAACTGGGTTGGGTTTGTTGTTTCGTGGATTATAGCTTTGATAATGGGTTTTGCTTATGTTTTCACATGGAAATCTGCGATGAACACTGCGGTTTTATCCACTCAGGCGAATGCTTATGTGGTTAAGGACAGCCTTCACTTTAAAGACAAGAGAGACAGATTTCTTTACAGCAAGGTTGTTAAAATACCAAAAGGTTCAGGAAAATCAGCCGGAAAATCCGTTGGTCTCGCAGCTGTTGGTGCTTTGGCAAGGCACGCTGCGAAGTCGCGGTGATCTATTATGCTCCAATCAACTCCCTACAAATACGGCTTCGTAACCGACATTGAAACAGAGGCCTTTGAAAAGGGACTCTCGGAGGAGATTATTCGCAGGGCAAGCCGCATTCGCAAAGAGCCGGATTTTCTTTTGAACTTCAGGCTAAAAAGCTATGAGAAATTTTTAACCATGAAACCGCCGACTTGGGGAGAACTCAAATTTGAGCAAGTTGATTTGCAAGACATAGTATATTATAGCGCACCGAAAAATAAAAAAGAACACGCAAGCATTGAAGATGTTGACCCCGAGCTTTTGGAAACATTTGAAAAGCTCGGCATTCCGCTCAGCGAACAGAAAAGACTCGCAAATGTTGCGGTGGATGCGGTGTTTGACAGCGTTTCAATTTACACAAGCCATAAGAAAAAGCTTTTGGAAATAGGCGTGATTTTTTGCAGCTTTAGCGACGGAGTTAAAGATTATCCCGAGTTGATTGAGGAGTATCTTGGCTCTGTTGTGCCGCCCGGTGATAATTATTACTCTGCGTTGAATAGCGCAGTGTTCAGCGATGGAAGCTTTGTTTATATTCCTGCGGGCGTTAAATGCCCAATGGATTTATCCACATATTTTAGAATCAACAACAAAGAAGCCGGGCAGTTTGAACGCACACTGATCATAGCAGACCGTGATGCGCAAGTCAGCTACCTTGAAGGCTGCACTGCGCCGGAGTTTTCCAGCAACCAATTGCACAGCGCAGTTGTTGAGCTTGTGGCTCTGGATAATGCGAACATAAAATACAG
>WQSZ01000130.1 GCA_009787645.1 Candidatus Fibrimonadales bacterium | reverse complement strand
ACTCTCGTTCAAGAGCATCTATAAGCGCAGTTTTCCCAACTCCTATCGGGCCTTCTATTGCAATGAACGCAGTTTCCATATTTGGGGGTAATATAGAAAACATCAGAAGGAATGTCAATCTTCCTTCATCACAGCTCTGTCTTGCAGAACATCCCTTCTTACCCTGTTCGGAACTCCGGCTACGGTTTTCATGAGGAATTTCTCTGCCTTGTCAAAATAGATGTTCTTCAAATAGACTTTCAGGAACATGTGCCGCATGTAATCTCGCTCGCCGCCCAGCATGCCTATTAAAAAGAGATGTCGCAGCAAAAATTCGTCCGTTTCTTTCAACTCAAAATGCTCACCCATCATGGAGATCAAATTAGCCGCTTCTTCATATTTTTTGCGTATGGCAAAATCCATAAACTCAAACTCCACTGCTACCGGAGCCGGAAGCTCGTCTGCCAAAAACATGGACTTTAACTCCATATAAAGAGGAATGGTATCCCTAGCCTCTGTTAGAGGAACCTTAGCAGACCACTTGCGATAATCTGTCCAAAAAGCAGCCCAGTTAAAATTTTCACCCTTGTTCCGCAAAGACAAAAGCAAATGATTCTCCAAATATAAATTATCCGGTTGCTGAGTTTGCAAAGTCAAAGAATCTATAAACGCTTTTCTCGGAGCATAATCCTCAGGGGCCAAAAACTCCGGCCAGCAAACCTGGCAACTGTCAAAAGCAGACATAAAGCCTACATAAGTGTTCACATAACGAGCCTGTTCTGCCTTGTTATCCACAACGGGAATATACTCGCTGTTAGCCTCAACCATTTCAAGCACCGGCCTTATGCTCGCAGCGTTGAACAAAAAATTCTGCTCGCCAAAGAAATACCACGGCAGCTGAATAGTATTAAATTCCTTCACAAGCACAGGGTCGGTTCGGAGCCTGTCTATATGCTTTTGGAATACCGGCTCGTCGCTTGCAATTATCACAATATCGGGTTCATCATAAACTTTATAAACGCTGACATGTTTAAATGATTCATCCAATGCTTTTATTATGTTGAGCAAAAGTTCATTGTTAAATTCATAAAGTTGAAGCCACTGCACAAGCTGGCCGCCGGGATTCATGTAGCGTTTTATGTGATGATAAAATTCCAAGCTGAAAAGACTCGCTACACCGCTCACCCACGGATTAGACGGAACGCTGACTATCAAATCATAAGAGAGGTTTTGCGTGTGGAAAAACGTGCGGGCATCGCCTATGTGCAAAAACATTCTAGGGTCGTCAAAGCTGCGATGGTTATATGGATAAAATCCGGCTTTTGCAAGTTTAACCATTTCCTCTTCTATTTCCACGCAGTCCAGCCGCTGCAAAAGAGGGTCAGCCAAAAGATAGTGAGAACCCATTCCGCTGCCAAGCCCTACCATTGCGGCAGTGTATGGCTTATCTCGCATTGCGATTGGCATAAATGCGGTTGCGCTTTGCGTTAATTCATCCCCGCTTATTGGTTTTGTGCGATCAAAAGCAAGACTTGCATCTGCCTTGCCGTTTGTTTTTACATAAGCTCCGGCTGTGCTTTCGTGCAAACTTATGGTTGCTGTTTTTCCGTTGCGAACTTCTATGCTTTCTATTTCCGGACCGGACCTGTAAGAGCGAAATATGCCGCTTGTAATTCTGTGCGGATCAAAGTTCATAAACAGGCTCGGCACAAAAGCCAAAACACAAACCGATATGAACATCAGATTTTTTCTGTAAGCCGGGAAGAATTTAAAGAGAATAACCAAGCCCAAAAGCAAATCCAAAAACACGCCTATGAGCAATGCTCCTTTAAGCTGAAAAAGCGGCAAAAGCAAAAGCCCGGTACCAACCGAACCTACAATTGCGCCTATTGTATTCCATCCGTAAACACTGCCAACATAACTTTCCGAGCCTGTTTTCTTAATAAGCCAGTAAGTCAAAATTGGAAGAGTCATTCCGCAGAAGAAACTTGTGGGAACCATCCATAGAACCGCAAGAGCGTATTTAAAGAAACTCCAAAAAACATAACCGGTAGCAGTCTGGTTGAAAATCTGGTGTGCTTCATTCATGGCATTCCAGAACGGAATGTGGAAATAAAGCGTGCAAACCGCAAAGAAAGCCATCATAATCTGCGCAAAAGCGAGCAGTTTAAGCGGCTCAAAATCTCTGGCCAAAAGTTTTCTGCATGCAAGCCCGCCAAGCGCAAGCCCCAGAATAAACGCCGAGAGCATCTGGTCAAAGCTGTGCGATGAACTGCCCATTAAAAGCGAGAGAAGCCGAATCCAAACGATTTCATAAATGAACGACGTCATGCCGGTTATCGCAGCAAATAACAACCACCATTTCACATTTTGCGGCATGGGGCTTGTGGCTTGAGACTGAGGTTCTATTTTTTGTTCTACATTTTTTCCTATTTGCCAGAAAACTATGAACAGGATGAAATTGATTGCTGCTGCTATGCGCAAGGTGTTTGCGTTGCCAAGGAATGGGATTAGAACATAGCTTGCGAATAATATTCCAAAGCAGGCTCCAAGGCAGTTTGTGAAATATAGCAATGGAAGGGCGGTTTTTCCGCTGTCACCATCTCGCCTTGAAAGACCTGCGGCGATGAATGGGAATGTCATTCCCAAAAGAATTGCTACGGGAAGCGTTGAAGATGTGGCTATGACAATTTTTATCATTTCCGCATTTACCGTTCTGCTCCAGTCGGAATCGTAAAATAAATTTGTCACAAAAATATAGAGCGGGTGGTAAAATATTCCACCTACGCAGATAAACAATTCCGTGATGGCATAAGCCAAGAGCGGTCTTTTTATGCGACCGATAAGTTTGCCTGCAATAAAACTGCCGAGAGCGAGACCACCCATATAGATGCAGAGCGTTAGAATTTGCCCGTAGCTGGAATGGCCCAAAAATAATTTCAGGTAGCGTGCCCATGTGCCTTCGTAAATAAGGCCGCTTATTCCGGAGAGGGCAAAAAGCAGATAAATCAATATGTTGTTTGGCAAGTTATTTCCCTGTTGGGTGGTTTAACATAGGGATTTGCGAAAGAGTTAAATGCAAGCCTTGGCTGAGCCCCGGTACATCCATGCTCGCTCTGACTCTAGTGATTAAACCCGTGCCGGAGCAGTAAAGCGAAATATTTTGAGAAACAATGCCGGCATCTATTGCGCCAAGTCTTTGCTTGTTGGCATCATCGCCTGGAAGCTTGGATATATCTGCGACAAGCAGCACTATAATCGGAGCTGCAGCAAAAGCGGTTTGGCTGCCAGCGGCCATAGCTCGCAAGTCTGCGCTTGCAACCAAGTTTAATGTGTGAGTTTTTGCATCATATAAATATGCGCCGTTTTTTGCGAGAATATAAACATCCACTTCCTGAGCATTAACGGCAGAGGGGGCGGTGCGTTTGCCTTCGCTTGGCCTGTTGACTCCGTTTGCAGCCCACAGCAACTCGGAAATCTCCGCCAGGCTCAAATCCTTGGCTTTTTGAAAATCATGCGCTGCAGCAGATTTTCTCAGCGAAAGAGCTTTCATTACTGAGTGGCCTTTATCTAAGCCAGGTTTTGGAAGTTCTATTTTTTGCCCGGATAGCTGGGCAAAGGACAAAACGGCGGTTAGGGTGAGAATTGCGATAAGTTTCATTGTGGCAATATAGAAAATTCCCCCTCCTTCCACCCCACACTAACCCTAGAATCCGCAGCTATTTTCCCGGAAATAATCTCTCTTGAAAGCAAAGATTCCAAATGCTTTTGAATATAACGCTGAATTGGCCTTGCGCCATACTGCGCATCATAGCACTGTTCTATAATACCTTCTGCAACGGACTGCTCAAAAACCACCTCTATTCTCTGCGCGCTCAAACGCTTTGCAAGAGCACTCAGCTTTATTTGCGCAATCTGCACCAACTCATTCTTTTCCAAATGCTTGAAAATCAAAGTGTTATCCAAGCGGTTCAAAAATTCCGGGCGAAAGAATGATTTTAAATCCTTTTCCGGCAAATTTGATGTCATCAAAATAAGCGTATTTTTGAAATTCACTTTGCGCCCTTTGCCATCCGTTAAATGCCCCTCGTCAAGCACTTGAAGCAATGCGTTAAATACATCGGGATGAGCTTTTTCCACCTCGTCAAAAAGCAGCACGGAATACGGATGCGTTCTCACCGCCTCTGTCAACTGACCACCCTCATCGTAGCCGACATAACCCGGAGGCGCACCGATCAACCTTGCAACGCTGTGCTTTTCCATATACTCGCTCATATCAAAGCGAAGCATAGCCTGTTCGCTATCAAACAACTCTGTGGCAAGGGCTCGTGCAAGCTCTGTTTTTCCAACACCCGTGGGCCCCAAAAACAGGAAACTCCCAATAGGAGCGTTTTCCCTTGAAAGCCCGCTCTTGTTGCGCAAAATGGCAAGCGACACCTCTTCCACAGCCTCGTTCTGCCCGATTAACCTCTTGTGCAAACGCTCTTCCAAATGCAAAAGCTTTTCACGCTCACCCTCACGCAAGCGAGAAATGGGAATACCGGTCCAATGGCAGACTATCTGCGCAATATTCTCTTCGGTAACAACCTCTAAAATCTCGTCTTCGCCCATCGCTTTTTCCAGCATAGGAATTTTATTGTATTTGAGTTCCGCCGCTTTTTCCAACTGATAAGACGCTTCGGCTTTTTCCATCGCCTCTTTCGCAGCACGAAGCTCTGCCTGCGCATTCTTAAATGTTTCAAAGCGAAGTTTTTTTTGCAGCCAAAGTTCCTGTTGTTCTTTTACCTCAGCATCAACGCCTTTCAATTCTTCCTGCAATTCTTTCAGCCGTTCTTTTGAAGCAACGTCGTTTTCCATGCCAAGCGCTTT
>WQSZ01000129.1 GCA_009787645.1 Candidatus Fibrimonadales bacterium | reverse complement strand
AGACAACAACGGTTTTTTACCGTTCTCGGACAACTCTTCACCGGAAGAAATTCGCAAAAACTTTGGCATGAGCAAAAAAGGCTTCAAAAAATTAGCCGGCAAATTATGGAAACAGGGCGTAGTAGAACTAAGCCCGGAAGGAATTAAGCTTCAAAAGAAGTAAAGGTGGAATAGAAAGCGAAGACCCAAGCTGCCTTTAATTACGCTAAAACGAGTATCGGAGTCATCGCTACCATTTGGTGCCGTCCAACTACTATGCCTTAATTGTACGATATGCGGCGATACCACCTCAAGCGAAACATCCATAGTAGGACTTGTAGGCGTAAACCAAGTTATTCCGCCGGCAATGTTTAGCGTCAAATCAAATCCGCCATATCCACTGCCGCTCCAAAGGCCCAAACCCAGGTTCGGACCCACATGCAACGGAAAGCGTCCTACGGAAGCATCTGCTTTAATAACATTAAACAGGAAATAATAACCTGCGCCTAAACCCACGGAAGTGTTATCTCCCAATTCAAAATCGCCTAAATAAATATCTAACGCATTGTCTTTGCCCATTAAGCGTTTATAATCAACGCCCCAGCCACCGCCATCTCCAACCCAAAGACCTAATGCATTATTTTTTTCTGCAAAAGAAATGCCGAAAAGCAAAACGAAAAGTAAAACTATTTTTTTCATAATATAAATATAGTAATTTTCTACATTTATCCGAATGGAAACTTGTCTGTTCTGCAAAATAGCCAACCATGAAATTCCGGCAGAAGTCCTTTACGAAGATGACCGGATTATGGCGTTTAAAGACATTACACCGCAATCACCGGTGCATTTCTTAATAGTTCCTAAAAAACATATTGAAAATTTGATGGAAATAGAAGAACAAGACAAGGAATTGCTCGGGCACATACTCTTTTGCGCACAAAAAATCGCCAAGCAGGAAGGCTGCGAAGAAAAAGGCGCACGGTTTGTGATCAACTGCAAAACAGATGGCGGGCAAACAGTTAACCACTTGCATTTACACACTTTAGGAAAAAAACAGTTCTACTGGCCACCGGGGTAACATTGAGAACACAGATAATAGTTCTTCACCGCTACGCTTACGGAGACAGTTCCTGGATAGTCAAAGCTCTTAGTCCCGATGTCGGTCTGCTTTCACTCTTGGTAAAGGGAGCGAAATCCAAAAATTCGCAATTCAAAGCCGGCATAGACCCCCTTGCGCATAGTGAAATTGAAATTCGCTACAACAGGCACAGAGGAAATTCATCTTTAATCATCCCAAAAGAAGCTTCGCTGCAAAATTATTTTCCCAAAATGCGCTCAAACTTGCAAAGCCTGGCCTCAGCGCAACTCATGGCAGAGATTTTGCTCAAGTTGGGAAATGAAAGCTCTCTCTCCGAAAAAGAATTCAAATGGTTACTTAACAACCTGGAATACTTAGAGTTAAATTGCGTAAAAGAAAATTCTCTCTCACTCTGGCTGGATAATCTCTGCGATATTCTCGGATACGCTCCCAGACTTTCGCAAGCGCAAAAGGCGCAGTTGTGGGCGCAAAAGACTCAGCGCATAGAGAGTTTCTTTCTTAGCCACCTAAAAACCCACACCGGCGCTCTGGAAAATCTGAGAACTTGGGATTGGTTGCTGGAAACTCGGAGACTAAGTGCTTAAAGAAGATTTCTACGCCATGAAAAAAAGCGGCGCACCCATCACCATGGTCACCGTTTACGACGTTGCCTTCGCCAGAATGGCAGAAGCGGCAGAGATAGAAATGCTACTCGTGGGAGACTCCGCAGCCAATGTTATGTTGGGCATGGAGAGAACCGCCGGCATCTCAATGGAAGCGATGTGCTTGTTCACAACCGCCGTAAAACGTGGTGCGCCAAATAGTTACATTATAAGCGACATGCCTTTTGGTTCAGACAGTGAACCGAAAATCGCGTTGCAAAATGCAACACGATTGATAGAAGCAGGAGCAAGCGCAGTAAAAATAGAAGGACTTCCACTCTCATCTCTCAGAGCGATCAGAGAAAAAGGAATTGACTTGGTTGGTCATCTCGGATTGCTTCCTCAAACTGCAACAAGCTTTAAACAAGTTGGCAAAAGCGAAGAAGAAGCGGAAAAAATTTTTGAGCAGGCGAAAGTTTTAGACAGCCTTGAACCATGCGCAATAGTCTTGGAACACATTCCTGAAGAGCTCGGAAAAAAAGTGTCGCAGGCTACAAATGCGCCTACAATCGGCATCGGTGCCGGATCGCATACCGATGGTCAGGTCCTTGTGATGCACGATATTTTGAAAATGCATCCATTCAAACTTCCACCATTCGCAAAAAGTTTTGCAAACTTTTGGGATGCAGGAGTGAATGCTTTTTGCGATTACAGAAGTTGGGTGAACAAAAAAAAAATTTAATTCACAAAAAAATTGTACTCATCGCAAAAAAAAAATCTATATTTATATCTGACATTCACAAACAACAGGAGTATTCCTCATGGCAACAAAAACCGTTATCAAACCCGCAGCTAAAAAGCCAGCTAAAAAAGCTGCCGCTAAAAAAGCACCAGCTAAAAAAGCTGTAGCGAAAAAAGCTCCAGCTAAAAAGAAAGCTGTTGCGAAAAAAGCTCCAGCTAAAAAAGCTCCGGCTAAAAAGAAAGCTGCTGCAAAGAAATAACGTGATATTCAAGGGCTCCTAACCGAAAGGTTAGGAGCCCTTTTTATTTTTGAACTCTAATTATTTTCGCCACAACAATCATCCCCAGCGAAAACACAAATAAAATCCATTCAATATAATCCCCGATAATCGAATAAAATGTCCAGCGAGGCTCCAAAGGCATATTGGCAACTATAATTTTCTGCTCAAAAAGCTCAGTTTTCTCTAAAATTCGCCCATTTGGCTCAATAAATGCGCTAATTCCGGTATTTGCCGCCCTAACAACACCAATTCCGGTCTCAACAGCATGGGAGCGCACCAAATTAAAATGCTGATACGGGGCTATACTTTTCTTAAACCAGCCATCATTTGTGTGATTCGTGATAAATTTCGCCCCTTTCTGCTTTGCCTCTCTCAAAATTCTGCCATAAATAGCTTCGTAACATATAAGCGGGCTAAAATTACCCGGTTGCCATATCACAAGACTGTCTCCGGGAGAAAAATCTCCGCCGCCTATATCCACATAATTGATCACCGTAAAAACACTATCAAACGGAACTCTTTCGCTAAAAGGAACCAGATGCATTTTTCTGTACTCCGCAGCGGGATAACCAAAGCCAAATAAAAAAACGGAGTTGTATATGTTAGGTCTTTTATTCGAGTCTCCACCCCTAGCTCGACTCAAAGCTCCCGTAACAATAGCCGTATTATTTTCCTGAGCATAACTTTCCAAAAAACCTTGCTCCTTTATGCTGACATGCATATTAGCCGGAATAGCAGTCTCAGGAAATAAAATTAAATCAACTCCGCTCGGATCAAAAGTGTTAAATAAATTCCAAGTCTTAGTCATAACAGAATCAAAATATTTTCTGCTCCATTTCTCCGTCTGGTGAATGCTCGGTTGCACAACAGCAATAGTCATTGTTTCCGAAGCAAGGCGATCCTTGCATGCAATGCTTCCACCGACATAAAGTACCGTAGCCACCACCAGAGGCACAAAAGCGAGCTTTCTATTCTTGGTTGCTAAGCACATATTAGATGCAATGATCAACGCAGAACACCCGAAAATTCCGAGCAGCGTAAATACCTGCATAAGTTCAATGCTATTGCCGAACACAAGGCCCAAAGAAAACCAAGGAAAACTCATATCGCCTTTGGAACGCAGCACTTCAATGCCGGCCCAAAAAAGCGGAAACAAAAAAAGCAAACGGGAATCTCTGATCTTAACAAAGACCCATGCGCATAAAAGCGGATACAGACTTAAATAAGCAACGCCTAAAAAAAGTCCAGAAAAAATTAGAGCCGGTGGTGCTACCTCTCCAACATGATAAAGCCAATACATGCTAATCGCATTAAATGCAAAAGCTCCGAGGTAGCTTGCACCCAAGGCTCTTTTTTTATTTGCAGTTTTTAAAACATAAAACCAGGGAGCCAGCACCACAAGGGCTAGAGGCCCAAGTGGATATGGCGGATAGCACAGAGCTAAAAGTATCCAACTGATCAACGAAAACAGAATGGCTCTTTTAGTACTCATATATTTTATGTTTCCGAAGCTACCAACCAATCGGAATTGTTTTTCATTTTATCGGTGACAATTTGCAAAAGTTTTTCTTCTGCAGGAGAGTCTCCACCCAAAGCTTGCTCCAGAAGGTCTTTGTATAAAAACAATTCATCGGATGGCTTGCGAGTTTTGCTGTCCGATGCAAACTTGTCAAAAGCGTTGTTGCATGTGTCCAAAGCTTTCTGGAGAAGTTTTTGCATTATCAAACAATTCACGTAAGTTTTCCATGTGATAAAATAATAGGGACCTTCCATCGCAACCTCGTAGATCTTGCAAGCCTGAGCGTACTCGCCTTTCTCGGCATAGAGCTCCGCCACAAGAGAATCTATTCTTGCGCAATGCTTTGGATTGTCCTTTTCTTTTTCCTTTATTGTTTCGTAAAGTTTTAAAGCCTTTGCGAAATAATTTGTACCACGCCGTGCCGTGCCTGTTGCATTTTTTTGTTTGCTCGCAAGAGCCGCATAGCAAAGAGCAACGTTGCGCCATGAAGAGAAAAAGTAATCCGCTTCCCAATTTATTTCCTTGTAAATTTCAAGAGCCTTTGTGTAATTCTGCTTTAAGCGATAAATAAAGGCAATTGATTTTTTTGCAGAAACGGAATATGAATTATCTTTTTCCATCTCCGCAATTTTTTCGTAATAGACCAAAGCTTC
>WQSZ01000128.1 GCA_009787645.1 Candidatus Fibrimonadales bacterium | reverse complement strand
TTTCACCCTCCAAAGCAACCAACAGCCCCCAGCAACGGCTCGCTTTTGCGATGTAACAAATATGTCATCGCCAACGGAGCCGTTCAAGTCTAGAGAGAGAGTAATGCTCTTCTAAACAGCAAAAAAACAAATTCGCAATTACAACCTTTTTGTCAGAATCAGACACCAAGCAAAGCGACTGGACATCCGCAGGATGGCAATTTACTGAATTTAGAATATTTTCAGAATTTTTTAAACTTAATGTTTTCCGCACAGGATGGCATAAAAACGAATTTCAAGCAATTCCGCTTGGGAATAACCCCCTCAAAAAAGGAGAATAATATGTCAGAAGCAATAACCAAATTTGCAGACAAAGTCATAAGCCAAATGAATAAATCCATAACGGATGAAATTTTTTTGCTTATTCAGAACGACAGGAATTTAATGCAGGAATATCTGCGCCTTGTTCAAAGCGAAACTCTCGATGCTGTTAATACGCAAATAGGCAAGAGAGTCAAAGCGAAATATGGTTTAACAAATGATGAAAGGAATAATGAACCTTTAAGCACACTTATCAAAAGCCACCAGGAGTTCGTATGAGTTCAGAACAAAAAGAAATTGCAAACACAGAGAAAAGCGACATAAATTGGTCGATGCTATTTTTTATCTCTTTTATCTTAGGAATGCTTGGCGTAGATAAATTCTATTTAGGGCATAAGAAGCAGGGAATTTGGAAATTGTTAACTCTTGGCGGCTTTGGCTTTTGGTGGATTTTAGATTTAATCATTATTATGTTTGGTGAAGTTCAAGATGCGTCAGGAAAAGTAGTAAAAGGCACAATTAAACAAAAAGTTTTAACTACTTTAATCGTTTTTTCACCATACATATTTTTTGTTGTTATGTCTGCTACTTATGGAGAACCGTTCCCCGCTACTACATATACTCAAACGCAGGTTCAGAAAAAAATGCCTCCGCAGAAGGAACAGATATATAGAGAAAAGTATGGCGAAGTAATTACTGCTTATGAAGTAAATGGGTTATTTGAAAGAAATAGAGTGGAAGCAAATAGAGCCTGCAATAATAAGCTGCATCAAATACAAGGAAATGTAGTAGAAGTTGGCACCAATACTTATGGAAACTATATTGACCTCCACACTAAATTAGGAGGCTTGTTTAAACCACGAGAAAGCAATGTTAGGATTTTCTTGGAAGATTGCGATTGGAATAGCCAAGCTATCGCAAAAATTAAACGAACAGATGAAATTTGCATTCAAAGAATTAACAATAGAGTTTTGAAAGGCGGGCATGATGTTCCAAATGCTGATGTTATTCGCAGATTTTTTAGGAGCAAGAAAAATTTTATAGCTTTGCAAAATTTAGTATCTTATTGGGAGTTGCATTATAATGGAGGAAACGGATTTGTTTTGGTTGCTCATGGAAAAGAATCTTATATTGATGTAGCTAATGTATTTTTGTACAATAATTTCAACGGAGATGATAATGGATGAGGAGTATTACAAAGAAGCTTTTAAAGTGCTTAGCTTAGCTAATATCGGAGCCAAAAAAGCACAAGAGGAAAACCACAGGCTAGGTTTGCCGAATGTTTATTCCATTGAGGGAAGAACGGTTTTTGTTATGCCAAATGGCGAAATAAAAACGGAATGGCCGTAAGCAGGAGAAATTAACATGAAATGCAATAGCTTGGAAGAGGTTAAAGCCCCAAGCCGAGTTGAAGCGGTTATTGCCAATGTTCGAACAAAAGCCAATGAATATGGTGCAAACGCTGATATGGTAGAAGCATTATATAGAGAAATGATAAATCGTTTCATAAAAATGGAAACAGATGAATTCTATAAAAATTAAGAAAATCAAAATGACATTTTATAAAATCTTAAACCATTGAAAATATAACAGACAAAGAAGTTTTTATCTGTGGCAAAAAAAGAGGGCCATTTTTTCATGGAACTCCTAAGCGGTTGAGGGTATATTTTATAGTATATACTCATTTTCCGATTGTATTGAAGTCTTTTTTGATAAAATGCTATTTCTTAAGTTGACAGCATTGACAAGCTCCTCCCTTCATAATTTCAAATTATAAGTAACACTTTCCCCCACAATAAGTGTTTAAGTATATGAATTAACGGGGTAAACCAAATGTTATCACAAACCACTACCACGCAACGCATCGCTCTGCTATTTAGCTTTATGCTTTGCTTTGCGCCACTTGCTTTCGCTACGGAGCTTGCTTCGGAGTTGGAGGATTACCGCTCGCAAAAAGCGGCTCTTGAGGCTGAAATAAAGAGACTTGACCAGCGTATTAAAAGCACCGATTCTCTTGCAAAAGAAGAGAGAAAGCGTTCCAAAGTTTTGCAAGGCCGCTATCAGGCAGATATTGAACGCCGCCGTGGTGAGCTGGATAGTTTGCACGCAAATATACGCAAGCAAGCGGCTGAATTGCAAGCTATGCGCAATCGCCAGGCACGGGCTCAAAGCACAAGCGATAATGTAAAAGCGTATCGCAATGCATTAAGCAAAATCCTTGTGGAAATGTGCAGCGATTTTGAAAATCTGGTGGCTCAAACTCTGCCTTGGGATAGGGAAAATCGGGTGGCACGCATACAGGCTCTGCGACGTGATTTGGAAAGCGGTAGCGCAGAAGCAGAAGAAGGCTTTTCTCGCTTGCGAGCACTCTATGTAGAAGAAATTCGCTTTGGCGATGAAATTGTGATTGTGAATCGCCCGATTACACGCCGAGACGGAGAAACCATAAATGCTCGCATATTGCGCATAGGAAATCAGTGGATGGTTTATCAAGACGATGAAGCTCTGCGTTTTGGAGTGTTGCAACGCAATTACGAGTGGAAAGAGGATTTGAGCTTTGATGAAAAACAGGCGGTAAAATTAGCCATAGATGTTAAACTCGCTCGCAAACCGCCGCAAATGGTATCTCTGCCGCTTTCTTTGAGCATTTCAGCAACGGAGGAAAAATGATAAAAGTTATATGCTGCATATTCTTTATGTTATCCGCAACGGTTATGGCAAACCAGCAACAGTTAGAAACTTTGCGCCGTGAAGTAGAGGCACTTAAAAATATTCGCTTGCAGAAAGCCGACCAGTTGGAGCAATTGGAAAGCCAGCGTTGGAAAGAGCGTTATGAACAAGACCGCTTAACGCAAGATCATCAGGACGAAGGCAGGGCTTTGGAAGCACGCTACTCAAAAGCAGCAAGCGATTTGAGCCGCATAAGCGATGAAGTTGGGCAAGCCCGAAACCTTGCCGCAGACTTGGAAGAAAAATCGAAAATTTCTGATTCAGGACTTAGCAATTTCAATACGCAAGTAAAACAAGCTGTGGATAAAATTGCCGGCGACCTCGCTACGGATTTTCCCCTTGGCATGGAACAGCGCACCCTATCGCTCGCTCGTGCAGGCACTATGCTTGAGAGAGACAATTCTCAAATAGGCGAAGCTATGCGCTCTTTATTTGGCGATCAATATAAGCGTTTGCAACTGACTCAAAACCAAAGTTTTGAAACTCGAGAAAGCCAGATAAACAGGCGCACGGATGTATCCGTATATCGTTTGCGTTTAGGCACAGTATTCCTCGCCGAACAGGAGCGTGCCGAGCCTGGGCAGTCGCAAGCATTGCTCAGAACAGGAGTTTTGCAAGGACAGGTTTTTGAATGGCGTGCAGACCTCGCAGCATCTCTTGACGAAGGCATTCGCAAAGCGATATTGGCAGCCAGGGAAACGGGAAATTCTTTGTGGATTCCTCTGGATCTTTTGCAAACAAAGGCGATTAAAAGCACCACGGCATCCGTGCAGGAACAAGGGTGGCAAGCGAAATTAAAAGAATGGTTCAAAGCGGCGGCATTGTTATGTATCCTTTATTGTTTGTGGCAATTCTCGGGCTAATAATGTCTATTGAAAGAAGCCTTGCCTATTTATGGCGTGGACGCATCAGCAAAAAATTCATAGATAGTTTGCATACATTAATTTCCGAAAAGAAATTTGCAAAAGCGAGCGAGTTGTGTTCTAAGCAAAAAACGGGTCTTGGCAATGTGTTATATGCGGTAGTAAATCAAGCTCATAATTCGCTTGCAGCCGCAGAAAAATCTTTGCACGAGGCATTGTTGCGAGAGCAGCCTGCGTTGGAAAGGCGTATGGGGCTTCTTGCCGCAATGGGATCGATAGCGCCTTTGCTCGGTTTGCTCGGCACGGTGACAGGTATGATTACTCTTTTCAATGTTATAATTGAAGTGGGCACCAACGATGTAAAAGTATTGGCAGGCGGCATTTCCGAAGCGCTGATCACCACAGAAGCAGGTTTGATTATCGCCATTCCAATTTTACTGATTCACGGCAAGTTAAGTGAAAATCTGGACTACATAACCGGAGAATTCGGCATTCAAAGTTTTGCCTTGCTTAACCGTATATGGCCCGAAAAAAGCGAGAGCAACGCATGAACTTTTTTTGGCAAAGATTATTTAACGAAATTCACTCAACCTTTCAAGCGGGCGGTTGGGTTATGGTTCCGATTTTATTAGTAGGAGTCATAGGTTTTTATTATTTGATCAATGTTTATTTACGACTAAAGTCCGTATCACGAGAATTGCGCAAGTCAAATGTATCAATCGAAAGGCGTTTGGAAATAATGCAAACTTCGGATAGCGGAATGTACTTGGCTGGCGTTATGGCGGCAACAGCTCCGTTGCTCGGTTTGCTCGGCACCGTAACAGGGATGGTGACTACTTTTCAGGTTATCACTCTCTACGGCAACCAAAATCCAGTTCTTATGGCAGACGGCATTTCCGAAGCGCTTATAACCACTCAAAGCGGTCTTGTCATTGCGTTCCCGCTGATACTGTTTAAGCAGCGTTTGGAAGAGCAGATCAAGCGAGTGCTGCAATCACCTCTATTTCAACCAATGCGCCTTTAGGCAATTTGGAAACCTCTACGCAAGAACGAGC
>WQSZ01000127.1 GCA_009787645.1 Candidatus Fibrimonadales bacterium | reverse complement strand
CCAACCGCAAACAAACGGATGTAGCTTATAACATCAACAAGGCCGTTTATCAAATTCAGCGGAAGCATTCCTATGCTAAACCAGTCTTTTCGCATAATACAACCCAGCACTATAAGACCCGCGCCGGCACAGCCCAAATAAAGAGCCTGATCCGGGAATTTATGGCCCAAAATAAGTTGGCAAACCAAAAGGAACATCATAAAGGTTATGCAAATCCAGCCGGCTTTTGAGATAACCCTTGACTTGTCTGCCCTGTTTATCCACGCATTCCAAACATGCGCAATGGTTAAATGTATCACCGCAAGTATAAAGCAAACATATTTAACATGGTCATCGTTGCGAATCCAAGTTGCAGCATCTTTCAACGCAACCGGCATCCAAGACTTCCCAAATATATCTATTGCCTGAACAAAACTGCTGTCTTTGTTCAAACCCAAATAACCGGCACCGAAAACTCCCCATAATATTGTGCAAATACTCATTATATATAAGAAGTGGAATATATAACGAGGCGCATTTTCAAGCTTCTTTGAAGTGAAGAATGTTATGCCCAAAAACAACAAACCGTAAACCGTATCGCCGACTATCATAGCGAAGAAAATGCTGAAGAATAGCAGAAATACGGGGCTCACATCAATTTCCCTGTAACCCGGGCTTATGTTTATGGCATTATAAAGAGTATCCAATGGTTTTACAAATTTATGGTGTTTTAAGAGAGTGGGAACCGCTTCGTTTTCAGTAGGCTCATTCACTACGACTCCCCATCCGTTTTCGGCAGCGTGATATTTAAGCGAATCCAAATTACTTGTCGGGCAATAACCTTGGATAAAGCAAACGCCTATTTCCGAGCGCATGCCTGCACTGGCAGCTTTGAGTGCGAGCTCATCGGAGGCTTCCAATACAAGCTCCCCAACTTTTTTCTTTGCTCCTGAATATGCTGCTATTTGTTTATCACATTCTTCAATTGTACTTTTCGCATCTGCCACATCTTGTCTCAATTCCGCAACGGACTTTGTTGGCAAGGGAATTTCCGCATAAGGTAAATCAATTTGCTCTCCGCTAAAAGCGGCAAAAAACACTTCTCCGCCAGATCTTTTGAATTCTTCAACAACAACATCGGTTGGTTTGTAAGCTTTTTCGTCTGCGCAATAAAGTTTAATATGTATGCCGTGTTTTTGGACTTTCCTTATGTCTTGGGGGGCAAAATCCCCAAACATCTCAACTTTTTTTAAATCTGCCGAGCTTCGGGTCAAAGCTTCCTCTGCGGATTTTTTTCTCTGCAAAACGGCATCTATTCTGGAAAGCAAGTCGTTATCTTCTTGATATACAGCTTCCGGGCCTGGTTTGGAAGACAGGGTTTCAAAAATCTTCTGAGCATTGGTAAAAGCGGCTTTTGCAGCTGAAACTTGCTCATTTTCAGGGGTTTTCAGGGGTAAAACATGCAATAAGCCCCACTGACGGAGGTTATTTAGGGTCTCCTCTTTACTTGCTTCAGTAGCTGCTACCACAACTCTGCTCATAGGGGTAATCATGAGGGGAAATATAGAAAATCATTCCGGCAACATGTAAACTATAGCTAGAGCCTTATCAGGAAGCTCAATTTTCTTTATGTGAACCTTCATATTCATCTCTTTGCCCTTTATATTTAAAAATGTTTTGAACTCTATGCTACCTTCTTTCATAACGGTTGCGAGCCTTTCCGGAAATGGAGTTGATTTTGTTCCGTTTGGCTGATAAGCCGGAATGCTTTCATTTACAACCCTTATGGCGTTTTCCGCAGCATCTTGATAAGAAGTGAATTTCCACAGTTTTATGCCGGCTTTGTTTATATTTAAAAGTTTTATGCCTTCGGCTTTAATCTGGAACAAAGCCATTGCAACCGGGCACAGTTCCAATATTTCCCTGCCGATTTTTGCGCTTTCCCTTTCTCTGGCTTCCATTCTCTCCAGGCTTTTTTTCTCAATGGTAACATTTTTCACCACAGCCGAGACTTTTTCCGGTTGCCCGCTTTCTGTCTGTAACCGTCTGCCGGTTTCCCTGAGCCATATTGAAGTTCCGTCTTTTTGCGGCAAGCGAAAATCTATTTCCCATACCTCGTGCTTAGTAGCTTCTTTCAGTTTTGCCTGATCTTCCAAGCTCATAATTGTAAGCCATTCCGATCTTCTGTTGCCGAATTCCTTTTCGGTGTAACCAATAAGCTCCCAGAAATTGTCAGATGTAACAACAGGCTCGTTTTCGGACAAATCCTCTTCCCACCATGCCATTAAAACGCTCATTAGCCCCCTCCACAGGTTCTCATTTATTAATATAGAAAACGGGGAGTTATTTAAAACCCTAACGCCAAACCCAGAACAAAGTTGTGGACAATTGAGCTTTTGCTCATGGATGCCGAATATTCTATGGATAGCCAAAGATTTTCCGTGTTGCTTTTGAACTTCTCAAATTGCTCTCGCAGATTAAACGCTACCGAACTGCTGAATGCGGCAATAGGAGTTCCGGTGAATGTCAAATCCAAATTGTGCCCAACGCTGACACCCCAATTTGGCGTTAATAAAAAACCGGCACCTATTTGATAGCCAATACTTGAACCTATATCGGCATATAACCTGCTGCATTTTGTTTCAGAATCGTCATTCTCATCGATTCCTATACCGGTAAACTCTTTTCTCAAAGAGCTAAGGTTTATGCTTTCAAAAGAAAATACCGGACCTAAAAACAATACATGAGTAGGATTGCCGCTTTTAAATTTTGCGTTTACGGAATATCTCTGATTAACAAGATTATTTGCGCTGTCTAAATTGCCGCCGAGAAATTTTATGCTTATGCCGCCGGATAGGTTTGAACTGTAAGAGTAATTTCCCTGGCTTGCCCAAGACCATAAAGATTTACAACCGGAGTTTTTTAATGTGCCAACTCCCATTCCCGCTGTTAAACCCTTGCTTTGCGCAATGCCATGCCCCGGCAACGGAATCCCTGCGTTGGAATAGGTAAAAAGAAAAAATAGGCTAATACCCAGCTTGAGCAAAAAGTCTGGCCACCGCCATGTTGTATTCATAGACGGCAAAATAGTAATCTTTTTTCATAAGCAAATTCTTTTTGTAGGTGTTAGCTAAAAGACCGGAAGTTTTACTCGGATTTATATCGTATTGCATAGCTGCGCCTTTCAGCATTCCCTCCGTTGCACGCAAAGCATTTCTTGCGCTTTCCAGCTTGTTCTTTGCAACCAAAAAGTCATCGTACTTTTCTTCTATCTGCAACTCAATTCCTCTGTTTGCATAATTCTCTGTTTGCCGTAAAATTCTGTGCTCAATGCGTGCGAGCTTGTAGTTTTCCCACTGGTTCCAAAAATTTAGCCTATATTTAATTCCCACTCCAAATGCGCCGGAAAGCCTGTTCACAGGGTCTTGGGCAAAAGCATCTTTTGAGAGGGTAGTGCGATTTCCGGCCCAGGATTTTGCATATTCAAATTCACCCATAATAAAGAACTCCGGAGCCATTTTCGCAGAAGCGAGTTCCATTTGCATGCTTGTAGCTACCAAGCCGGCTGTGAGGCGGCGAATATCGGGGTGATGCACATAAGCCCACTTTTTTAATGAATCCAAATCAGGTATAAAATCTGCTACGGCTGCCAGAATGCTGTCTGCCGGCTCAAAAGAAACATCATCCGATAGCCCGAGAGCGAATTTTGCGGCTAACTGCGCCTTTTTCAAACCGGACTTTGCATCCAGCACGGCTTTGTCTATTTCAAAGAAACCGGCTTTCAATTCCAGTAAATCCATTTGCGAAGCATCTTCGTCTCCGTCGTCAAGAGCTTCTTCCAGATTATCTGCTGCTTTGCGCATTTGCTTGTGGCCGTCTTGAGCAAGTTTGTTCATCTCTTTTGCGAGCAAATAACCGTAATAATAACTTAAAAGGTTGACTTTCAAAAACTGTTCTTTTCCCTCAATTTCCATTTGTTTTTGCAGCAAGTCTGCTCTGGCAGCCTTTAGCCCCAATTGCAGTTGCCCAAAGTTCAAAGGCTGTGCCGCTTGTATGTTCATGCCGAAATAAGGGCCCATTTTGGTAAAATCCCAGGCCTTGACAGACTGGTCGTAAGAATCAGTCTCTTTTTTTAAGCCGGGAACTACTCCTGTTAGCATTGAAAATTCAAATTTTGGAAGCAAAGCTCCTGCTTTAATCTGTTCAACTCTTCCTTCCTTTGCTAAAGTAGCCATCCGGGTTTCCTTGAACCTCGGATCGTTTTGCAGGGCAGTTTCAACAAATTCATCCCGGCTCAAGCGAAGAACTCCGCTGCCGTCCGCAAAAGAGAGGGAAATTAAGAATATTACTGTTAAAAAGAAAAGCACAGACTTGAATTTAGAAATTTTCTATATTACTCTTATGCCAAAAGACTACGTAAAAAGTAACCGCAAGCAATTGGATATGGAACAGTTGCAGGATTTGCGCTTTACCATGGTTATGGAATTGGGCGCAACAAGGGTATCTGTAAGGGATTTGCTCAATTGGCGTGGGGAATCCTCCCATGAGAGAAAAGACGGTTCGGTTATAGAGCTTGACAGGGTGGCTGGAGAAAACGTCGATTTGCAGATTAACGGCAAAGTTATGGCAAAAGGCGAAGTTGTGGTTATGAACAACCACTTGGGCTTCAGGCTGGTCACGCTTTTAAACCCCGAAGAAAGGTTAAAAAACCTGTAATGTACAAAAACCGTAAATTTCCAAAGTGGCACGTGCCGCCACCGGTAATTCATATTCTGGTGTGGATTTTTATCTATTTGGCTCCCGTGATTTTCATGTCTTCCGATACTCAAAATTCCTGGTATATTCGCTATAAAACTACATTACCATTTCTAGCAACGCTGCTAGCTTTTTATGCAAATTATCTTTATTTTATCCCTAAATATCTTTACACAAAACGAATATCCCTTTATATAGCTGTAAATTTGGCTATGTTTCTGGCAGTATATTGCTTAATG
>WQSZ01000126.1 GCA_009787645.1 Candidatus Fibrimonadales bacterium | reverse complement strand
ACGAATACGCAAAATGAAACTCAGATTTGCCTTTGCCATTTCCAAAACAGAGCGTAAATTGAGGTTGCGTTTTTGGAAGTGGGAAATATGGCGTTTTGATGCTACCGATAATATTGAGAGCGAAAATATAAAAAAAGATCCGAGCAAGGCAGGTTCGCTGTCTTTTGAGGAAAAAGATGAAGACCCGGATTTTGAGAAATTTTTGTTTCAAGCACTTTTTTACCCAAATGTTGAAAACCGAATTTGGCGAATGTGCGAAAAATTATTTAACAAAACAAGAAAACTTTTCACAATAAGCATTGAAAACCTTGAAATTAAAGGCACATTGGATGACCCCTTATACGATGCGGTGGCTATGGGAATGTCGGGTGGTTGCTATTATCCGAATTGGGAAGATGAAAAGGGAGACTGGAGCGCAAAAGGTGAAGTTATTTTTAAAACCGGAATTTTTCATTTTATCTTTTTTGTGCTTAGCCTTATCTATGAATTTGCCATTTTGACTTTTGTTCTGTGGCGTGGCGTACGGCTTGCAAAAAAATACCCGAATGGTGAAAATATGGATAACATTAGAAGATGGATTTTCTTAAAATGCCGCTCATAAACGCACATTGCCATTTGGAGCTTACAAACCTCGCCGGCAAACTCCCACGCAATAAACCGTTTTTTGAGTGGCTAACCGAACTTCGCAAACAAGTGGCAAACTGGACAAAAGAAGACTATCAAGCGAGTTACAGAAAAGGCTTAGAACTCTCCAACGCCTTCGTTTACGACGTTGGAAACCAAATGTCTGAGCCAACTCTCCACTCTCCACTCTCCACTCTCCAATTCATCGCTATGCACGAAGTAATCAAGCTGCCTATGCCGGAGCCTTGTACTCCTCATTCTCTTTACGCTACTCCCCCTGAACTTATTAAGCAATCTGTAAAGTCTTGTGTTAAAGCGGGTATTCCCTGGAGCATTCATTTGGCGGAGTTTGATGAGAGCGACAGGTTCAGCGATTTTTTGGATATTTTTAAGGATGAGCCGGAGCTTGTTAAGAACGGATTTATAATTCATGGAAATTTTTTGACCGAGAGCGATTTGCATTTTATGGCTAAAAATGATATTGCACTTGTGCATTGCCCGCAAAGCCACGAGTGGTTTGGACATAAGGACCCGGATTTTGAAATGTGGAAAAAGAGCGGCGTGGATATTTGCATTGCCACGGATAGCTTGGCTTCTGCGGAATCTTTGGATTTGATGGAGCAAGTAAAAACTTTGTTCAGGCGATACCCAAAAGCATTCACTCAAGAAGAAGCTATGGCTTCAATTACTTCGGTGCCTGAAAAATATCTGGCGAAAACCATGCGCTCTGTTGCAGCGCAGTCCAAGTGCCTTTGATTTTTTCATTGCTTTGTTGCATTTCTAAAAGAGAATAAAGCGTTATTGCCGATTTTCCGGCGAATGTTATGGGTATACCGTCTATATTTATATTTGAATTGGCCTCTTTAAAAAAAATTATCTTTTCTGGATTTACAAATTCAATTTCCTTGTAAAGCATATCCTTTAAAATTTGTTTTTCTCTTGGCATTGCCACTTCGTTGCATTTAAAAAAGAAAGAAATAGCGCAAGTGCTTAAATCAATGTTTAATTTTTTTAGCAATCTGTTTAAAATGTTTTTAGAGGCAGCGGTCAATTCCAGTGGTGAATGAAAAATCAAAAAAAATGCAGCATTCATCTTGATTTCATTGGGGATACAAAAACTCAAAGAACGCATGGATTTTGTATAAATTGAATGTTGCTGCAACGCATTGTAAAAATCATTTATGTTGGTTGTGTTTTGCCATAGGGAATCGTTTTGTGGTGGCTTTACATTTTCTACAATGGTGGGTGCTTGCGTTGGTGCGGGGGCATGTGTGGGTACATGTGTGGTTATGGGGGTATGCGTGGATACATGTTCGGGTGTATGCGCAGGTAGGGGCACACACGTAGGTGTGCCCCTACTGGGGCGAATCGGTTCATTCAACACGACCTCGAAACCGCCCAATTCGCCTTGGGTTCTTAAATATTTGTCAAATTCCAAAATTGCCCTCCACGCCGAATTGCAAATATAATCCCATGCCTTTTGCCATAAACGGCACCATGTCAAATGTCTCGCCGCTCCAGTTGCGCACCGCAACGGAGCGTTCTCTTCCATTGTCTCCACCCAAAAAGCGAAGAGCTTTTACATCCAGCGTAGAGAATATATTATCCGCTTCAACAAAAAAACGGATGTTTTCGAGAAAAAAGAATTTAGCCTTTGATTTTAAATCTAAATTCAAGCGAACATCAGTGCGGAAAAGAGATGTTGTTTCGCCTGTATGTTTAATTTGCCTTTCCTCATTTTTTTGATCTATGAACCATTCGTAAAGAGGTCTGTTCCATGCGGCACGGTGACTCACTATAAATGAGAGAAGAGAATCGCTTCTCGGGTAAATTCTCAAATGAGAGATCATGTCTAAATACGAGTTAGCCTGCCAAGGCAGGGAATGGCCGTTTGGGAGTTCGTATTCTCCGTAAACTCTTGAAATGTTGCTTTGAAATGCAATTCTGTGCAGAGTGCGATATTCAAAGGTCATCTGCGCTCCGCTTACCCATCCAAAATCAACTTCTTGCAATTCTTTGTATCGTTCAAAAGCCAATGGAGTCGGCAGAATAGGGCTGGGATAATAGCGACCGAATCCATAAGCAGATACTTTTAAACCACCGGATGTGAGCCTTGTGCCGGCTTTTAACGCTGCGCCGCTGTTCAATTCGCCTTCATGCCAATCGGAACGCCAGGCAGTATTGCCGAAAATAGTCAAATCTTTTTTTATTTCCTTTTCTGTGTCAAAAGAAGCAATTGGCATAATTTGCTCCGAATGAAACGAATAAACTCCTCCGGCTCCGAGTGTGCTTCTTCCTATTTTGTAATAGGCAGTGGCTTGACCAACATTGTCTTTCAAAGAATCAAGGCTGTGAAAATCGTATAAAAGAGCAAAGCCAAGATTTTCTGTTTGCTCCCAGGAAAGTCCGGTGCTTGCGGTAAAGTACGATTTTTCGTGGCTATCTATAAAATTAATTTCACAACGCAAGCCGTCCATGCATTCTATTCTTCTAAATGCAGAAGTATCGCTCAAAGTATCTGCTGTTTTTTGTGAAACAAATCCTGCGTGAAAATTTATTCCATCCAAAGTTTTATATTCTGCTGAGGCCAAGCCATAAACCTGCGATCCTCTTATTATAGGCACTTCGTTTTGGCGAATGGTGTATTTATCGCTTGCATAAAGACCTGTTGCTGCCCAGGCGTTGTGACTGGAATCGTGCCCGAAAATTCTTGCGTAAAGATCCATGGAAGAAAGATCAAATGAATTTGATTCCCTCTCTCGATTATCGCTGTTGGCATCATTTTTTCTGAATTCTGTGAAAAATTTCTCGCCCATATTTTTCAGCATGGATGGATCTAAATATCTTGCGCTAACTGCGAAGTGCGGGCCTTCCATGTAAATTTCTCTTAGAGTTGTTCCCAGTGAAATATTGGCGCTAAACTCATCGGCATCTCTTGGATCAAACTGAATTGCTCCCGCAAGCCCTTGGCTAAATGGGTTCATTCCATAATGCTCGCTGATATTTATGTTCTTAATTGCATGCGGATTTATAACCGATAAATTCCCCGGAAAACCTATATCCAAATGCCGCATATTCGGAACTCTTAGCTGACCCAGATGGTAAGCGATTTCTTCAGCACGGCTTCCGTCGTAAAACAGGTTGCTTGAAAAATCCGCTTGCCCCGACATACCCGGCATTTGGCTCAAATGCTCGGCTAAATCAAAACGAAGCCCTGCCGCATCTTCCAGTTTTTGCACAGAAACAACTTTAGGATTTTGCCAAGTGTCGCCGCTACCTCCGCCTATAACCGTTGCGCTTCCCAGATGCTTTGCATCCGAGCGCATATTCACAACAATGTCCAGCAAGTCTGCATAATCCTGCATTTCTACAATTGTACTGTCAAACCCATTTTTTTTGAAGATTAGAATTGCGTTCCTGCTTTCCAAATCAAGTTCAAATCGCCCTTTATTATCGCATTGCCCAAGCGGTTTGCCGGAGATGTATGTGATATTTGCATAAGGTATAGGCCTATCCGTAGTCTCTTCCAGCACCACGCCTCTAATAGGCACTGCATGCAGAACAGTTGCTAAAAACAATAGAATGAAAAACGATAAACGCACGGGGTTAAAATATAGTAAAACTCTTCACAATAGTGCCGTTAGCCGAGATGTTATAGGTTCCCTCGCTGAGAAGGGGGTTGCTAACCAGCAGGCTTCTGGTGACGCCTAAAGCTTTGATACTCAATACCTCTGTGCCGGAATCCGAAGATACTTTGATAAGCGTACCTGCCGGTACTCTGTCAATTTCGGCAAGAAAAGCGTGTTGCGAAGAATCGGATGGATTGGGCGCTTTCATCTTGTCGGTGGTATAGCCAATGCCAACTATTGAGCCGCCTGTCACTGTAAAAGTGCGGTCAAAGTCTATGGAACGATCCGTGCTGCTGGTATCGGTTGGGCCGAATGAAACAACATTGCCTCCTGACATATAAATATGCCCGTTGGAATCCATGCCGTCGCCCTCCGATTCTATATGGTATTCGCCATCGGTTATGGTAAGTGTTCCGTCTATAATCGCTTCCGGCCCGCCATAACGTCTGCCGCCTGAAATATTTATTCCGTCATCTGACGATTTTATTTTCACAAAACCGCCGTTCAAATCTATGTCGTGCGATTCCAGTCCTTCGTAGCATTTTGTGATATTTATTCTTCCGCCATTTATAATCAAACGATCTTCTGCACGGATGGCATCGTCTCCGCTGGAAATTGTGAAATCTCCATCGTTGATAGTCAGCGTTGTTGCCGCTTGAATTGCGTCGTTGCCGCTCACAAGCCTGAATATGCCGCCGTAAATGGTGATTGCGTTATTGCCTTTAATAGCATTTTTTTCAGCATTTATTTCTATTTCTCCATCTTCAATTTT
>WQSZ01000125.1 GCA_009787645.1 Candidatus Fibrimonadales bacterium | reverse complement strand
ATCACTTCCAGAGCAGAATATTTTATAACGACAGAGACTGGCCGGGAAAAAATGTAAAAGTGTGGAATACAACTAATTCCGCATCTACTAAGTGGAGATTCTTTATGCATGATACCGACCACGGCTTTGGCAGTTGGGGTACAGAAGCTTGCCAGGGTTGGACAATGCTCAGGGTAGTCACTACTGAAACTGATGGTTGCCAGAAATACGGCTGGCCAAATCCAAAGAATTCAACTTTGATTTTGCGCAGGCTTTTGACAAACCAGAATTACAAAAATGCGTTTATAAATCGCTTCTCTCTTTTGATAGCAACGTATTTTAATTCAACAAGAGTTAATGCGAGAATAACTAAGCTGATGTCAGACATAAACAGCGAAATCCCACATGACAAGGAGAGATGGAACCCACCGGAGCATCGTCCTCTCAGCACAATCGTAAGTTTTGCCAATAGCCGTCCTGCGTCCATGCAATCGGAAATAACATCGCATTTCAGTTTAAACTCACCGGTTGATATTACCATAAACGGCTATACTCACGTTGACGGTTTGCCCATACCGAGCTTTGCCGGCTCAAGCGTAACATTCAAAGCTTACCCCGGCGTTCCTATGGTGTTAAAATGGGGTAGTGGGCAAACAATAACAATTGATGTGGGGCAAACTTCGCAAAGAACCTTCACCGCGGGGCAGTAGTCCCAATCCATATTTTTTGTATTTTCGCAAAATGATGAAAATTTGTAGAGATGCGCATCCGTATGTAGAGACGCAATGCATTGCGTCTCTACGAAATGCGTTTGCGAATGCGACAGATAAATACAAAGGCAAATACCGGATACCGTCAAATAGGTTGATGGGTTATAATTACAACGCAAACGGTTGTTATTATATTACAATTTGCACAAAAAACCGTGAACATTATTTTGGAAAAATTGTAGACCGTGAAATGCAATTGTCAGAAATTGGCGAAACCGCAAAGTTGGAATGGTCAAAAACAGCAATGCTGCGACCCGACATGAATTTGCGCCTAGACGAATCTATTGTTATGCCAAATCATTTTCATTGCATTGTCTTTATTGATGGCAACCAATATAATATGGCGAATGCGTCTCTACCCTATAAAAATTCATTTATCCCACAATCAAAGAATATCTCATCGATAATACGTGGGTTTAAAAGCGCAGTGACGGCATATGCCAGAAAACACGGAATTGTTTTCGCATGGCAAGAAAGGTTCCATGACATCATTATTCATGACGAAGAAGAATTGAATAGGGTGCGCTCATACATTTTCGAGAATCCACAAAATTGGGACAAAGACGAGTGCAACGAATGATTGCTGTTGTGCCGTGCAGCGCATCATTGTAGAGACGCAATGCATTGCGTCTCTACAACAACGGGTAAATTTACACATTTTCTGCCATGGGACACCCAATTTCCAGAAAAATCGCCTACAAACTCTTATTTTTAAATGGGTTAATTAAAAAAATGCTAAGCGTGCCGAAAACAGGAAGCTTACTTTTTCTAAATTCCTATTATGCGTATAGGTATAATAGGAGTTGGCACGGTTGGTAGCGGTGTCGTTGAAGTAATTGAGAAAAAGAGAGATGAGCTTCATGCGAAGTTCGGAGTGCTTTTGGAAATAGCCGGCGTTGCGGCAAAAACAGAAAATGAGCTTGCGCCGTTCAAGGCTAAAGGATATAAAGTATTCACAAATGTTAACGAGCTTTTGGAAGATGAATCGGTTTCTGTAATCTGCGAACTTGCCGGTGGTTATGAACAGCCCTTCAAATGGATTCAAAAAGCGCTTGAGCACGGAAAGCATATTGTTACAGCGAACAAGGCGCTCTTGGCAAAGTACGGCCATGAAATTTTCCCGCTTGCGGAAAAAAAGGGCTGCCATGTACTTTTTGAAGCAGCCGTTGGTGGCGGCATCCCTATAATTCGCAGCTTGCAGGAAAGCCTTGTTGGCAACAATGTCGAATCGCTCAGTTGCATTATCAACGGGACCTGCAATTATATTTTAACAAGGATGTCTGCCGAAGGTTTGTCTTTTGAAGAAGTTTTAAAAGATGCCCAGAGACTCGGTTTTGCAGAAGCAGATCCTTCTTTTGACATAGACGGCATAGACTCTGCGCACAAGACGGCACTTTTGGCCAGCCTTTGCAGCGGCAGTTTTGTGGACTTCGAAAAAATTCACGTTTCCGGAATTCGTGAAATCACAGCTCAAGACATTCAGTGTATCAAGGAGCTTGGGGGTGTGGTTCGGTTATTGGGCTTGTACAACAAGGTCGGCGACAAAGTTGATGCGAGGGTTCATCCTTGCATAGTGCCCGATGATCATTTATTGGCGGGTGTTAATTATGTGCTCAACGCGGTGTATTTGCATTGCGATAATCTGGGCCCAACTTTGCAGACGGGAGCCGGTGCCGGAAGGTTGCCAACGGCGAGTGCTGTTGTGGCAGACCTTGTATCGCTAGCTCGGTCGGTGGAGACTGGGCATAGGGAGCCTCTACCCATGGGTTGGTTCCAAAAGAAGAATTCTGCGGATTTGGTGCCGATAGGGGATACGGGTGCTCGTTATTATTTCCGTTTTGTGACCAAGGATAATTATGGTGTTTTGGCCAAACTTACGGGGATTTTGGGCGAGAATGAGATATCCATAGAGTCTATTTTGCAGAAAAACACGAAAAACAGGGAAAAGGTTGATATAGTGGTAACTACTGAAAAAGCCCGAGAGAGTTCGGTTCAGAAGGCTATTGCGAAGATAGATTCTTTGCCTGAAATAAGTGAAAAAAGCAGAATGTTAAGATTTTTAGAATAATACACTTGACAAAAAGGTTAAATTTTGCTATATTTTATGCCAAAGCTTTAACCAAGAGGTTCCTCAAATGAATAAAATTGCTAAAATAGCAGTTGTAGCATCAATAGCCTTGGCTTTCACAGCCTGTGGCGAAGACAAAAAGAAAGCCGAACTCGAGAAGGCACAGGCGTTGGAAAAACAGAGAGTATCTGATTCCATAGCCAGAGCTGACAGAGACAAGGCAGACGCAGACAAGCTCGAGCAACAGAGAGCTGCAGATTCTATTACTGCCGCAGAAGCGGAAGCTAAGAGAGTTGCAGATTCTTTAGCCGCAGCCGACTCTATAGCCAAAGCCGGCAAAAAAACAGCCGCTGCTCCAAAGAAAGCTGCTCCTGTTGCAGCAACTGCTGAAGCAAAAGCCGACGCAAAAGCCGACGCAAAGTCTGCTAGAGATGCTAAAAGAGCTGCAAAACAAGCTGAAGCTAAATAAATTTGCGTAAAATCGTGCATTTTTTGCCCATCTATCTAAAAATAGATGGGTTTTTTTGTTTTTTTACCCTTGACAAGTTCCTTAAATTTTTGTATATTTATGTATGAAAATTTTCAAAATAGGAGAACATCATGTTCACATTTAAGAAATATGCCCTTTTGGGTGCTGCGGGTTTAGCCGCTCTTGCAATGTCCTGCTCTGACTCGGATGATGAAGTAGGTAGCGCTACATGGACCACAGCATTTGGTGTCACTGACGGAACCCCAGTTACACTTAGCGGAGTTATTACTCCTGCTACTGGAATCACCGTTGATGGTTTAGCTATAACCGCAACCGCCGGCACTAAAGTTCAGACAATTACTTTTAACGCCGGTGCCGGTAACGCTCCGACCTTGCCAGCAGAAAGTGTTACACTTACTGGAAAGGCAGTTGGAGGATTTTGCGATGGTTTGAGCGGTGCCCAAACTTTCAATGTTAAAATTGTTGCTGTTCTTAGCGATGCATCAAAACTGGAAGGAGCTGCCAGTGTAGCTATTACCTGCCCTGGTGGTGCTGGACCTACCGGCGCTTGGGAATTTACTTTGTCAAACGGAGGCACCTCTTATGCTGATATAGATGGTCAAAAGACATATACGCGTACTAACGCATTGTCTGATGCCAATATAGATGCCATAGATCTCATTGCGTTTGAGTCTGGTGCTGGAAATAATATTGTTACACCATTCTTTTATACCGACTTCGCAGGTAAAACTGATGGAGCTCTTATATGGCTGATTCCTTCATCACAGCAAGCTAATGCTCTTAGTCTTATAAATGCTGCTACTACAGATGACGCGAAAGCTGCTCTTAAGACGATGTTAAATCTCATTTACGATGAAGATCAGTATGAAGTTGACGAAGTAGAAGTTGCTGCAAACACGGTATTTATAGTAGAAACCACAGAAGTTGATGTTTATGCCGTAGTTATTACAGCTGCCAACACGACAACCAAAACTGTTACTATGAAAGCATATTTTGTGCAATAAGTTTTTATAGTTTATTCAAACCCCCCCACTCCTTACGGGGTGGGGGGGTTTTGTTTTTCTTGAGCTGCTACCCAAGGCTCGGTGGGTTTTGTATATTTATAGTGACCGACTCTGTCCCTGCTTGTTCAACCAGTGGTTGTTCCCTGTTAAGTCAGGAGACCTTGGACTTAAGCGAGAATCCGAAGGTGCTACGGCATTCCTAGGTCTTACCGCAGCCGGTCTTTTCTATCCACATTGTTTTAATTTTTAGAGTATTTTCATCTATTATTGCATCAGCTACAATAATTGTTCCATCTGAATAATGCCTGCTTATCGTTACGCTAGGTTTTCTGCGATTTCTCTCCCAAGTGTCTCTAGCTATTTCAACCGAATCAAAATTCTCAAGAACATCGGGAATGAGCATGAATGTGTCTTTAGTAATGGAAATTTGATCAATCAACTTCTCTTTTCCTTCCCCATGCCTATTCTTTATATGCCATGTCCTTTCAACTGTCACAGTCTGTATTGTTGTATTTGGCAGCTTTTCGCTTAATACTTTTTTCTTATATACATTACCAATAACTTTGTTAATAGTTTTTTTTAATCTTACGCTTGGCTGCCCAATTTCTTCGCCCTTGTTATTCTCCGGCAAATGCGCCTTGAACTGTCCTTGAAAAAAAGTATTCTAAGTTAAGCGACAATAACCCGTAGAGGAGTATAAATATGGTCGCACCTAATGATCGTCGCATATATACTAAA
>WQSZ01000124.1 GCA_009787645.1 Candidatus Fibrimonadales bacterium | reverse complement strand
TTAACATAAAATACATTTTTTTTTGCTATATAGCAATTTTTTAGCCTCTTTTTTCCAAATTATTTATCATTTCTTCGTCCATAAGCATTTTTCGGGGCTTAGGACCGTTAGCTTTGCCGCAAATTCCCATTGCCGCTAACTGATCTATTATTTTACCGGCCCTGGCAAAACCCACACTGAGCCGCCTCTGCAAGGTACTTATTGAAAGCTCGCCGGCTTCCAAGCCCAGACGTGCGGCATCCCAAAACAGTTGATCTTTGCTTTTGACCGCAGCAATATCGGCTCCGTCATCATCGCTAGCCTCGCCCAAATCAAAAGATTCCACCCTTTCGTAGTGTACATTCTGGCTTGAGCAGGCTTTGGCCAGAGCCTCCACCTCTGAATCCTTTAAAAAAGCACCGTGTACACGCACCGGATCCGGTTTGTCGTTTGAACGGAACAGCATATCGCCTCTTCCGAGCAGTTTTTCTGCGCCCGTGCTGTCTAAAATTGTTCTGGAGTCCACGTTGGAGGCTACTTTGAAACTTATGCGTGAGGGTAAATTCGCCTTTATCACGCCTGTTATCACATTCACGGATGGCCTTTGAGTTGCCAAAACCAGATGAATGCCTACTGCCCTGGCTTTCTGCGCTATGCGTGCGATGCTTGTGTCTATTTCCTTGCCGGCAGTCATCATCAAATCTGCAAGTTCGTCTATCACAACGACTATAAAGGGCATTAGCTTGCGTTCTTCTTCGGGAACATCTTCGCCGAGTTCGGATGCGTTGAATTTGTCGTTAAACCCTTCGATATTCCTAACATGGGCTTTTGCCAGAACCTCATAGCGCCTGTCCATTTCCATGCACAGCCATTTTAGAGCTTGCACTGCTACCTCCGGCGAAGTTATAACCGGATGCAAAAGGTGGGGTATTTTCTCGTACATTGCAAGTTCTACAACCTTGGGGTCAACTAAAATCAAGCGAACTTCTTCGGGTGTTTTGCTGAACAGAATACTTGCCAAAAGAACATTTATGCAAACGGATTTTCCTGCGCCTGTTTGCCCGGCAATTAGCAGGTGCGGTGTTTTGGTCAAGTCCATAACAAAGGCATCGCCCATAACATCTTTGCCAAGAACAACCTGAATTTTTTTCGGGTCTTTTGCAAACCTTGAAGATTCCAGAATTTCACGGCAAAATACTGTTTGAGGTTTTCTGTTCGGGAGCTCTATGCCAACAGCGGATTTTCCCGGTATGGAAGATATTATCCTCACCGAGGCTGCTTTGAGCGTCATTGCCAAATCGTCTTCCAGGCTTTCAAATCTGGAGACCTTCACTCCGGGGCCCGGTTCTATTTCAAAGCGGGTGATCACAGGTCCGGTCATAATGCCGGTAACTTTGCCTTTCACTTTAAAATTAGCGAGTTGCGTTTCTATGCCCTTTCCGATATCTGCAAGTTCCTCTTTGGTATAATCTATAGTTTGGTCCGGCACCGGATTGAGAATCTCCGAGATCAGTGGTATGCGGTATTCGTCGTATTCAACAGGTTCTATTTGTTCCTGAACATCTTGGTTTAGTTGAGAGATATCTTCACTCTCCACTTTCAACTCTCCACTCTCAATTTCTGGCTCTTCACTCTCAACTTCCAACTCTTCATCCTGCTTCGCCAACAGACCCTCTATCTTAAGCTCTCCGACTTTTTTGTCTTCCCATTCGTTTTCCTCTTTTATGCGTTTGTATTCTGCAAGCTCGTCTCTCAAGCGGCGAATTTCCAGCGGATCATACGTTGAAGCCAGCAAGCGATGTATTCTCTCTATGGGATCTTCAATAAGAGTTTCGTTTTGCGCAGGTTGCGCAGATTGTTTGAGCAAAGTTAAATTCTGTTTTTCCGGTTTGCCAAAGGGAGAGCCTTTTGCGGGTTTTATTTCGCCGAGTTTTACTGCGACAAAATCTCCGGTATCATGTACTTTTACATAAGTTGTAGGTTCGGGAATTTTTCTTGCGAAGTCCATTTTATAAAAAAGAATTTGAAATCCCAGTTTTATATTTTTTGCCAGTTCAATTAAATGCTTTGGTCTTAAACCAAAACAAAAGCTCGTCATGATAATGCCAAGGCCGGAGCAGAATAAAAGTCCGCTGGTCTCTGTTCCGAAAATCGGAGGAAATGCTTTTTTCACCAAAAACAAACCTGTAAAACCAGCGTATTCTCTTGATGCCACTTCAAAGTTGAATCGCACTTCTTTCAAAGTATCCGGCATCATAACAGCCAGAATGACACTGGAAAATATATATAGCAGCAAAAAGCCTGAGGCCCAGTGCCCAAAAGGAATGAAAAATTCCCTGTTATGCAATTGCTTTAAGAAAAACCAGCATAAAAATGAAGCATAAGCGGCCAGCAGAAAAAACAACGGAATAGGACCAAAGAGTCTCAGCAAAAAGCTTGCGATGCTTTCCGCATGGGGTCCAAAACCGCCTATTAAGGACATTACGCAAGCGAGAAATAAAATCAGCAGAGTGATGAACAGAAATATGATGCCGCTCCGATTGTTCTTTGCTTCTGTTTCCACAGGAGCAATCGTTGTCTCGGTTCTAGGTTTTCTTCTCTTCTTTGGCGAAGCTTTTGCCATGCGGAGTAAATATAGAATTCACCGAGCTTGCATAAACGCCTATCAAGCAAAGAAGTGCGCAAATCGCAAAAGTGAACATCCAGCTTTGCATAAAATTTCCGAACAGAGAAACAGACATTATGGCAATGCCCATGCTCAACGCTTGCCCAGCCAGCCTCATTGTACCGACAGTCGCCGATGCCTGGCTCATAAACCTGTTTTCAACGGAACCCATAATCACTTTAGTGTTGGGAGAGCAGAATAGCCCAATCCCAAGCCCCAGGAACAGAAGCATTGCTATTATCACAAAAATCGGAGTATCCACTCCAACAAAAATAAGCCCTAGCAAACCAATGGAATTTAACCCCATGCCCAGCATAGCAATTTTAGAAGCCTCAAATTTATCTGCGAGCTTGCCCGCATAAAGAGCAGACACCGATTGCACAAGCGCAGAGGCGATAAAAATAAAACCGGCAGTTCTAGCATCAAATCCTCGCTCGAATTGCAAGTAGAGGCTCATCATAAAGAAAACCGCCATAGTTGCCGCATAGCTCAAAAACGCAGCGAGCGAAGCAAAGGTAAAAACCTTATTGCTGCCGAACAACCGCACTTGAAGCACCGGCTCTTCTTTTTTCTTTTCGTAATTGTAAAAGAAAATGAACAGCAAAATTCCCGCAATCATCAAAGTCCAGGAAAATTCAGAGAACCCAAAGATAAGGCAGAACAGGGCCAGCCCGTAAATTAAGGAACCGAATTTATCAAATTTTTTATCGCTATGTGTAATCCATTCCTGCTTTATTAAAAAAGGCACGCTAAAAGCCTGGACCACAAGGATTGCGCCCGGTATGTAGAACACGCTTTCCCAGCCCAGGTAATGCGTTAGCATGCCGCCGAAAAAAGGGCCCAGCGCAAGAGCCAAATAAACAACGGAGGTTATGATTCCCATTGCCGCACCTCGTTCATGCGGCTCGTAAGTTGCAGACAAAATGGCTAAATTTGTGCTGAACACCATTGCGGCGCCAATTCCTGAAAATACCCTGAACATTATGAGCGAAGTGAAATCCCAAGCAAATGCGCAAGCCACGGAAGATACCCCAAAGAATGCGACTCCCCATAAAAACATCTTTTTTCTGCCTATTAAATCCGCTATTTTCGCCAGCGGCACTTGAAACATCGCCGTAGCTATTAAAAATGCGGAATTGACCCAGCCCAACTGTTTAACATCCAATCCAAAGGCCTGTCCTATATCAGGAAGCGCCAAATTGAGCGCAGAACCCATGTAGGGAACCAGAAAGGATGTTATGCAGAGCGTAAAGAGCACTGCGGATTTATTGTTTGGCATTTTGGTACGGGTAAGATAAAAAAATATATATTATAACTATGCGTAAACTCCTGCCCGTCCTCCTGCTTCTTTCTCTTTCTGCGCAAAGCGTCTTTGCCGCAGGTGCTTTTTCCGCTGATCAATACAAAAAAGCGTTGTGGATGGTAACACGCTTCTACGGTGGGCAAAGGTCCGGGCATGGCCCAAATTGGCTGCTTATGGACCATACACACAAAGTAAGCTTTATAAAAGATGCTGATGGGGCACACGATTTGGTGGGAGGATGGTTCGATTGCGGTGATCATGTGTTGTTCGGGCAAACTTTCTTCTTCTCTGCATATATGCTCGCTTTGGCATACGATATGTTTCCTGTGGGCTTCCACGATTTGTATCATGGAGATGACTATAGCGACTACGCAGAATCAAAAGACTGGAGCATAACAGGCGGCAAGCCTAACGCAATTCCGGATATATTGGAAGAACTAAAATACGCTACCGACTGGATAATTAAAGCCACTCCCAATGCAAATACGTTTTATTATGAAAAGGGGCATGGCGATAAAGACCACAGAAACTGGGTAACAGCAGGATTTATGTCCACTTTAGACAACAACGATGGTGGTGAAAGAAACGGCCCGCGCGATATTTTCAAAAACCCAAATGATGGAGTAATGGCATCCTTTGCAGCCTCGACTCTTGCCATAATGTCCAAAATATATCGTAAATATGACAAAGACTACGCCGACCTGTGTCTCAGACACGCAAAGAATGCTTACGATTATGCAAGCTCGAAAAAAAATAATTCTGCCGGTGCTGCATCGGGTAGCTATTACGGTGCGCATAAAGACCCTGCAACCGTATTTGTAACTGCAGCATCGGAAATGTACCTTGCGACCAAAGAAAACACATACTTGAATGCTATTGACAGCAGCCAGGTAAAAAGCAGTTGGCACGTTCTTGATTACTCAAATTCTCATGACTTGGCAGCTTATGCGGCAGCGAGAGCTGTTTCAAAGGACAGAACCGCCCATCTTAAACTTATGCTTGATGAATTCGTGAGCAAGTATACCAACTCAGGCAACATCAACGGCGAAAAAGTCACTACTCTCGGCGGTGGCTGGGGTCAATTGCGCTACGCAGGCAACAC
>WQSZ01000123.1 GCA_009787645.1 Candidatus Fibrimonadales bacterium | reverse complement strand
TTTTGAGCATCTTGAATGCGCAAAAATCCGGCGGCTTGCTCAAATGCCTTTTGCCCAAAGCCCTTGACATCTTTCAGCGACTCACGGCTTGCGAATGCGCCTTTCTCATCTCTGTGCTTAACAATGCTCTCTGCTAAATTCTTATTCACACCGGAAACATAGCCCAGCAATGCGACGCTTGCGCTGTTCACATCAACACCGACTTTGTTCACGCAGCTTTCCACAACTTCATCCAAACGCTTTTGCAATTCCTTTTGATTAACATCGTGCTGGTACTGCCCAACGCCAATGGCCTTAGCTTCTACCTTTACCAATTCGGCCAAAGGATCTTGCAGGCGGCGACCTATGGAAATTGCGCCTCTTGTGGTAACATCTTCTTTTGGGAACTCCTTAATTGCAAGCTCGCTTGCGCTGTAAACAGAAGCTCCCGATTCATTTACAATAACCGCAACAGGATGTTCCCCACGCTTGTTTTTGAGCTTGGAAGAAATCTCTTTTATAAAGTCATCGGTTTCGCGGCTCGCTGTGCCATTGCCAATGGAAATCAAGTCTATATCGTATTGCTCAACAAGCGCAGCCAAATATGCCGCAGATTTTGTAACCTCTTTTTGCGGATCCAACGGATATATCACGCCGTGATCCAAAAATTTGCCGTTGAGATCCAGAACCGCAACCTTTACGCCGCTTCTGAAACCAGGGTCCAAAGCCAAAACGGATTTGTGGCCTGCGGGCGGCGCAAGCAGAATGTCTGCTAAGTTTTTTGTGAAAACCTTAAACGCTTCCAACTCGGCGACTTCTTTCAACGAGAGCCTAACCTCGCTTTCCAAGCTCGGCTTCAACAGACGATCCCAAGAGTCTCTGCACATGGATTCCAAATACGGTTTCCAAACACCGTCTCTTTTTATCACCTTTTCGCAAAGATAGCCTACAAGAGCCTCGTCCGGAACCTCTATGGTCAAACGCAGAATCTTTTCTTTTTCGCCACGCCGCATTGCGAGCATTCTGTGGCTGGGAATTGCACCCAGAGGCTCTGAGAAATCGTAGTAGTTTTTGAACTTGCTCTCTTTGCCTTCAAATTCCTTTTTAACCTTGGAAACCATTTTGCCCTGCTTTTCAAGCTGGGTACGCAGGTATTGACGGAACTCTGTGTTGTCTGCAACGTCTTCTGCCAAAATATCCAAAGCGAATTTGATTGCAGCCACGGGGTCTGCAACGCCTTTTTCCACGGAGAGGAACGGCATGGCGATGGTTTCTGCGGAGTTGGAGGTTTCTTCCTGTTCCCAAATAATTTTTGCGAGCGGTTCCATGCCTTTGTCTTTTGCGATTGTGGCACGTGTGCTGCGTTTTGGCTTGTATGGAGCGTAAATGTCTTCCAGCAGGTTTTTGTCCCGGCAGGCATCTATTTGCGCTTTTAGCTCGGGAGTTAGCTTGCCAAGCTCCTCTATGGTTTTTAAAACCGTTTCTTTGCGCTCCGAGAGCTCCGTCAGGGACTCTTTTCTGTGCTGAATATCGCGCAGTTGGATTTCGTCCAAGTTATCGGTTTGGTCTTTGCGGTAACGTGCGATAAACGGCACTGTTCCGCCTTCTTCCATTAGCTTAAGAGCCGCCTTTATGCGGTGCTCTTCAATTTTCAATTCTTCGGCTATAATGCTTGAGAATACCATAATACTGTTTCCTTTTTATGCTGTGGGTAATATAGAAAACTGTTTTCTACATTAAATCCATGCGAGATCCAGACAAGGCTGAGAAAATATGCACCGTTTTTAGCGTGTTTTTTCTGTGTTTGGGCATAATTTCACGAGCTGTTATTTATGCGAGGAGCCAAGATTTGTGGCTTGATGAGGCCCTGCTCTGGGATAGCCTTAAACCTTTGATAGGTGGCTTTGACATTTCTGAGCTTGCTCTGAGATTTTTACCGCTGCTTGCGGGAATTGCAACACTTTTGCTTGCGTATATTTTTGCTCGAAAAGAGTTCGGCGGCAGATTTGCCTGCATTTTTTTATTTTTGCTTGTATGCTCGGATTCACTGCTGTTCTATTCCGTAAATTTTTCGCTGTATGGACTGGAGGCACTCCTAATAGTCTTATGCTTGTGCGTTTGGTCTTACAGCAAAAGAGATACTAAGGATCTGATCGCTTTGATAACGCTAACAAGCATTTTTTGCGTAATTACCAATTACAAAGAGCATGAAGCCGGTTATTGGTTTAACATCAACTCCGCCGCCGGTCCTATACATGGGATTGCAATATTAGTTATTTGGTTCAATGATTTTTTCATTCAAATGCTTGGGCGGCACTTTATAGATTTTCACTATTTTGTCTTTGGGCCTTTTGTTTGGATAAACGCATTGGTTTTTGTTTTGACTTTGGGTTTTGGCAGCTTCTTTTTATATAAAGAAAAAAAGTATTTGCTTCTCTCGGTTTTTATTCCGGTAGTTACTCTGATTTTGCTTTATCTTTTGAAAATATTGCCGCTGGGAATGCCTTATAACGATTTTATGCGAGTGATGCGAAACTGGTCTCAAATGCAGGTTGTGGGCTCAAAATATCTGGTTTTTATTATGCCGCTGATCTTTATTCCCGTTGCGCTTTGCATACATAAAGTTTTTTTAAAAGTGAGAAACCATTTTCTAATCGGCATTCTTGTTATTTTTGCATTTCTTGCGCTTTCAAGCAATGCTATAAGAATGCACAAGGGAATAGGTGCACCGGAGAGCTCTGAGATTTTGCTGCGAATCAACGAGAACGCAACTTCAAAAAGCCTGGTTTACGCAGACAGTGCTTCACGACCTATTTTTGAATATTATATGAGCAGAAGCCCACTACGAGACAATCCGAATTTGAATTATTTTTATGTAAAAAAAGACGGCTATATGTATTTGAACGATAATTTCATAGGAAAATATTATGGACTACCCGATGAACTTTTTGATGTCATGAAAAATTTCAAAACCGAAAACGCATTTTTCTTTTTCTCATTCGGAGATTTTTCTTCCGTAGGTGAGTCAAATATAGTTGTCGAGTATGTCCAAAAAAACTATGCAGGCAAAAGCAGAGGATTTCAAAGCAAGCATGCGGGAGCAGCGTGGGTAAAATTTTAAACGTCCAATTTATCCAGAACCTTATATGCATTATCCTCAATAAATCTGCGACGAGGCTCAACCTCATCACCCATCAGCATTGAGAAAATCTGGTCTGCTTTGATTGCGTCTTCTATGTAGCACTGCTTTAAAACTCGAGTTTCGGGAGCCATTGTTGTGCTTGCGAGCTGGTCCGGGTTCATTTCACCAAGACCTTTGTAACGCTGTAAATCCGCTTTTTTGCCGGCATCTTTTATAAGGCGCATAGCTTCGTCTTTGTCTTCATCTGAGAAGTGATAAGATTCCTGTTTGCCCATTTTTATGCGGTAAAGAGGTGGCGTTGCCAAATAGACATGACCGCCGTCAACGAGCGGACGCATATAGCGGTAGAAGAATGTCAAAAGCAAAGTTTGAATATGAGAACCATCAACATCGGCATCGGTCATTATTATTATCTTGTGATAGCGCAACTTATCTATTTTAAAGTCGTCTCTTATTCCTGTGCCAATGGATTGAATCATCGTTTTTATTTCATCGTTGCTGAAAACCTGAACATCGTTCGCTTTTTCAACATTCAAAATTTTTCCCTTGAGAGCGAGAATAGCCTGGTATTCCCTTGTGCGGCCTTGCTTTGCCGAACCGCCTGCGGAATCACCCTCAACCAAAAAGAGCTCGCATTTTGACGGGTCTCTGCTGGAACAGTCGGAGAGCTTGCCGGGCAAACCACCGCCCTCTAAAATTCCCTTTCTGCTGACCGCCGCTTTTGCCTTGTGCGCAGCTACCCTGCCCTCTGCGGTGTTGTAAATTTTTTCTGCTATAACCTTTGTTATGCTCGGATTTTCCGGCAAAAAATCGTCTAACGCTTTGAATATGGCAGCTTCCATACCGCCTTTGGCTTCGGAGTTTCCGAGCTTTCTTTTGGTCTGTCCTTCAAATTGCGGTTGCGGAATTTTGATCGCAATAACAGCCGTCAAACCTTCCAGAACATCTGCTCCGGTAATCTCAACATCTTTTTTTGGCTTCGCAATTTTGCTCATAGCGTGTTTTATCAAAACTCTTGTCAAGCCCGTTTTGAAACCTGTTAAATGAGTTCCGCCATCTACAGTGTTCACATTGTTCACAAAGCTGAACAGATTGTCTTGGTAGCTTTCCGTATAGCGAAGCGCTATTTCCACAGGGTAATTTCCGGCCATTGCTGAAAACACCAGCGGTTTTGGGAAAAGAGATTTGCGATTCTGGTCTATGTATTCTATAAAAGAACCGAGACCGCCCGGATAGTAAAACTCCTCTTTTTTAAGAGGCTCGCCCTCAGGCTCCTGCGATATTGTGCGTTCATCGCTAACAACCAATGTCAAGCCCTTATTCAAAAATGCGAATTCTCTCGCTCTTGTGGCTATTGTTTCGTAGTTGTATTCGGTTTCTGAAAATATGTCTCTGTCGGGGTAAAATTCTATTGTCGTGCCGTGTTCGCCTGCCGGAGCGGTCCCTATTTCGTATTGAGGCGCAACCGGGTTTCCTCTTGAGAATTCCTGGCGAATTATTTTGCCGTTCCTTGTGACGGTGGCTATGAGTTTTGTGCTGAGAGCATTTACGCAGCTTACACCTACGCCGTGCAAGCCTGCGGATACTTTGTAGGCATTTGCGTCAAATTTGCCGCCTGCATGGAGTTTTGTCATCACCACTTGAAGCGTTCCGACTTTTTCTTTCGGGTGAATATCTGTTGGTATTCCACGCCCGTTATCCACAACTTTTATGCCGTTATCCGGCGTTATTGAAATTTCTATTCTGTTGCAATATCCGGCCAAAGCCTCGTCCACCGAGTTGTCCACAACTTCCCAAACCAGNTGATGCAAACCTCTGCCGTCAGTGCTGCCAATATACATGGCCGGGCGAACCCTAACTGCTTCCAAACCTTCCAAAACGGTAATATTTGAACCACTATAATCGTTTTCCGTATTTTCCATAGGGTATTAATATAGAAAATTCAA
>WQSZ01000122.1 GCA_009787645.1 Candidatus Fibrimonadales bacterium | reverse complement strand
AAAGCTATAGAAAATGGCGAGGACCCGAATTCTTATGATCTTCGTGCTAAGGTTTATTTCAATAAGAAAGATTATGACAGCGCAATGGCAGATTTTACAAAGGCTATAGAAAATTGTTCTAAAGTCTCGGAATGCAAAGGCTGCATTAAGGCTCGGGAGTTTATTTCTAAAATTTCTGAGTTGAGGGAGTTAAGAAAAAGTTATAGATGAGTTTGCTAACCAGATATTTTAAGATAAAAAATATTCCATATTTACATTTGATAAATCCTTGAGAAAGAAAATTCAAACTCTTTAGGATTTCCAACTTCAAAAATACACAAAGCATCCCCGTAAATTTACAAAATTCCGCCGTTTTTGGCAAAAGCGTGTTGATTTTCGCCGTTCAATCGTATTATAGAATATGCAAACATTAATTTTGGAGAAAAAAATATGGATTTCAGCAATGTTCAATTTTCTAAATTACCTCTATGAGCGCTAACGAAAAATCCTTTGTGCACCTGCAGGTACACTCCGANTACTCTTTTCTGCAAGCACCGGTAAAAATACCNGCATTGNTGAAAAAAACAAAAGANCTGGAACAAACCGCAATTGCACTCACCGACCATAGCTTTATGTTTGGCATTCTTGACTTTTACATGGAAATGGACAAGNATAAAGAATTGAAAAGCGTAAAACGAATTCTTGGAAGCCATATTTATCTTAAAACAGATGGCGCAAAACTCGGAGATAAATCTTCTTACAATCGCTTAACGCTTTTGGCTGAAAATCATGAAGGCTACAAAAATCTCGCTAAAATTACAAGCGAAACTTATACTGCCCCGGAAAAATTTCAGGAAATTCCAGCTATATCTTTAGAATTTTTGTCTGAACATAAAGAAGGTCTAATCGCAATAGCGGGAGATTTGGCAAGCCGCTTTGGACGAGATGTCTGCGGAAATATGGAAAGCAGAGCTAAATTATTTTTAGATGAATTGTGCAAAATTTTTGATAGCGAGCATATTTACTTTTCGCTGCAAAACCATTTTCTTGATGACGAAACTTCCGTAAACGATTTTCTAAGAAATTATGCCAAAGAAAATAACAGGCAGTTGGTTGTAACAAATAATGTGCACTATATATCAAAAAAAGATGCGCAAAGCCATACCGCTCTTTTGTGCATGGAACAAAAACAAATATTGCTTGATTTTAACGATGAATATTTTTCAACGGAAGAATTCTATTTGAAATCCGCAGAGGAAATGTACGATCTGTTCCCAGACGATACGGAAGCTTTGGAAAATACGGTTAAAATTGCGAATCGTTGCAATGTAATAATACAGACGAAAGTCGGTTCTAATTTTTGGCCTCGCTTTAAATGCCCTCCGGAATTTGCAAGCGAAGCTGACTACCTGAAACATCTGATCAATGAAAAGATTCCTTTGAGATACGCAGATGGATTGAACGATGAAAAAATAATGGAGAGAGTGCAAACAGAGCTCAAAACAATAAATGAATTAAACGTTCCCGGATACTTTTTGATAATACAGGATTTTATAAACTGGGCAAAAAAAGAAGGCATTCCAATGGGACCAGGACGTGGTTCGGCAGCGGGCTCCATAGTCGCATATATTTTGGGAATCACGGAAATGGATCCGCTTCCATATAATTTGCTTTTTGAAAGATTTTTGAATCCTGAACGTCTTAGCATGCCTGATGTGGACATAGATGTTTCCGATAAAGACAGAGGCAGACTTATTGAATATGTCACAACAAAATACGGCGAGGAAAATGTAACTCAGCTTATAACATACGGCCGAATGAAAGCGAAAGCCGTGCTATGGGCGGTTGGGCGAGTTTTGGATATATCCAGAACCGATGTTGGAACTTTTGCGGATAAAATTCCTTTTAGGCTCCCAGACGGTTCAAGCGTAAACTTGAAAAATGTTAGAGCTCAGGATGAAGAATTAAATTCTTTGATAGAAAGCACGGAATCTTACAGGGAGTTCTGGGATTTGGCAACCAAGCTGGAAGGGTTGATAAGCAACTCGGGTACCCATGCGGCTGCGCTTATTATAGCCCCATGCAAAATGACGGAGCTAGTGCCGATTTACCGCTTGGCGGCAGACGATGTTCCTGCCGTGCAATACGATAAGCATTACGTGGAAGATATCGGGTTGCTCAAAATGGATATTCTGGGTCTTAAAAATTTGTCTCTGATTCAAGAAACCGTGAATGCAATCAAAGAAACNAAAAAGNTTGAATTGGACATGAACAAAATTCCATTCAACGACGAAAAAACCTTTGATGTATTTAANCAGGGAAACACGATTGGCATATTTCAATTTGAATCCCCGGGAATGCGCAAGTATTTGCGAGAATTGAAACCGAGCTGCCTGGAAGATTTAATAGCCATGAATGCTCTTTACCGCCCGGGCCCTATGAGCAATATTCCCAGATTCATAAATTGCAAGCATGGGCTAGAAAAAATAAATTGCTATCACAAAGACCTTGAGCCGGTTTTGGGCAACACTTACGGCGTTATAGTTTACCAAGAACAGGTTATGCACATAGCCAAAGTCTTATCCAATTTTTCTCTGGGCAAAGCGGATAAACTTCGCAGAGCCATGGGAAAAAAAGATGAAAAAGAAATGTCAGAAATGAAGCCTGAATTTTTTAAAAACGGATTGGAAAATGGCTATCCTGAACCTCTTTTGGAAAAAATTTGGGAAGACCTGAAACCCTTCTGCGGATATGCATTCAACAAGAGCCATTCGGCAACATATTCTTATGTAGCTTACCAGACTGCGTATTTGAAGGCAAACTTTCCGCAGGAATACATGGCTGCGGTTATGAGCGGGGTTAAAGATTTGGAAAAAGAATTTCCTATGCTTGTAGATGAATGCAGGAGAATGGAAATTGAAGTTTTGCCCCCCGATGTNAATAAATCANATTCCGATTTTTCCGTTGAGGGCAAGGCGGTTAGATGGGGNCTTTCGCTGATAAAAGGNTGNGGAACTGTTGTTGCAAAGAATATTGAGCTTGACAGAAAAGCNAACGGCAAATACAAGAATATATTTGACATGGTGAGAAGGCTGCATTTATACGATAAAGTTACCATAAATAAAATTGCGTTGGAAAGCTTGACAAAAGCGGGAGCGTTGGACGGGTTGCCTGGAACTCGCGCTCAGAAATTCGCATCGGTGGAGAAAGCTTTAGCGGATGCGCCGGTATGGAAAACGGAAAAGCAGTCTTCGCAAATGGCATTGTTCGGTTCGGATTTTGAAAAGGAGCCCGCTTTGGAAGAGCTGGAAAACTGGTCTTTATTGGATAGCCTTATGAAGGAGCAGAAGGTTCTCGGCGTGCAGATGAGCGCGCATCCCTTAGACGAATATTATGCGGAAATCAAAGGCTTTGCAGATTTTTCCATTTCCGATAGAAAGGAAATTTACGGGCGATTGGATTCAAATGTGAAGGTGGGCGCTTGTGTTCAGAAAATCAACGAGAGGCAAACAAAAAACGGCGATTTTATGGCGATATTGACATTGCAAGATAAACAGGATAAATTGGATGCTATTTGTTTTCCAAGAACTTGGCAAAATCTAAAAGGGAAACTTCTAGTAGGTTCTCTTGTTTTGGCCTATGGCAAGCTGAAGATTTCCGATTTTAACAATCAGCCGCAATTAGAGCTGAGTTCTACCGATTTTTTGGAAGATAAGATAAAACAGGCAAAAGTATTTCACATTGAAACAAACGCTGAGCAAATTTCGCAGTCTAAGGATTTTTTTGAAGAAAATAAAAAAGAGAAGGGCGCATCTCTGAGCTTTTATGTATCTGACAACGCAGGTTATAAATACAAAATGAATGCTTCTCAGCACAAAATTACCGCTACAAGAGAAAACTTGAAAAAATTAGTTTCAATTTTTGGCAAAAAAAATGTTTGGGTTAGCGTGGAGTAGATCTGATTTTCTTGCACGAGTTTCTTTCCTTGTCCATTCCACGCCACCGCTACTTTCATACTTAATAATCATTTCTTTTCACTCCTCTTCAACGGCTTCACAGTTTTCCTACAACAACTCCTTCAACCTCTCCGCATCTGGTAAAATGTTTTTATACTTAGCAGGAAGCTTCGCTGCAGTTTTATAAGTGGCTACTCCCATCGGTTTTGTAGTATCACGGAACGCATATTCAACAACTCGTTGATTCTGTGACTTGCACAAAATAATCCCGACAGAAGGATTCTCATGCGGAAGCCGAACCAAATCATCAAGAGCCGACAAATAAAAATTCATTTTGCCTAAATACTCCGGTTTAAAGACGCCATTCTTCAGTTCAATGGCAATCAATGACTGCAACTGCCTATTGAAGAAAAGTGGGTCAACAAAATATTCCTGTTCCTCAACTACCAAACGATACTGACTACCGATAAATGAAAAGTCTTTCCCGAGCGACATTATAAATTTGCGGATATTGTCCACAATCTCGCTTTCCAAAACCCGCTCATCCGGCTCGTCATCAGGGTCTTCAATATTGATGTAATCAAGCAAATATTCGTCTTTGAATGACATCAGGGCTTTTCGCTGTAAGTCTTTGTTCGGAATGGTGGCTGGGAAATTGTTTGTTAGCTTTCCTCGCTTTGCGTATAATTTGCTTTTGAGATTGTAGCGTAAAGTTTCCTTACTCCAAAATTCCAAAGCACAACGCTCAATATAGAAGATTCTTTCTTCANATGATTGACTTTTAGCCAATATCTNGCAGTGATGTGTAAAACCAACGCAAAAAAATAATTTTATTTTTTCCTCTGCTAAATCGCCAGCTACTGGCTGGCGATTTGAAGTAAGTGCTAAAATGTCTATTTTTTGAGATGGAATTGCCATTTCGCCAGCCAGCGGTTGGCGATTTACAAAAAGGCACTTCCATTCTTCGTAAAACATCCTCATATTCTTGATGTTAGACGAAGAAAACCCTCTCAACCCAGGCAATTCCTGCTGCAACCGCTCAGAAATCGTATCAATGGCACCAGTCCCCCAAGCTCCTTTTCTGCTGTTTTCCGAAACGAATTTGCCAATACCATAATACAACGATAGCAGCTCCTTGTTTGC
>WQSZ01000121.1 GCA_009787645.1 Candidatus Fibrimonadales bacterium | reverse complement strand
GAAAAAGAAGTTCAAGTCTGGACCATCAAAGACAATTACCGTCTTGGCAAAGACATCAGCTCCAAAGTCCTCGCCTTCACCTTCGGCCTCACCGCAGAAATCGAGCGCATGCTCATCTCCCAGCGCACAAAAGAAGCGCTTGCCCGCATAAAAGCAGAAGGCGGGCAGCTCGGCAGACCAAGCGGAGCAAAATCAAAAGAGAGCAAACTGAGCGGCAAAGAAAAATATATCAAAGAATTGCTTGGGCAAAAAACTCCAAAAAACCAAATAGCAGAAGAAATGGGCGTGCACATCTCAACGCTTAGAAGATATTTTATTCGCTCGGATAGCAACTAACAGCAATTCTCACGCCTTGTGAAACGGGTTCAATGAACTCAGTATGGGGTTCTTGCCTCCCGGCAAAGAACCTTTTACATGCCTAATATCTTCTATTGTATAGAATGCGGAATTTTCGCTTGACTCAATTATTTTAATCGCTTTGTTCAGCGAATGTCTTTTGATCACGGTGAAAATTATTTTTACCGGACCGAATTTTCCTTTAGCGTCCATAGTTGTGAAATTGAAATTATTTTTTGTCAAGGTTTCTATGAGATGCGTGTAATCCTGGTTGGAAATTATGCGAATAACAAGCTGGCCTAAAGAAAGCCTGTTTTCTATCTTCATGCCTATCAAAGTACCCAAAGCAAAACCCAAAGCAAATGCAAAATAAAACTGAATTTTATCCAGATTCTGCAAAATCCTGCTCACAACTATAATCCATAGAAGCACTTCAAAAAAAGCTATGACCGGAGCCACTTTTTTATAGCCTTTTCCAATCAGGATAATCCTCACAGTACCCAAAGAAACATCGCAAATCCTTGCGAGCACAATCAAAACCGGAAAGACAATCCAGTCCATAGCCCACGGCGGTATCTGAGCGATAATTTCATTCATGGATTATAAATTTAGAAATTGCTATATTACATTCATGAAAACAAATTCAAAAAATGATGTTTCGGTTAAGCTTCTAGACAACGAAGCCGCTTTGAAACTCGCGCAATATCGTACATGCGGGGGCGTGTCTTTGACTGCGCTTGATTGCAATTGGGCGGAAAATGCCGCAAACAGTTATTTTCATATTTGGGTTGCGGTTAGCTTTCATCAGGGAAAAGACAAGGTTTTTTTGCACGGTGCGAGATATAGCAACTGGAATCTGGATTATGAGATGACTTTAGCCAACACAATAAATAACATGGGTTTGTATAGCCTGTCATTGAGTAACCCAGATGAATTCCCAGATGAATTTGTTTTGCGCCTTGAGAGAGAAACGGGGGAGCATATTTACGATAACAACGATTATCACAACTATTTCATAGAGCATGGTGGTGGGCACTGCGCATCAGCCGTTAAGTTTGGTTCCGGAATAGTTTCTTTTGAAACGATAACGCCAGTCAAAGTATATGTTTGAAACCTTAACAGATTCTTTAGAAGCAACCTTAAAAAACCTGCGTGGCCAGGGCCGCTTGACCGAGGAAAATATAGCTACCTCGCTGAGAGAGGTTCGGCGTGCGTTTCTCGCTGCGGATGTTAATTTCAATGTCACAAGAGATTTTGTTCAGGCGGTAAAAGAAAAAGCGTTGGGGCAAAATGTGCTTACTGCCGTTAGCCCCGGGCAGATGATTGTAAAAATAATTCACGATGAACTTGTAGAGATCATGGGCGGCACAGCCAAGGAAGTTACTCTGAGCGGTAAGCCTCCTGTTGGCATAATGATGGCAGGATTGCAAGGTTCGGGTAAAACGACCTTCGCCGGTAAGCTCGCTCTTTATTTTCGCTCAAAGAAAAAAAGAAAGCCTCTGCTGGTGGCTGCCGATGTGTACAGACCCGCTGCTATTAAGCAGCTTCAGGTGCTCGGAAAATCCATAGGAATTCCGGTTTACGAAGAAGGCCAGGGAAACCCGGTTGATATAATAAAAAACGGTTATAAATACGCAGAGCAAAACGGCTTTGATCTTGTGATTTACGATACCGCAGGCCGCTTGCAAATAGACGATACATTGATGCAGGAACTTGAAAAAGCAAAAGCTGCGGTTAATCCCGAAGAGGTGTTTTTTGTAGCAGATGCGATGATAGGCCAGGAAGCTGTGAACGTAGCGGAAGAATTTTTTAAGAGGCTCAATTTCACCGGCGTATGCCTTTCAAAAATGGACGGCGATACACGTGGCGGCGCAGCGCTTTCCATTCGCAAAATAACGGGTGTTCCGGTTTGCTTTATTGGTGTTGGCGAAAAGATTTCCGATATAGATATTTTCCATCCAGACAGAATGGCCGGGCGTATTTTGGGAATGGGCGATGTTGTTTCTTTGGTTGAAAAGGCTCAGGCCGCCATAGACGAAAAGGAAGCAAACGATTTCCGCAAAAAAATACTCAACAACACTTTTGACCTGAACGATTTTTTGAATCAGTTGAGAACCATAAAAAAAATAGGCAAGTTCAAAGACATAATCTCGCTGATACCCGGCTTGAACAAGTTGCCGCTGGATCAGGTGAATGAAAAGGAACTGGTATATGTAGAAGCGGTTTTGAGTTCAATGACGGCAAAGGAGCGCAAAAAGCCGGACATCTTGAACGGCAGCCGAAGAATACGCATAGCAAAAGGTTCGGGAACAACAGTTCAAAAGGTAAATCAAGTTTTAAAGCACTACGATGAAATGAAAGGCATGTTCAAAAACATGGGCAATATGACAAAACGCATGGGAATAAGCGCCCCAACAGGCTCAAACTATACACCGCCCAAGGATAAGAAGAAGAAAAAGAAGCGTTAGTAAATTTTCGTTTACTATATTTTACTTAAACACCCTTGAAGAGGTAGAAATGAATCAAGATACATTGAAGCTGGTGACTGCCAAGATTGAGAAGACATTGGAGCAGGCTCGTGTTTTGAAGTCCGAGAAGGCGGATTTAGAGGCTATTGTTGTCGGTTTGCGTGAAAATTTGAGCGAAAAAGACAAGGTGATAGAAGAATTAAAGGTTGACAGAGAACGGCTTATGGCTGAAATTCGCTCCTTGCAGGAAGCTCTGAACGAAAGAGATGAAAAATTACAGGAATCCGAAGATGCTCTTTTAGGAACCATAGAAACCTTGAACAAGGAACTTGGCATAGAGAGCAGTGAATCTCTAAGAGGGCTGTTTAACATGAACGAGGGCAATGCTTGAGCAATAAAATACGCAGACAAATAAAAATTGCGCATACGCTTGTACACATCAGCACTCCTTTGCCCGAAGAAGTGCTGGATTCAATTGTTGCTTATGTTCAGGAAAAAATAGATTTACATGAAAAGACAATAGCCTATAAGCACGAAGATGATAAAAGAATAGACTCTCTTATAATAACTTTGCTTGATGTAGCGGCGGAATTAAACTCGGCAAAGCAGGAAATAAAAAGATTAAAGCAAATGGACACAGAAACATTCGCTGCGGTTGACATGCTTAATAAAATGCTGGACGAGAAATGAAATTCAGATTTACGCTGGCATCTGTTTTAAATCATAGAGAGAGACTGGAACGAGACGCAGAGATTGCGCTTGGCAAAGAAGTTCAAAAGCAGGTGAGGCTGGAAAACGAGCGGAATGAATTGCTGGAAGAATACGCAAAACTTGTGCCGAACAGAGGCGGTGTTAACATGAAGGTAGCGGAGCGTTTTATGGATTTTGTAAGCTATGCGCAAAGGTTGAAAGACAAAGTTGCGATGAAAAATATTGATATAAAAAAGCAAAGTGAAGAAGTAGAAAAGGCGAGAGCTATTCTGATAAAAAAAACACAAGACAAAAAAGCGCTAGAGGTTCTGCGTGACTCGCAAAAAGCAGCATTCAAGCAGACAGAAAAACGCGCAGAAGCTAAACTGATGGACGAGGTTGCGGGGCGGTTAAACTCTTCGTCTGCATCATCTCCTTAGCATCTCCCCCCTTTCCCTCACATAGCCTTTATACTTAGTTACTGCCTCACGGCTCAAATCGGAATTTTCCAAAAACTTATTTATATCTTCAATCTTGCCCTGAACACCCCTCAAAAATTCATCAATAATCCCAGCTTCCAAACCTATTTTTTCACCAAACTCAAAAAAATCTCTGTAACTGAAAAAGCCCAGCTTTTCAAAAGCATCTGTACTGTAACCGTCTTCAAATAAATCCAAAGCCATGAAGCTGTCGTTGGGTAAATGCAAACGAGTGTTCAGCAAATCGTAAAAAGGAGCCAGCTTGGGGGGCTCTGCTAAAGGATATTGTATGGAAAAGTTTTTAATATGCGCATCGCCATTGCTTACCAAGTAGTTAAATACCACAGCCTTGAATAGTTTTTCCGCATTCTCTAGGTAATTCTGCTCTCCTACTATATTTTTCAATATTTGAAACATCTTCTGATAACTGAATTCATATTTATCCAAAAGTCCCGTAAGCTGAGCAAAATCTTCAATCTCGATTCTCTCGTTGTTTGGCAAAACATCAAATCGCTTGGTCAAATATGCCGGTGTTTTATCCGAAAAAAAAACAAGAGCATTTTCTGCCACTTCCAAATTGAAAACCTGCTTGGCTATTTGCATTGTAATATACTCGTTTGCCGGCATATCTGTAGAAAAATCAAAATCATTATTGTAAAGTGGCTTTAAAATATATTCACCGTTTTTTTCCGTCAATTGCAGTTTTCCATTTACCATTTTCAGAGAATACTTCGGCTGCACACCGGAAATTGAAATTTTTTTCACCGCAGAATGACGCTGCTCTCTAAGCTCCGGCAAAGAAAACGGCAATATCTTATCAACATTCATATCTTATCCCTAACCGTAATCGCTCCTATAGTTTCTGTTTGAGCGGTTTCTACAAGCAACGAAAAATGATCGCTGCTGTCTATTTTCAATAATCTTTCCTGAATTTCCCTGTTTGAACCCTCAGAAAGCATTCCGTAAAAAAACGGGAAAAAACGCTCCGAAAAAAACGGTTCTTTCTGCTTTGGAAAGGAATGCGCTATCTGTGGCAACTTTTCATTGACCAAATAACTCTCATCATATTTAAAACTATAGCCTTCGGACAGCCTGTTAAGCTCGCCTGCCAGAATTTCATTGAAAAAAACAAAGCCTTTGTTGTGCTTGGGCATAGTTGGAATATAGTAAAAGACAACTGGAATTTATTATATTCCTTGTAAATGAAAAGTTATTTTAAAACGCTTGCGCTACCCCTTTTTATGCTGGCATTATTTGCCGGTAATGCATTGGCACAGACCCGAACCCTATACTTTTTGCCTCCCTCTACTCCGGAATGGACTCTCGGTGAGTCTTATTTAGTTTGGTTTCAAAAGTTTTACCCCACTTTATTCTGCCTGAATAATTTATATGCGTTTGCCCTGGCATTTCCCCTTTTTGTCGGTCTCTATTCTACAAAATCGGCTATATTT
>WQSZ01000120.1 GCA_009787645.1 Candidatus Fibrimonadales bacterium | reverse complement strand
GGCGCATTCGCAAGCCGTGAGTCGCTGAAAGATGTCAAGGGCTTTGGGCAAAAGGCATTTGAGCAAGCCGCCGGATTTTTGCGCATTCAAGATGCTCAAAACCCGCTCGATAACAGCGCTGTTCATCCTGAAAATTACGATTTAGTCGGAAAAATTGCAGAAAAAGCCGGATCTCCTTTAAACGATCTTATAGGCAATGCAACGGTTCTAAAGTCTCTTTCCATAAGCGATTTCCCCGATGTCGGTAAAAATACGTTTGAAGACATTTTATCCGAATTGGAAAAGCCCGGTCGCGACCCTCGCAAGGAATTCCACTATGCCAAGTTCAATCCCAAGATCAAAACGATGCAGGATTTGATAACAGGTAGTTGGCTGGAAGGCGTTGTGAGCAATGTGACAAACTTCGGTGCATTTGTGGATATTGGCGTTCATCAAGACGGCCTGCTTCACATTTCCGAGATGAGCGACAATTTTGTAAAAGATGCAAAAACATTTTTAACACTCGGCGATGTTGTTAAAGTCAGAGTTGTTTCCGTTGACGCTCCGAACAAGCGCATTTCTCTTTCCATGAAACAGGAGAGTGAGCGCAGAGTTGGCGGCGGCGGTGGTAGCGGCAAAGGCACTGGCGGTTACAAAGGCAACAAAGGAACAATATCTCAAAAAGCACCGCCTCAAGCGGCAACGCTTGCTGATTTAAAGGCACGTTTCTCCGGCAAGGGTCAAAAGCCTGCGCAAAACGCTCCGAAAAAACCGGCTGCAGCGGCTGTTAAAAAAAGCGATGTGATGGCAAGGTTAAAGAGTGCTATGAAGGGCGGGTTGTAATTACTGGAAATTCTGCAATTCCTGCAAAATTCCGAACAGGTTGTTGCCTATCCCGTAGCGTTTTTCAATGTTGTCGTAAAAATAGCGCAAGTCGGCTTCTGTGTCACGGTTCAGCTCTTCTATGTTTGATAACAGATGATGAACTATAACATCGGACTGGCTTTCTTTGGCAAAAATCTGGATTCTGCGATTGGTCTCTATGTGGCTGATTATGTATTTAACGCTGGAAATTTGCTCTTCCAAAAAGTACACCAACACAACCTCTTCCTGCAAAATTCCCCAGCGATGATCTTGAGAGTAAGGCTCTACTCTTTCGGATCTGTTGCTGGCTACTGCGGATTTTGCGTAGTACAGGCACACATTCAAAAGTTCCTCGAACTCGTAAAGATCCGGTAGCAAAGTCTGTTCCTCGGATGGAACTTCCGTGGCCACGGATTTTTTGATTTTTCGGAACTGGTAGTTTGATCTCTCATAATACAAATTGCGCATCTGGCGGTTATAAGTGCGGTTGCGCATAACCTGCTGCGAAGGGGGAACGTGAATTTTAACCGTATTTTTCATAACACCGACACTTTTCGAATCCCGGCAACCGTTTTTAGCGATTGCTCTATGTTCTTGATTTGAGCAGAATTAAAAGCAAGTAAATCTATCCTGCCGTTAGTCCGCCCGTCCTTACTCTCAAAAATAGTTTTTTTCACAAGGGCATTGTGCTTTGCAATGGTGTTAAAAACATCCTTCTCTATGGCAACCCTGTCCATCGCTTCTATCCTTAAAATGCACTTTCGCTCACGTATTGCGCCTTCCGGAGCTTCCCATTGCAGGGTTAGCCGCTGTTGTTGAGGGATTTTGTTCAGAACTTTGCAGTCTTCCTTGTGAATCTCTATTCCCTTGCCGCTTTTCATAATGCCCTCTACCGGGTCTCCGGGCAATGGGTTGCAGCATGGGGCATAGGTCAGCAAAAATCTTTCGTTATGACCTATGATCAAAGGCTCGTCGTCTGAGCTGAATACATTGAGAATTTTGAGCTTTGCCCAGGAATGTTCCGAATACTGCTTTAAAAATGCATAAATATCTTTGAGCGGAATGTCTCCTTTGCCAAGATTTTCATAAAATGCATTCATATTTTGAGTGTTAAAGTTTTTGCAAATCTCCACATCGCCGGGATAATTTTCCTTTGATATTTTCAGATTATGCAATTCCTTTTGCCAGATTTTTTGCCCCAACATCTCGGATTGAACGGCCAAAGCTTTTCGTAGCCAGTGCCTTATGGCATTTTGCGCTTTTGGAGTTTTAGTCATGGAAAGCCAGGTTTCCTGCGGTTCCTGCGAATCGCTTTGTAAAATCTGGATCGTTTCTCCAATGGGAATGTGGGCGTCTATATTCAACACATTGCCGGCAACCCTAGCCCCCAAGCAACGCAGCCCCAAATCCGTATGAATGGCAAAGGCAAAATCCAAAATGGTTGCGCCCAGCGGCAGTGTAATTTTTTTACCCTGCGGAGTCCACGCATAAGAATCTTCCGGTAAAAGGCTCTCGTGCAAAAAGCCCAAAAATTCTGTGGAGTTTGAAATTTCATTTTGCATTACGGTTATTGTGTTCACCCAGTCCATATTTCTTTCAAGCTCTTCCTTTTTCAGGTTGAACTTGTATGCCCAGTGCGCCGCCATGCCGTATTCTGCGGTTTCGTTCATGTCTTTGGTTCTTATCTGAATTTCAACGAGCTTTCCTTGCGGGCCTATAACCGTTGTATGCAGGCTTTGGTACAAATTCGGTTTAGGAACTGCGATGTAATCCTTAAAGCGGCTGTATAGAGGCATCCACAGATTATGCACATAACCCATGGCCATGTAACATTCCGCAACTTGATTGACAATTATTCTTATGGCAAAAATATCGTAAAGCTCGTCTATTTTGCAGCCTCTTGCTTTCATCTTTTCGTGTATGCTGTAAATATGCTTGGAGCGGCCTCTTATATCGCAATCCAACTGTTCCAAATTCATTTTTATGTTCAGCGGAAAAATTATGGATTGAATGTAATCTTCTCTTTCTTTGCTGGTCAGTTGTAAATGACTTTCTATTGAGGCGTGTTCTTCGGGATTCAGATATTTGAATGCGAGATCTTCCAATGCGAACTTAAATGAGTAAAGCCCGAGGCGGTGCGCAAGCGGTGCGTAAAAATCCAGAGTTTCTTTGCTGATTATTTTTTGTCTTTCCGGCGCAAGATATTGCAGGGAATTCATGTTATCCAAGCGGTCTGCAAGTTTTATGGCTATTATTTGCGGGCGTTTTGAAACATAATTCAGAAATTTTTTGAAGGTTTCAGCGGTTCGGTTAACTCCTTTTTGTATATCGGATATTTTGGTCACGCTATCCACCATTTCTGCGATTTCCGTTCCGAATTTTTCCTTTATTTCTCCGGTTGAATATTCCGTGTCTTCCACAACGTCGTGCAAAAGCCCAGCGGCTATTACTGCGGTATCCATTTTCAATTCAGCCAGAGTTCTTGCCACGCTTGTGGGGTGCATAACATAAGGTAACCCGCTTTTACGCAATTGCCCATCGTGGGCATTTATCACAAAAATCAAAGTTTTCACCAGGAGCTCTCGATCCAGTTTCGGATTTATGTCTATAAGAGATTGCGCAATATCCTCAGCGGGGGTCATAAAGAAAATGTAGAAATTTCTATCTTATTTGTGATGGCTAAGTGGTTGATGCTTTTTGGGTTGCTTTTTATAGCGTGTGGCGAAGTTGGTGGTGCGCTGAAGCCCGGAGAGTCGGGTGGCAATCAAGATTCTTCTTCCAGCAATGCGGTTAGCAGTTCCAGCCTTGAATGTTTAAGCATGGATTATATAAATTGGCAAGCTGCTCCCGGAAATTCATATATACATGCAGGCTTGAATGGATCATTGCGAATAATAATGGATCCCTTTTATATTTCCGTATTCCTGATTAAGCAAGGGCAGTATAGAGAGATTATGGGGGAAAATCCATCTAAAGGGGTGAAAAACGATACGCTTCCCGTAGAGGGTGTTTCTTGGTTTAAAGCAGAGGAGTTTTGCAAAAAATTATCCGTTCGAATGTGTTTGGAGCCAAATGCCATAAAAATGCCTACAGAAGCTCAGTGGGAATATTCTGCGGTTGCCGATCCGCCTGTTATGCAGCGGTACAATGAATATTGGGAATGGACAAATGATTGTTTTGATTCCAAGTTTCCCTGGACAGAATATGATCCAAGCGGCCCTCCTAACTGCCCTCTTAATTTTGAAAAGGTTCGCAAGGGCTTAAATAACCTTTATAATGTTCGTCGATCGACAGACCCTAACTTGGATAATATAAGCGGCAGTTATATAGGTTTTAGAGTTGCTGTTAAAAATAGTTTTCTAAATTAGTTTCTACCTATGGGCATTACAACCATTGCACCAAAAATCTTAGACCCCGTTCCCGGCGGCAAATACCTAGTAGATGTCATGGACTGGGTTATAAACTGGGCCAGGTCAAATTCACTGTGGCCGCTAACTTACGGCACAAGTTGCTGTGCCATAGAGATGATGTCCAGTTCAATGGCCCGCTATGATATAGCCCGCTTTGGAAGCGAAGTATTCAGGGCAAGTCCAAGGCAAGCTGATTTATTTATTATAGCCGGCACGGTGACCAAAAAGATGGCCCCTGCAATGGTGGCTCTGTGGGAGCAGATCCCAGGCCCAAAGTACGCAATCGCTATGGGAGCTTGTGCCATTAGCGGCGGCCCATTTGTGTATAACAATTACAGCGTAGTTCGCGGCGCAGACCTGTTAATCCCGGTAGATGTATTTATCCCCGGTTGCCCGCCTCGCCCCGAGGCTCTGTTCCACGGAATCTTGGAGCTGAGAAAAAAGATTTGTTCCACGGAATCCAGCCGAGCCCCTTGGCAAGAGGGAAAAGCCAAAGAAAAAGATGATGGCGATCGCTGGGAAGTCGCAAGAAAAACCTGGGAAGAGCTTGAAAAAATAAAAGATGAAGAAATGGCAGAGGCAAGGGCGGAGTTCAAAGAAAAAAATCCCGAATATAAATCCACATTCAAACCGACAAGGCCTCCAAAAGAAGAATTTCCTGATGTGCCATACGTTGCAACCCCTGTTGCAAACGTTGCATTGCAAGCCATACAGCAAAAATACCCATACGTTGCAGAAGATTTATACATAAAAAAAGAAGATTGGACTCAGTTCGTAGATTTTTTGAAAACCGAATTGAATTACGATTATCTTATAGATGTCACAGCGATAGACTGGAACGATCATTTTGATGTAGTCTTGCAAGTTATGAGCATAGCCGAAGGCCACAAAGTCTTTGCCCATTGCTCATTGCCACGTCCGGAAGATCCAAACGAGTTGCCGGAAATTCCCAGCATCACCGCAATTTATCCTGCAGCGGAATGGAAGGAGCGTGAAGTCTATGATATGTTCGGTATTTCTTTTACGGGGCATCCCGATTTACGTCGCATATTTACAGAAGAGAATTTTGAAGGTTGGCCGTTGCGCAAAGATTTTGAACATCCGCACATTTTGAAAAGGGCTTAAAATGAAGTATAGTTGGCTAATATTGTTGTTCCCCTTGCTTTCGTTTTTGATAAACGGAGCTAT